>NZ_MJUY01000025.1:0-243116 GCF_002237635.1 Acetobacterium sp. MES1
CAAAATCGATCTCTGCTTCACTGCTATCAGCTAAAATAACAGTGGATCGATCTGCTTCTATTAACTCAGTAATGACATAATAATCTTTTTTCCAGATATCTTTATTATAGAGTTCAATGATTTTGTTTTTCAATTCTTGATAATTATCGGTTAATGTAGTCCGACAATTGTTAAATGAAAAAAATACTTTAGATGAATCACCAAACGCAATTTTCAAACTTGCTTCAAACATATCTGGTACCGTGACGCTGGGAGCTAATGACACATTGAAATCAACACCTTTGCTAAAATCAATTTTATTATCAGATGTTTCTCCCTTTAATTTCTTTGCTGTGATGCCAAAATCTTTTACATTACCTTTTCGAGTGAATATCCCATCATCAACCGATCCAAAATCACCCAGTGATAGTGGATATCCCGGAGGAAATACCGGATAATAACCCCACTCATTTTTAACAACATTGGCATAACTTTCAAATACAGAATTCATTTGTAGTTCACCTCTCAAATTCTTGTTTTATCATCCTAAACCCGATTCGTGACTATATCCAAATGTCGAAACATATCATTTTCATCACTTTTCTTACTGATATACCTCCTTTGTGACTGTTATTCTTACTAATAACCCCTTTTTGACACGTCTAAACACAGCGATTCATTTTTCTTATCAATAACCTCCTTGATTGTTTTCTGTTTCCCGAGGAAACAGATTTACCATATCTACCCATGTTGAAAAGTTTGTGATTGCGATCAAAATACTTTTATTTTCTTTTTCAATCACTAAAAAAGGGCGTAGAAATCCTGAATGCAAAAAAGCATAAAGCTTGTCATTTCTACATCATTTATTAAAAAAGTCTGCTGGATAGGTTGTTTTTTCATGACCACTGGATTCTCATCATCCTTCGTCCAAACTACAAAGGTGATAAACACCTTAACGAATCCAAAATCTCTCCCGAAGTTTTCCCCGAACCGTGATTATTTTACTTGGGTTTACATTCTCATCCCCAATGACGACATTTTAATGCAGCAGCACATTAAAAAGCCGAATAGATTTATTATTTAGGCTCTACCACACCACGCTTCTGTTTTCGGTGCTCTAACGTTGTCCCCACCCTCATTATTTAGCTGTCTGATCCTTCTTAAATCAAATTTTAAGCACAACAAAAAGGGTGTGCAGCAATCACACGACTACTACACACCCCTTTGTTATTGAAAAGAAATATTCAGCTTGCGAAAAATTTCAATGATTCAACGCTCTTTAATACCGCCCTAGATACTGGAATGCGACAGGGCGAATTATTTGCTTTAACCTGGGCTTAACCATCCGGATCAATAAAAATCACAGCTGTGTAAAAGATATTATTTCTAAGAAAAACGAAAACAGCATCACTCATTGATGCGCTTTATAAAAAGGAGGAAAGAACAAGTGTCATCTCTATTGGTTAATTTTTGGTTAATTATGAAAAAATCCCATCCACAAGAAACTTGCGAATGGGATTAAAATGCGTTTTATGGCGTGCCCTGAGGGATTCGAACCCCCGACCTTCCGGTTCGTAGCCGAACGCTCTATCCAGCTGAGCCAAGGGCACGCATATCGTGACCTAGGATACTTCCGTTGGCCACGAAAGTTATTATAGCATATTCAAATCAAGAATAAAAGTCTTTTTTTATAAAATTGTATATTTTTTTCACGAATCGTGGTGATGCTTATTTTCGTAGTGTTCCCGTTCTTCTAAAATCTCCGCTTCAGTTTTTCGGCGAGGCATAAACCGCTTGGCAAACTTCCCTTTGCTGCGGTTTTTAATATAAAAATACCCGATGATTGAAAAGGTCATCGCTCCGATAAAATTGACAAACAAGTCGTTCATGGTATCATACAAGCCAATATCGATATAGCCTCCATAATGCCAAGGTATCCCATTGACAACCATGCTCTCGATCGGCATCACCACTGCCACATTCTTTCCTTCAGGATTAAAAAACACTGAACTGATCACCGTCAAGACCTTATCCTTCTGCATGTCAGTTTGAAAAAACAGATCCATTCCAAATTCAAAAAACTCCCAGACTACACCCACTGTCATCGAAAAACAAAAGGCTACCAGGGCCACAAAAGCCGGTGATAGCGAAAAAGTTACTTTTTCGTTACGGTTAAGGATGTCAATCATTGAAAAACCGATGGCTGCACAAAGAAAGCCGTTGATTGTGTGAAGCATATCGTCCCAGCGATCAAAGATCAAATAATACTCATTGATTTCCCCAAGAATCTCGGCCCCAAAAATAAATAACAGTACAATAATCTCCAAGGTTCCGGGCAGCACAATATTGAGTCGCTTGTTGAGAAAGTTGGGAATCATAAAGAGAATCAGCGTCAGTACACAAAGAAAGACATTGTTATAATTGCGATTGAAAATCTCAGCGATTAAGACCATAACCACCAAAATCCGCAGCGAAATATAAACAAAAGCCTTGATTTTATTTTCTCTGGCTTCTTCCCAAAAATCCTGGAGATGCTCAAGTAACCACGTTATTTTATCAATTTTCGTTTTTGTCATCGCATTTTCTTCCAGTTTCATAATGATTGTATTATTATACCATCATTATCAGGCGGTTTACAATTATAATCACTTCACTTATAATGACTATATTCAGCAAATTAAACCAAGGAGTTTTCCGCCATGAAATTTTACCTTTGTATTGACGACACCGACAACCTCGATTCCATCGGTACCGGAACCATCGCCGAGCAGATTCAGGAAAAAATTATCCGCCAGGGCTATGGGCCCTGTTCCCTGGTGACCCGACACCAGCTTTATATACATGAGGATATACCCTACACCTCCCATAACAGCTCGATGTGTTTTTACGGCGAAGCCCCAGATGACGCTCTAGCCACCATCATCGATCTGGCTGCCAAACATCTCGATACCGTTGCTGCAGTGGGTTCCGACCCTGGTCTATGCGTGCTAGCTTATGACGACAGCTGTCATTATGACGAATTGATGGAGTTTGGTATCCAGGCCAAGCAGACAATTCTGACTAAAGATGACGCAATGGCCTGTGCCCGTAACCACCAGCTCCATCTGTCCGAACACGGCGGTACCGGCCAGGGTATTATCGGCGCCCTGGCCGGAGTTGGATTGCGATTATTCGGCTGTGACGGAGAAATCAAAGGAGCTCTCAAAAATGCCGTAATCAACCAAAGCTACACAGTTGCGGATCTCAAAAACCTCCCCGAAGTCGAACAGGTTCTCGATCTGACCAGTAAGGAACCACTGGCCGATACGACCCTAATCCGCCTGGGCAATCGCTCCAAAACAGTACTTTACCGCCACCATTATGTACTTTTTGTCCGTCAGGACAAAAATAATCAGTACGTTACAATACCCAAAGCCGAAATCCGCCAACTGGGAGAGCACTTCTATGTCTGATCAACATCAACTTCCGATGGAAGCCTGGAAACAGGCACAAACCTTGGCAATAAACTGCCCTGAATTTAAGCCCGATGTGGAAGAAGAATGGTTGGCCGAGGAAACCATTTCCTGTTATAATTGCCGCTATCGGCGCTTTGTCGGAGCGGGAATCCGTTGTATGAAATCTTTATTTTATTTTTAGGAGGAAAACATGAAACCAAAAAACTTTACAAAAACAGTCCTATCCTTATTGTTAATCGGCCTGTTGGCCTTTGGATGCTGCGGCAGCGTTATGGCAGCTGGCGGTAATGGCTCCGGTGGTGGCAGTGGCGATGGTTCCGGTGGTGGCAGCGGGTCTGCAAGTGAAACCACCACGGCACCAGGCAGCGGCGACGGCACTGGCGGTGGTAGTACCGAACCGCTGACTATCGTCACTGTCACCCCGGCTGACAAATCCACCGAAATTGCTATTGATACACCGATCAAACTGGAATTCAGTAAAAACGTCGCCTATGCCACCGTCCGGGATGCCAACCTCAAAGCTGTCAGCCTCTGGGCCGGAGATCAGCCGGTGGCAGCCGAAATCACCATGGCCGATGACCAATTGGAACCGGATCTTAGAAACTTCATCAACATCGTTCCCAGCAAACCGCTTAAAGAGGGCACCGTTTATACTATCAAGGTTGACACCACCCTAAGTTCCAAAAGCGGCGATGTTCTGACAGCTCCCATCACTTTAACCTTTACCACCGCCGGAACAAACGAAGCTGCCAACCAAGCTACTTCTGAAACAGCAAATAGCGGTTCCGGTCTAAATACCACCGGGATCATCATTGGTCTGATGGCGATTGCAATTGTCGTGGGAATCGTCATCGTCCGACGTAAAAAAGCCTAAATGTCACCGCAAAAAAAAACACTTGTCACCATCATCCTGATTCTCCTACCACTGTTCTTTTTCTTTGGCACCCTTTGCATCGGCCGTTACTATGTATCTTTAAACGATGTCCTGACAACCCTGTGGCAGGGGCTCACCGGCACCCGTCGTGGTGTCAGCGCTGAAACTGCTACGGTGATTCTACAGATTCGTTTTCCTCGGGCCTTTCAGGGTGCCATGGTGGGGGCGGCTCTGGGCGCCAGCGGGGCCGCCTTTCAGAGCCTCTTTCGCAATCCTCTGGTTTCCAGTGGTATTCTCGGGGTTTCGGCCGGGGCTGGCTTCGGAGCTGCTTTGGCGATTGTGCTGTTCAACTCGATTTTTTTAACACCCTTGTTTGCCTTCGGCTTTGGAATTCTGGCGGTAATTCTCAGCTACTTTGCCGGGAAAATCGACAACACTTCCACTACCATCACCCTAGTACTGGGTGGCACCATTATTCAATCGATTTTTTCGGCGCTGATCTCACTGCTCAAATACCTGGCCGATACCGCTACCCAACTGCCAGCGATCACCTTCTGGTTGATGGGCAGTCTGGCCTCCACTAAAACTGCCGATGTCTTCCTGGCCCTCTTCCCAATGGCTCTGGGGATGGCTGGCATGCTGATCTTACGCTACCGCCTCAATGTCCTGTCAATGGGTGATCGTGAAGCTCGTACCCTGGGGATCAATGTGCCAGCCAATAAAGCTGCTATTATCGCCTTTGCCACCCTGGCCACCGCCGGAGCCGTCTGCGTCAGCGGCATCGTCGGCTGGATCGGGCTAATTATTCCCCATATAGGTCGGATGCTGGTGGGCAATGACAACAAGTGGCTTGTACCGGCTAGCATGTCGCTGGGAGCCTGTTTTGTTATTTTCTGCGACACTCTCTGCCGCAGCTTAACCGGCGGCGAAATCCCGCTGGGAATTGTCACCGCTCTGATTGGCGGTCCCTTTTTTATTTATCTGCTAAAAAAAACCAAAGGAAGGAGCTGGTAAGAATCGTGTTGCGTTTAAACAACCTGAGTTTTGGCTACACCCCCAAACGGCTGATTTTTGAGAATATCAGCTTTGTGGTTCAGCCCGGAGAAGTCTTCTGTGTGATCGGCCCTAATGGCTGTGGCAAAACCACTCTGATTGACAGTATCCTAGGGATCAATCAGCCGCAACAAGGAACCATTGAAGTCGGTGGCACCCGTCTTACCCAGTTGAAACCTCGGGAATTTGCCCAGAATATTGCTTATGTCCCCCAGAGTCACACCAAAACCTTTCCTTATACAGTGCTGGACATTGTGGTAATGGGCCGCACCGCCGCCACCCGAGGCTTTGGTGCACCGGACAGTAACCAGCGGCAACGAGCTCGAGAAAGCCTTGACCAAGTGGGTCTCAAAGGTTTTGAGGAACGGCTTTACACCGAACTCAGCGGCGGCGAACTGCAACTGGTGCTGATTGCCCGGGCCCTGACCCAGGACGCCCGCATCATGGTGCTGGACGAACCCACTGCTCACCTCGATTTTCGTCATGAGCTGATGGTAATGGAAATCATTACCTGGCTGGTCAAGGAACGGGGTCTAACTATTATCATGGCTACCCACTTTCTCAACCAGGCCTTTTATCTGGAAAATGCATCGGTCCCCACCCGGGTGGCGTTGATGAACGAGGGTAGAATCGAAGCCATTGGCCCCCCATCGACTGTGATTACCAGCGATAATCTCAAAGACGTCTTTAAAATCATTGCCACCACTGGTACCACCGATGAGGCCGGAATTCATCGGAAATTTATTGTGCCACTAAAAAATATCCGCTGACTGACTTAACTGATTTATCTAGAAAGGATCATTCCATGCTCAAAAGAAATTACTTTCTGTTTGGCACCCTGCTACTCGTCGGATTACTGCTAAGCACCCTGACCGGCTGCCAGATCCAGAACCAAGCCACAACGGTACCAACCAAAACAATTGTCGATTGTCTAAATCGGGAAGTAGAAATTCCGGCAGATCCCCAGCGGGTTGCCTGTCTCTACGCCTCCACCGCTCACATCATGACGATGCTGGGCCAGGAAGCTAAGATCGTCGGCATTCCCAACGGCATCAAGCGGGATGTACTGATGTCCTATAAACGGCCGGATATTGGTTCGGTATCGGTTCCCTTTAACGACGGTGCCATTAATATTGAAGAACTCCTGGCCACCAACACCGACCTGGTACTGCTGCGCAAAAGCACCGCCGAAAATGCCGGGGAAATCGAAAAACTCGATAAGGCCGGAATTCCCTGGGTTGTCATTGACTATGCCAGCCTGGATGATCTCCAAAAGGCCATCGCCGTAACCGGCACCGTTTTTAATCAGGAACAGCGGGCCACCGATTACAATGCCGCCCTCCAGCAAACTCTGACGCTGATTTCCGAGCGGGTCAGCAGTCTGCCGGAATCTGCCCGCCCCCGGGTTTACCATGCTGTCAACGAGGCCGCCCGAACCGACCTGGCTGGCGATCTCTGTAGCCAGATCACTGATGCCGCCGGGATTATCAATGTTTCAACTCAGGGCGGTAGTCTGATCACTGATGCCGAAAAAACGATGACTACTCTGGAACAGATCTACAGTTGGGATCCCGATGCTATCATTGCCAATGACATCATTGCCAGCAACTATATGCTAAGCGATCCCAAATGGTCGGGCTTAAGAGCCGTGGCCGAGCAACGAGTCACCACCCTGCCGGTCGGTGTCACCCGCTGGGGCCACCCTGGTTCGATGGAACCCCATATGGCTGCGTTATTTATCGCTATGACCTTTTATCCGGAGCTGTTTGCCGATGTCGATCTGACCCAGACCGTCAAAGACCACTATCAGCAATGGTTTGAACTTACGCTGACTGATGCCGATGTGGCCACGATCTTATCCGGTGAAGGGATGCGACTGGCAAAATAGCTAAGTCATGCCAATATCAAAAAAGGAATCCCGGCTGCATCAAAGCAGCTGGGATTCCTTTTTTAGTTTCGGCAGGCAGCAACAAAAGCCTGCAGTATTCTCAACGTATTTTCATCATCCCGCCATAAAAACTCAGGGTGCCATTGTACTGCCAGACCGAAAGCGAGACCCTCGATTTCCACCGCTTCCACCAGGCCATCCCTGCTAAACGCCGCGGCGGTCAGTTGGGGTGCTAAGCGGGCAATCGCCTGATGATGCATACTATTGACCCGGATCATTTCCATTCCTATGATTTCATACAGCCGGGATTTTTTATTGACCATAACCTCATGAACTGGAAATTCATAATTGTTTTGTTGAAAATGCTGAATCGGCAATTCCCGGTTGACCTGCTTATTGATATCCTGGTAGAGTGTTCCTCCTAATGCAACGTTAAATAATTGAAGTCCCCGACAGACCCCGAAAACCGGCTTATCCCGATCCATCACTGCCCGTAACAGTCGTAATTCCAAATGATCACGGGGTGGATAGATTTCATTGCAGTATTTTAGCAAAACTTCGCCATAGTGCTGCGGATCCACATCCTGGCCTCCGCTGAAAACAAAGCCATCCAATCGCTCGGCAATCGCTTCAATGTCCTCGTCGTGATTCAAAACTGACAAAATCACCGGGATTCCACCGGCGGCAATTATCCCCTCGGGATATCCCGGGTACATCCAGATGCTCTTTTTATTGCTGTCATATAAGGGTAAAATCCCAATTAAAGGTTTTTTTTGTGCACACATTTTCGTTTCCTCGTTTCTTACGCCTGGTTAAAGCTAGGGTAAAATGAAAATTATAACCCGTACCGATAACCTCAACCATTGATATTATTTTAAACGAAAAGCATCATAATCACAAGGAAAGTTTGATTCTTAGACATAATTGTGACCAAAGTGTGATTGCTATTGTACCAAAAGTGTTATAAAATATACTTAACTTTGAAACAGGAGCGACGGCATGTCAAAAAAAAGATTCTTATTTATCATACTAATTTCCCTGATTGTTTTACTCTTTGCCGGTTGTGACAAAGATGACGGTACCACCGCCTATCTCACCTTGATGACGGTTCCCACATCAGCAACCATCCCCAATGGACTGCATCTTGACTCGATTTTAAGCATCACTAATCCCATCCCGGATGATCCCAATGGCGCTACGACCACTGTTCAGTTTGGTGTTTTTGGTTATACCAATACCGCCGGAGAACCGGTTTACTATGTTTACGGCAAAAAAGAATCTATCTCTGACGACCAGTCTCATTTGCTGGAGCAAGGTTTTTATCAAATGGATTATCGGGTCGACGAACAAAACGTTTATCTGGCCTTGAAAAACGGCAGTTCTCCCCTGACCAAGGTTGACAAGGGTAACGGAATTCCCACCGTTTACGATGGTGAACTCCCCTTTGGATTCTATACCCCAGTGGAAGACAAGGATGGGTTTTACACCTTTGTCGATGCCAACGGAGTAACCCAATACCGGGTATATGCCACCTTCCTGAACAAGAACGGAAATTTTTTCCCGGCCTCGGAAGAAGGCCAAATGATTGCTGGTGCCTTGCCCATTAACAAGTCAGTGGAAGAAACCTTGCAATCCCAGGGACAAAGTGCTGTTTCCAAAATGATTACGACTCCAATTACCTGTACCAACATACCAACCACATATGTTGTATGAGCAAACCCACAAAAACAGCCACTCAGCAGTTTTTGTGGGTTTTATTGAGCTTTAGTCATACACCGGATGATATTCTGGATTTTGGTGGGCTTTAAAAAATAGGGTCAACTGTGCTTCGGTGGTTCGCCCCAGTGACAACGGTGGCAGCTGATCCATGGCAAAGAAACCACTCTCGATGGTTTCAGCGTTACATTTAAAGTCCCCCTCCAGTAATTCACACAGCATCAGGATCTTATAAATAGTATACGGACAGGTATCCTGGACCCATTTACTGCGATCCAGCAGCCCCACCAGTCGGGTTGGCTTAACCAGCACTCCAGCTTCTTCAAAGGCTTCTTTAATGACATTTTCCTGGGGTGTCCGGTTGACATCAGCCCACCCCCCCGGCAGAGACCAACGGCCATCAATCTTTTCCCGCACCAGCAGGATCTTATTGTCGACAATCACACCACCCCGAACATCGACCTTGGGCGTTAAATAGCCTTCTTCCCTGATATAGTAATCTTTAATCACCTCATGGGAAATCTCTGTATGTTTTTCGATGATTTCTCGGGACAGCTTTTCAATTTCACGATAGCGGACCAAATCATAGTCATTTTTGCAGTAGGTTAACCCCGACTGTGAGATTGATTGTAATTCTCTTGCCCATAAAAGCCATTGTTTTTCCATCTTTCTTCTCGAAGCAACGCTTCGCTCCTTTCAAAATTAACAATTTGTGTCTTCACTTTCTTGAATCTTATGTTATAATATAGATAAGAATTAATCTAATCTGTTTATTTCTTTATTTTTGGGGAATATAACAAAAGAGATTAACATTGACTTAGGAGGTCTATTATGTGTAAAGAACCAAAATTTTTCGTCTGTAAACATTGTGGGAATTTCGTAGGAATGATTCACGAATCAGGTGCTCAAATGATCTGCTGTGGCGATCCCATGACAGAAGTTGTTCCCAATACGACTGATGCCGCTCAGGAAAAACACGTTCCTGTCATCACCGTAAATGGCAATACCGTCACCGTTGATATTGGTAGTGTTCCCCATCCAATGACGCCTGAACACCATATCGCCTGGGTCTATCTTGAAACCACCGAAGGTGGCCAACGAAAATGTCTGGCCGAAACCGGGGCACCGAAAGCCGAATTTGCTCTAACCCCTGGGGATAAAGTCATTGCAGCCTATGAATATTGTAACCTTCATGGTTTATGGAAAGCAAGTTTATAATTAAACACATGCTGTGAAAAATAATCCAGTAACTATAAAAGCTGCCGTCTTGGCAGCTTTTTCAGATTGTCAGAAGAATTCTTCAATAAATTCAGCGTAAGTGCCGTTGTAAAGGTTCATATCAATAAACGTTTCATCACCATCATAGCCGTCCATCATACCCCGGTGACTATATTGCCAGAAGGTAAAGGTTTCACCGTTTGGCAACGTTTCAGGCCAGGCATTATCCAGATCGACGATCCAGATTTGATAATCTTTATAGTCGGTTCCAATATACATTTTAAAAATGCGCTGGGTGGTATAAATTATTGGTTTTACCCCATAATGATTTTCCAGTTCCTTTAGAAATTCATCAAGGATAACCTTAACCTGTTCCTTCGGTAAGGCATTGTCTTCATAAATTCCATACAATTCCAGATCGACGACCGGTGGGAGGTTCTGATCTGAAACCGGTACATTGGCAATAAAGTTCTGCGCTTGCGCTTTACCCGTCGTGTCATAATTTAAAAAGTGATATGCACCGACCTTAAGGGCTGTTTTCTGACTCGCTTCCCAGTTCGTTTTAAATTTCGTGTCCACATAATCATCACCCTCTGTAGCTTTGATGAAGGCGAAATCAATATTCTGATCAGCCAATAGTTCCCAATCAATATCGCCCTGGTAAGCAGACAGATCCACCCCTTTGACCAGATGATCCTCCCTTTTGGTCTGATTAAATGTATGGGTTACCCCATATATAATCAGCACAATGATAAACAAAACTCCAATTCCCACCCCCAGTGAGATAGCTTTTTTTACGGACATTCCATATTCCCCCTACTTTTTAATGTAAACCTGGTAATAGCAATTTGCTTCGCTGGCGGTTTGCGAAAGCCGACATCAAAGTAAATCTTTTTCAATGTTTATAAATTACGCAATTACTTATTTAATGTAAACATTATAACAAAATATTTACTGGCGGGGAACCCTCTTAAGGAGTTATAATATAGCCACCATCCCAATCAAAGAATTCAAATTGATACATACAAGGAGATGCCATGGAAATAAATACCATCCTAACCCCGGTTCTTGCCGAAAAACTGGTTGTTTTGAAAGATAATATCAAACGTTTCCCCAAAGTCAGTATTGCCTTTTCCGGCGGTGTCGACAGTACCCTGTTGCTGCAGGTAGCAGTTTCTGTGCTAGGAGATGCTGTATTGCCCATTACCGTTAACGGTGCGATGCTGCCCAAATCGGAATTTGCCGAAGCCCAAGCGCTGGCCAAAGCCATCGGAGCAATCCCCTTAGTGCTTGAAGCCGATGTCTTTGCATTGGAAAATTTTGTAAAAAACCCAACTGATCGCTGTTATCATTGCAAAAAATTTATTTTTACCCAGATCAAAGATGCTGCTCTGGCCAATGGCTACGAGGTAATTCTGGACGGCTCCAATCTTGATGATATGAAGGACTACCGACCCGGGATTAAAGCTCTCGGTGAGTTGGGGGTTTTTAGCCCATTAAAAGAGTCTGGACTAACCAAGCAGGATATTCGGGATCTCTCGGCCTATTACGGCTTACCAACAGCCACCAAACCGGCGATGGCCTGCCTGGCCACCCGGATTCCTACCAACACGCCGATTACTCCGGCCGCTCTGGCGGCTATAGAAGCCGGGGAGGATTTTCTCAAATCCCTGGGCTTAAGCCAATACCGGCTGCGACTGCTGGGCGATACCGCTAAAATCGAATGCGACCCTGACGATTTTACCACTATCATCGACAACCGCCTGGCCCTGATCGACACCCTGAAAAACCTCGGCATCAAATCCATCACCCTGGACCTGGCTGGCTACAACTGCGGCAATATGAACGGCTAAAACTCTTCGTTTAATTCATCCAGCTCCCGGTACATCTGGTAGAGATCGTAGTAGACCCCTTCTTCCCGGAGCAGTTCCTCATGAGAGCCTTTTTCGACAATCCCGTCTTCGGTAAGAACCAAGATCGAGTCGGCATTTTTGATGGTGGTCAGCCGATGAGCAATGGTAAAGGTGGTTCGACCCCGAGTCAGCTCTTTTAGGGATTCCTGAACAATCCGTTCGCTTTCATTATCCAGGGCCGAGGTCGCCTCATCAAGAATCAGAATCGGTGGATTTTTTAAAAATACCCGGGCAATACTGATTCGCTGCTTCTGACCGCCTGAAAGTTTGATCCCCCGTTCGCCGATATGGGTATCATAACCCTGAGGCAGCTTTTCAATAAATTCATGGGCCCCGGCGTGTTTGGCCGCCTGAATGACGCTGTCCCGGCCAGCATCATTCCGACCATAGCTGATGTTCTCATAGACCGTCCCCGAAAAAAGATAAACGTCCTGCTGAACAACCCCCACCTGGGTTCGCAGCGAATGGAGGGTCAAACCCTGAATATCCTGACCATCAATCAGAATCCGGCCGGAGCTCACATTGTAGAAGCGCGGAATCAGATGACACATGGTCGTTTTTCCGCTGCCGGACGGTCCGACTATGGCAATATTTTGCCCTGCCTTCACCTCAACATCGATATGAGACAGCACCGCATCACCACCATCGTTGTACTGAAAGCTGACATCTTCAAAACGGATATCACCAACCACATCGGTGAGTTCCACCTCATTCGCCTGATTTTCATATTCGGTCGGTTCATCAAGAATTTCGATAAAGCGCTCAAATCCGGTCATCCCCCGTTGAAACTGCTCGGCAAACTCGACAATCCGGCGGATCGAGGTAAGCAACGTCGTGACATACATCAGGTAGGCCACATAATCCCCGGGATTAATGGCGCCGTAAATCATAAAAATCCCTCCACAAACCATCACCAGCAGATACATCAGGCCGTCAAAGAGCCGGGTCGTAGTCTGAAATCCCGCAAAATAGCGATAAGTTTTCTTCTTTATTTCCAAAAACTGACTGTTTCCCGCTTCAAACTTCAGCTCTTCAATCGTTTCATTGGCAAAGGACTTAACCACCCGAATCCCCAGCAGATTGTCTTCCACTTGGGCATTGATCTCCCCGGTCTGCACCCGGGAGCGCTTCATCTCCCGGCGCATCCGCTTGCGGAAAAAAGTAGTGGTTAAAAACATCACCGGTAGGGCCATAAAAATAATTACTGTCAGCCAGAGATTGACGGAACTCAGAATCGCAAATGAAATCCCAATTTTTAGCGCGGCAATAAAAAACTCCTCCGGACAATGATGGGCAAATTCGGTGACGTCAAAAAGATCCGAGGTCATTCGGGACATCAGCTGGCCGATTTTCGTATCACTGTAAAACGAAAAAGATAACTTCTGCAGATGGGAAAAAAGATCCCGACGCATATCAGTTTCGATCCTTGCCCCCATCACATGACCGATATCGGCCATAAAATAATTGGCTACCGCATCGATGAGCCGCAACGCCAGATATAATAGTCCCAGTTTCAAGATAATCTCCACGGTCAGACTGGCCAGATCATTGATGGCGGTGTTGGTAATGAACCGAACAATTAACGGCAATACCAGATCGCAAACGGTCGTTAGGGTCGCGCAAAATAAATCCAACAACAGAATCCACTTGTATTTTTGATAATAGGGTATAAAACGTTTGATGAGTTGCGTATTTGTGATTTCCAAAAATATTCCTTCTTTCTTAATTGATGTATTTAAAAACTTAGGGCAATTGAGAAACGACTAGCCATTTCCCAATTGCCCATTCATGGTTGTTTATAAATTACTCTATTGACTGACTTTAGCCTGATCCTTCATAATTTCACTGAGGGATGTGGCCAGACCGGCCAAGCTCTGAATTTCAGATGGTATAATGATCTTGGTGGCTTTGCCATCAGCTACCTTTTCAAAGGTTGATAAGCTCTTCAGCGCAATCACCGACTGGATTGGATCAGCAGCGTTTAACATTTTAACCCCATTGGCAACAGCTTCCTGAACCGTGATAATCGCTTCGGCTTCCCCTTCTGCCCGTCTGATCTGGGCTTCCCGGTCTGCTTCAGCGCTTAAAATAGCGGCCGCTTTCAAACCTTCTGCCTGCAAAATTGCCGCAGATTTTTCACCTTCTGCCACCAGAATGGCGCTGGCTTTTTCCCCTTCGGCCTGAAGAATTTTTTCACGTCGTTCCCGCTCGGCCTTCATCTGCCGTTCCATCGCATTTTGGATCGCTTCTGGTGGCATAATATTTTTAAGCTCCACCCGATTGATTTTAATCCCCCAGGGATCGGTGGCTTCATCGAGAATCACCCGCATCTTGGTATTAATGACATCTCGGGAGGTGAGCGTTGCATCAAGCTCCATATCCCCGATGATATTACGAAGGGTCGTAGCCGTTAAGTTTTCAATCGCCTTCATGGGATTATCCACCCCATACATATAAAATTTGGGATCGGTTACCTGCAAATATATAACCGTGTCAATTTGCATTGTGACGTTATCTTTGGTGATAACCGGTTGTGGTGGAAAATCGGCTACCCGCTCTTTTAAACTGATTCGTTTGGAGATCCGGTCAATAATTGGTATCGCAATATGAAAACCGGTTTCCCAGGTAGAATGATAAGCTCCCAGCCGTTCGACTACATAGGCATTGGCCTGAGGAACAATCTTGGCATTGACAATAATCACAACAATAAAAATGATAAAGATGACACCTAAAATAATGAGCCCATACATGTTTTTTCCTCCTTTTATTTTGAAATAGTTTCTTTCTCAGCCGCCCGAACCATGGCCTTAACGCCTTCGATTCCCACAACAGTCACTTCAGCACCAATCGGAATAACAGCCTCACCATCGACATTCCGGGCTGACCAGGACTTCCCGTCTATTTTGACCGCCCCCTGACCTTTGAGGTTATTGATTTCTTCTTCAACAATGCCCCGGTTTTTAAGGATCCGATCGGCATTGGTCGCCATTTTTTTGGGATCCAGATGTTTCTTTAAAAACGGCTTTGTACCCAATAATAAACCAATGGAAACGACAAAAAAAACGATCATCTGCACCCAGAAAGCCGCGCCAAAATAGGCAGCAACTAAAGCCACCAAAGAGCCCACACAAAACCAGATTGAAACCAACGCCCCAGCTGTAACCAGTTCAGCTACCAGAAAAACGATAAACAAAATCAACCAGATAAAAACAAGATTCATCCTCTCACCTCCCTCATTCATTTGATTTATTATAACATAGTTTGATTCTTTTTTTATCTCAACTGTCCAAATCATTTTTTTAATTTTTTTCTTGCACATTTATTTTTTAGGTTGTATAATCAAAAACAAGTAAATCGAAAAGCGAGCATATGGTGCCTTAGCAATAAGGAGAATAGGGAATCAGGTGAGAGTCCTGAACGAACCCATCACTGTAAGGGCGGAGCAAACCACAAAGACCACTGTTTTTTAATGGGAAGGTGTGGCGTAGCGCTAAAACCCCAAGTCAGGAGACCTGCCTATGATCGATCCTGAATGAACGAAGGTAAAGTTCATGGCGGTTATTTTTTTTATAAATGCTGTGGGCTTTTTTTTTTTCTAAAATACCAACAATCATTCAGGAGGAAACAATGACAATTCTGGAAAAAGCACGGGCGGGTGAAATCACCGCCGAAATGATTTATGTGGCCGAAAAAGAAGGACTCGATCCCGAGCTGATTCGCCAGGGAGTGGCCGCTGGCGAAATCGTTATTCTTAAAAGCGCCCGCCCCAATATCAACCCGGTGGCAGTCGGTAAAGGACTGTTTACCAAGGTCTCAGCCAGCGTCGGGATGTATGAAGTTGACGACACCATCGCCAGTGAAATGGCTAAAATTGACCAGGCCGTTAAGGCCAAGGCCGATACCCTGATGGACTTAAGTGTCCGGGGCCCAATCGATGCAATGCGTGAAAAAGTCTTAGCTACAGTGGATCGGCCAGTCGGTACCCTGCCCCTGTATCAAACCTTGGCCATGGCTCAGGAAAAATATGGTACCGCTTTAGATATGACCGCCGACGACATGTTTGCGATGATGGAAAAACAGGCTGCTGATGGTGTCAGCTTTTTAGCCCTGCACTGCGGCACCACCATGGACGTGATCAACCGCGCCAAAGAAGAAGGCCGGATTGATCCCCTGGTAAGTTATGGAGGCTCCCATCTGATCGGCTGGATGATTCACAACCACTGTGAAAATCCTTTCTTTACCCAATATGACCGGGTCCTGGAAATCTGTAAAAAATATGATGTCGTCCTGAGTTTTGCCGACGGCATGCGTCCCGGCTGTATCGCTGATTCACTGGATGGCGCTCAGGTTCATGAATTGGTGATCCTCGGCGGCCTGGTTAAAAAGGCCCGGGCGGCTGGCGTTCAGGTGATGGTTAAAGGTCCTGGCCACGTGCCGCTGGATCAGATTCAAACGACTGTCCAATTACAAAAACAATTATGCGGTGGTGCACCCTACTTTGTCTTTGGTTGTCTGCCCACTGATTCCGGGGCCGGGATGGATCATGTCACTGGTGCCATTGGCGGAGCGATTGCCGCCTATTATGGCGCGGACTTTCTCTGCTATGTGACCCCGGCCGAACACATCGGTATGCCCAGTGCCGAAGATGTCTATCTGGGCGTGATGGCCAGCCGCATTGCCGCCCATGCCGGTGATGTCGGCAAAGGTCATCCGGCGGCGATTGCCTGGGATCTGGAAATGTCCCACGCCCGGCGGGAACTCAACTGGGGCCGACAGATGGAACTGGCCATCGATACCGAAACTGCCACAAAAGTCTGGAAAGATCGCAGCACCAACTTCGCCTCCGAGTGCAGCATGTGCGGCGACTTCTGTGCCATGAAAATTATCGGCAAGTATTTACGAGACGAAAACCAGGAAGTGAGGAACGAACGATGACCCAAATGTTAAAAGCCCGGGCGGGTAAAATTACCGAAGAAATGGAAATGGTGGCGATTAGCGAAGGCTTCACCCCGGAATTTATCCGGGCGGGAGTAGCCGCTGGCCGGATTGTCATTCCTAAAAATAAATTGCGCAACCGTTCTAAAATCTGCGGCATCGGCGGCGGACTGGACGTCAAAGTTAACGGTCTGATGGGCACCTCCGGTGACCGCGATGACATGGAAATGGAAGTCAAAAAGCTAAAAATCATTGAAGCCGCCGGTGCCCATGGCTTTATGGATTTAAGTATGGGTGCCGATATCGATACGATGCGGACCTTGAGTTTAAGTAATTCCAATATCGCCGCTGGCTGTGTGCCGGTGTATCAGGCGGCCAAAGAAGCGGCTGATAAACGGGGCTTGATGGTCAATATGACGGCCGATGATCTTTTTTCCGTGGTCGAAAAGCAGTGTCAAGCCGGTATGGATTTTATGGCTGTCCACTCGGCTCTAAATATGGATCTTCTCAAAATATTAAAGAAAACTGGCCGGGTGGCCGATATCTGCAGTCGGGGCGGCTCGCTGCTGACCGGCTGGATGTTCCATAATGATAAAGAAAACCCCCTCTATGAACAGTTTGACCGGTTGCTGGAAATTCTTAAAGCCACCGATACAGTTTTAAGCATCGGCGATGCCATCCGACCCGGCGCCAACGCCGACTCCCTCGATCAAGCCCACCTACGTGGCTTGATGGTTGCTGGCGAACTAACCAAACGGGCCCTGGCAGCTGGCGTTCAGGTGATGGTGGAAGGCCCCGGCCATGTGCCCCTAAACCATATACCCTCAGCCATGTTGCTGCAAAAACGACTTTGCTTTGAGGTGCCCTATTATATTTTGGGCTTCCTGGCCACCGATGTTGCTCCCGGTTATGATAATATATCCGGTGCCATCGGTGGGGCCTTTGCTGGTATGCATGGGGCCGACTTCCTTTGTTATCTGACTCCAGCCGAACATCTGGGTCTGCCCAATGAAGACGATGTCCGTATCGGTGTCGAAACCACCCGGATCGCTGCTAATGCCGCTAATGTCTTAAAGCGTGGCGGCGCGGCCTGGAACCGCGATCTGGCAATGTCCCGGTCCCGGGTTGCCCGCAATCAGGAAGAACAGGTCAAAAACGCCATTAACCAGGCCAATCTGATTGCTGCCCTGGCGGCCCAGACGCCCTCCCATGGCTGTGCCGTCTGCGGAGACAGTAAATGTCCGGCCGATGTGGCCGCGGAGTTTTTCGGACTGGCTTAAATTATTGATTAAATGATGCGGGCGAACACGGTTCGCCCCTACGAACTGCCAAATCACTACGTTTCTAAAATAGATGTTTCATTATTTTTTATCGGACTAAAAACAGCACCCGATCTAAATCATCAGACCGTAGGGGAGGTCCGTGACCTCCCGAAACGCTGTGCATTATAATTAATACCATAGAGAAGGGATAAGTACCATGATCGAAACCAAATATACCTTAAAACACGTCATCGATAACACCGAACCAGCCGATCCCAAGTGGCGGCAGGCGGCCCGGGATCATATTGAACAATTGGCCATTCCACCCTGGAGTCTCGGTCAGCTGCTGGTCGTCGCTGAACAACTGGCTGGCATCCAACGCACCATCCGCCCCAACGTCGATAAAAAAATGGTCATCACCATGGCCGGGGACCACGGCGTCGTGGCTGAAGGCGTTTCCGCCTTTCCCCAGGAAGTCACCCCTCAGATGGTAGAAAACTTTGTCAAAGGCGGCGCTGGCATTAATGTTCTGGCCAAAGCCGCCGGGGCTGAAGTGATTGTTGTCGATATGGGCGTCGCCGTGGATATGCCCGAGCTGGTTAAGCAAGGCGCCATCATCGACTGCAAAATCGCCCATGGCACCAGGAACTTTTACTGCGAACCGGCAATGACCCGGGAACAGGCCATTGCTGCTCTGGAAGCCGGAATCAACGTGGCTACTCAGGTCATTGAAGAGCAGGGGATTAACCTTTTGGCCACCGGCGATATGGGGATTGGCAACACCACACCCAGCGCTGCAATCCTGGCCGTCATGGCCGAGTATCCGGTTTCATCCGTCACCGGCCGGGGAACTGGAATTGATAACGCCGCTCTGATTAATAAGATCAAAGTAATCCGGGAATCGATTAACCGCCATCAACCCGACAAAACCGACCCCATCGATGTCCTCGCCAAGGTCGGCGGCTTCGAGATCGCCGGGATTGCCGGCGTAATTCTGGGCGCCGCCTTCAAACAGGTACCAGTCCTGGTGGACGGCTTTATTTCCACTGCCGGCGCGTTGATTGCCAAGGCCCTCTGTCCCCAGGCGCTGGATTACATGATCCCCTCCCATCAGAGTGAAGAACCGGGACATCAGCTGATGTGGCAGGCCCTTGGGCTCAGACCGCTGCTTAACCTTAATTTCCGCCTGGGAGAAGGCACCGGAGCAGCGGTCGCCATGCATCTGGTGGAATCTTCCGCCCGGGTGATTAGTGATGTCTTAACCTTTGCCGATGCCGGAGTAACCAATGGTCATGAAGGGCTATGATCCTAAAACCAACGGCGGTCAGTATCTGGAAGACCTGGCCACGGCCTACTGGGTTTCCGATTCCCTGTTCACGGCGCTGGAGATGGATCTTTTTGAGACCATCGATGACTTCGGAATCCGGGGTGCCAGTCTCGCTGAGCTCGCCTCAGCGCTGGGCGCCAACGAAAGCGCCCTGGAACGGTACCTGGCTCTTTTAATAAGCCTTGGCTTGCTGGGACAACACCAGAACATTTACTATAACCAATTGATAACCAAAGAATATCTACTAAAAGAGAGTCCGCTTTATCAGGGCGACTCAATCCTGTGGCGAAAAAACCTGCGCGATGACTGGAATACCCTCAAAGCCTCGCTGTCTGCTGGCGGCCGGGTTAATTTTTTACCGGAAGATATCAGCGAGACGGAATTGAACCGACGCCGGGCCAACTATATCCGGGCCATGGACAATGTCGCCAAGCTTAAAGCCCGTGACTGCACTGCCTTTTTTAGAGAACTTAGTGGTGCTATTCTCGATGTCGGGACCGGCTCCGGGGCCATGGCGCTGGCCTTTTTAAAAGCTTTCCCGGACACCAACGCAACCCTGTTAGATATCAAACAGATGCTGCCCCAGACCCAAAAAATTGTTGAGGTCACCACTTTCTCTGACCGGGTCTGCTATCATCCCGCCAATATTCTGGAGCCGGAATGGGGGCTAACTCAAAAATATCAGCTGATCATTCTTTCAAATATTGTTCATGCCTACGCTGAAGCGGAAAATGAACGGGTCTTAAAAACTGCAGCCAGCCATTTAAGCGATGACGGCATCATCCTGATCCATGATTTTTTTAATGAACATCACCCCGTCAAAGCTCATCTGAGCGATATCAATATGTTTTTAAACACCTACAATGGCAAGGTTTTTTCCGGAGCCTGGGTGACTATTGAACTGGAAAAGCACGATTTGGTCACCTCGCCGCTGATGCCCCTGACCACCGACACCGCCCTGATCTTTGCCGCCCGATCTCAGTCGGCACTGGATCGCCTTTGCTTTCAACAGGATACCAATTAACTGCTAATCAAACCAAGGAGAAATCATGAAAATACTTTTCATCCAGGCCCTTTCAATGGAGGGCATCGATATCGAGCGGGTTTATCCGATTGGAATCGTCGTTTTAGCCTCCCAGGTTGAACGCTGCACCGATCACACGCTAGCGCTTTTTGACATGAATATGGCCCTCGATCCCTATGGGGATCTGCGGCAGCAGCTGGATCTCGTACAGCCGGATGTGATCTGTCTTTCGCTGCGTAACATCGATCCTCTGGGTAATAAAACCTCATCGCTGATTCCCAGCTTTGCCGTAACTCTGGCGGTGATTAAACGCTACGCCCCAAAGACCAGAATCTTAGTTGGCGGTACTGGCTTTTCGTTGTTCCCGGATCGGCTGATGAACGAATATCCGGAAATAGATTTCGGCGTCACCGGCGAGGCCGAGAACATCATCGTCCCATTACTTAATAACCTTAACGATCCGCCCCGGCTACCAGGACTTTGCTATCGAGAAAAAGAAGCGGTGATCATTGTCCCACCAGTCGGCGATTATGATATGCGTGACTATATCATGCCTAACCGCGATCTGCTGGATCCCCGACCCTACCTCACTGTCAATAAATATGTCGAAAGCATCGGCGTGGAAACCAAACGGGGCTGCTGTTTTTGCTGCGGCTATTGTTCCTATCCGCTGCTGCAAGGAACAAAAATGCGCTGCCGCACCCCGGAAGCGGTGGTTGACGAAATTCAATTTCTTTATGAAACCTACGGTGTCACCCGAATTCACTTCACCGATTCGGTGGTTAATATTCCTGTTGATCATCTCGATTCGATCTGTGCCGAAATTATCCGGCGGGGTCTCCCGATCAACTGGAGCGGCTTTTTCCGGGAGAACCTGTTAACCGAGGAAAACGTTGCGCTCTATACCCAATCCGGCTGTGAATGTTTTTCACTGTCCCCCGATGGCCTCAGCCAGACTGCACTGGATGCGCTGGATAAAAATATGAAGGTCCAGGATATCCTCGACACCGCTCAGGTTCTGGCGGCCAGCGGCGTGGTTACCGTTTATCACTTTCTGGTCAATACGCCCGGGGATACCGCCGCCACCCAGCAAGAAGCCAAGGAACTTATTGATGCGATTTATAAAATCCATCACGCTTCCAAAACCCTGGGCACGATCGTCCTTAATAATATCCGGATTTTACCGGGCACCAGGGTCGAACAACAGGCGCTGGAGCATGGCGTGATCACCCCTGAAACCGATCTGCTCTACCCGACTTATTATAACCCGGCGCCCTACGACCGGGCTCGGTATGAACTGGAAATCTATCACACTAAAAAAAATATCTTTATGTGGCAGGAGGTCACCTCATGAACGTCATTCTACTCGAGCATCCCCGTTCCATCAGCGCTGATCGCTGTAACGATATCGCCAATGCCCCCCTGTCCGCCTGTCTTAACACCGGCTACATCGGTGGCATGCTGGCTGCCAACAACATTCCAATAACCATTGTGGACGCTTATCTGGAACAGCTGGATTATCCGGCCATTGAAGCACAAATTGCGGCCCAACCGCCGACGATTTTAGGGATTCATCTGGTGTATCACTGGAAGGACAATCAGACCCTGTATCAATTTATCGAACACGTCAAACAAAGCTACGGGATTGCCTATGTCTGTGTTTATGGATTTTACCCCACCTTTGCCTATGAGGAAATCTTGAACCGCTGCCCCGCCATTGATGCCGCTCTGTTGGGCGAGACCGAGCTGACTTTTTTAAAACTTGTTGAAGAATTTCCGACCGTCCCTGATGCGGGAATTGCCAAGCGCACTGATAACAGCATTGTCGCGACCCGCGGTGAGGTCGTTATGGATGTGGATTCATTGCCCTTTCCGCTGCGCAGCAAGGGTTCCTATTCGTTTGGTGAGGTCAATATCTCCGGTAGTCGCGGCTGTTACGGCGGCTGTACATTCTGTTACATCAACCCCTACTATGGTGATATTAAAAGGAAATGGCGGGGACGAAGCCCGGAAAATATCATTGCCGAAATTGATGCGGTGATGAAAGAAACGGATATCCGCTACTTCTACTTTATGGATCCCAACTTTTACGGCCCCGGTCATGCCGGTAAAGAGCGGGTCCTGAAACTGGCCCGTCTCTTAAAAGAACGCCAGATCCACTTTGGCATTGAAGCCCGAGCCGACGATATCGAAGAGGAAACCATCGAATCTTTGGTGGACGCCGGTCTTAAGCACATCCTCATCGGATTAGAAAGTGGTCGGGATGAAGCTCTTAAACGACTTAATAAGCTGACCACAGTGGCCGATAATGAAAACGCCCTGCGGATTCTCAGGAAATACGGGATCGAACCCAGCGTCGGTTTTATTATGTTTGAGCCTGATTCGACCCTGGAAGATCTGAAAGTCAATTACGACTTTTTAAAACGGAACGCTCTTTTAGATAAACTGGAAATTAGCGTCAATGTCCTCTATCATCACATGATTATTCTGCAGGGTAGCGCATCCTATAAAGCCCTGCAAGAGCAGGGGCGACTCAATATTTCACCGCACTCCACATATGAGGCAGATACCGATTATCAAAACCCCCAGGTCGCAATGCTGGCCGGGATGATGCGGGACATGACCAATCATATCTTTTCTTATATGAAGGATACCTGGGAATTGAGCGTTAAAAAAGACCCGGTGATCCTCGAAAAATACCGACTGGTCAATCAACTGCTGATCCAAACCTTTGACGATTATCTTTGCCTGCTGAAGCATCAACAAATCAGCACTGATCAGCGCAACACCTATGTGGACACCTTTATTGGTACGGTTGACGGTATTATGGCCTGACATGAAAATACGCCTGACAGCTTTTAGTCTGTCAGACGTATTTCTCTTATTTTTGTACAAGGTTATTTTTCTTCAGCATCAACAATCTCATGTTTGACTGCAACAATTTCGATCACATGCCGTTCGTCCGCCTGGGTGATGGTAAAGCCCAAATTTTCAAACTCAAAACTTTCACCAACCTCCGGAACCCGATCGAGAAATTCAACAATCCACCCCCCAACAGTAATCACATCAAAATCGTCATCCATATCAAACAGATCGAACATTTTTCCCAGATTGGCTTTACCTAGAATCCGGTACTCATGATCTGAAATTTTTACAAATTCATCAATGACCTCATCGTGTTCGTCCCAGATTTCCCCCACCAGTTCCTCAATGACATCTTCCAGGGTAACAATCCCGGCGGTTCCGCCGTATTCATCGGACACCACTGCAATATGGCATTTTTTCTGTTGAAGCAGGGTTAATAGCTTGGAAATCTTCATGTTTGGGGTAATAAAAACCACCGGATTGATAATTTCCTCCAAACTGCTTTTGCCATTGGCTACGTAATGGGTAAAGTCTTTATAACTGATAAAACCGATTATCTGATCAATGGTGCCCTGATAAACCGGCAACCGGGAGAAGCCGGTATCAAAAAAGATTTTGGCAATATCTTCCTTGGGGTTATCCATATCAATCGCTACGACATCGACCCGATGGGTCAGGATGTCATCCACATCCAGGTCATTAAATTCGATGGCACTACGGATCAGTTCCCCATCCTGGAGATCGATGCCACCATCATTTTCAGCTTCCTCGACAATTGTCAGCAGTTCTTCTTCAGTCATACTGCGTTCACTGCTGACCTTAAACAATCGATCCAGCATCCTCTTCCACTGCGAAAAAAGAAAATTGACCGGTGTTAAAAGAAACATCAGCAATCGGATAAAGGGGACTGAAAACATTGCAAATTTTTCCGGTGAATCTTTGGCCAGACTTTTGGGCGAAATTTCGCCGAAAATCAGCACCAGCACCGTCATCACTGCAGTAGAAATGGTTACGCCAGCATTGCCAAAATACTGAACAAACACCACTGTGGCAATCGAAGCCGAGGCGATATTAACGATGTTATTACCAATCAGAATCGTTGATAATAACGCATCATAGCGATCAGAAAGCGCCAGTACTTGTGCTGCGCGCTTATTACCATCCTTTGCCAGATTCTTAATGCG
Source organism: Acetobacterium sp. MES1 (assembly GCF_002237635.1). Classification (NCBI taxonomy): domain Bacteria; kingdom Bacillati; phylum Bacillota; class Clostridia; order Eubacteriales; family Eubacteriaceae; genus Acetobacterium; species Acetobacterium sp. MES1. Next base: position 24,694 of record NZ_MJUY01000025.1, read on the forward strand.
AATACGATTAAGGGAAGTAAATGCCGTTTCTGTCGCCGAAAAATATGCCGACATCAGCAACATCACCCCCAGAACAATTATAAAACCTATCACACTGTTATCCATTGACTAAGATTCCTCCCAGTAAACAGATCCATCAGCCATCACTATCAATGGTCTGGTCAATTGAGTTGTTGTTTTCGTTTTTGTTTTCGTTTTTGTTTTCGTTTTTGTCTCATATAACGGTACGTCGTCCAATTCTATTCCTCTTTCAAATATTATTTGTCACTATAATATCATATTTTTAGTTACAATTCCATAATATCTGCAAAATTTTACCTGATTGGCTGATCTTTAATTTTTTTTAATTTTTCATAATGATTAAGAATTATCATAAATAAAAGATTGTCATCACTGCCACATTTGATCGGAAATCCCAGACACTCCTCCATTTTCTTTTTTCTAAAAATAACCGTATTTTTATGGATAAACAAATCCCCAGCCACTAAATCAAAATGAAAGTGATGTTCAATTATTTTGCGCATGGTCAACATCGCTTCATCTGTACCTTTTCCGAAATATTTCTGTATTTTTTTTATATAAGGTTCCACCGCCAACGCGTAAGTTTCCTTGTCCAATTGATTATAGAGCCGCCAGAAATAGTGCTGATGTGAAAAATAAACATGCTGATCTCTTTTATAGACACCACTGCGATACATTCCATAGGCATCGGCATAAGATTTCACATAACCCTCAATCCCCAAGTAATAGCTCCCCACAAAACACTGCATATTTTTGGCATCTTCGCTACTGATTGAAGCATCCAAATATTTTTTGATGGTTTTTTCGATTTCCCATGGTTCGGTTTTTTTAAGGCATTTAAACACTAAAATAAAACCACCGGACATCACTGATGAGATGTCATTTTTTAGATGACTGTCTGACTGCTTAATCTGGTTAAGGATTTTTTCAAGCATACTTTCTTCCGAATTTTGATAATCCGCAGTAAAACTCAGAATGACCGCCACCCGATTGCTTTCCATATTATAACCGATGCGCTCGCCCCAATCCCTTATTTCTTCTTCACTGATGGTTCGCTGCTCGCTGATTAAGGTATTTAAAAATATTTCCTTGTCGTTACGGTGAGTATAGAAGCGGTTCATCGTTTCCTGCTGTTCAATGATCAGTTCGGCGGTCATTTTCACCAGTTTGCCAATGTTGCGTACTTCATCCGGATCGCCGGTTATTCCCACTACCCCGATGACATCACCAGCTTTATCCACAATCGGCATATTGATCCCTGGCTTTACACCCTGAAGTTTTTTGGCCTCCTCTTCGGTGACTTCACAAGTAACGGAATGACGGATGGCAAACATCGCAGTTTCGTGAAAGGTGCCCAGTCGCTCCGGTAAACCGCTCCCAATAATAATGGCATTCTTATTCATAACATTGATGTTATAACCCAAGGTGTTCATCACCTCATCGGCTATTTTTTGCGCTATTTTTTTATCCAGCATCTATCCACTCCTTTTTTTCTGACTTGAATTTTGTGGGATCATACAGATAATCGCCAGAAAACGAAAAAGGTCGCAAATGCGTTGCTCCAATAATTCAGCCGCATTTTCCATGTGCCATGCCAGCCCCCGATCATTGCTAAAGAGGGCAAAAGCCGCCACCACGCCACACTGATAGATGGTTTCATAGCCCACATCCAAGGCGCCGGAGATCACCACAACTGGGATATTCTGGTTTTTTCCGTGTTTTCCGACCCCAGAAATTACCTTGCCCATCACACTCTGCGCATCGGTTTTCCCTTCACCGGTAATAATCATATCTGCCCCGCAAATTGCAGAATCAAAACCAATTTCATCCAATACAATCTCGAGACCAGATTTTAGCTGCGCATTGAAGAAAGCCACCAAAGGTAAGGCCATCCCACCGGCCGCACCGATCCCTTTTAATTGGATCAGCTTCATCCCCGTTTTCATCTCCAGCAACTGACCAAAAGCTTCGAGTCCCCGATCCAGAAAAGTCACCATATCCGGGTTGGCACCTTTTTGGGGTCCATAAACTGCTGCTGCTCCCAGATGGCCGCAAAGGACATTTTCTACATCGCAGGCAACGGTAATCTCCACTCCCTTTAATAAGATCTCGGCCTTACTGGTATCGACTGTTTTCACCCGACATAAATTTTCACCAATTGGTTCTAGCCGTTCCATCTCCTGATCATAAAAACATACCCCCAGAGCATTGGCAACACCCAATCCGCCGTCGTTAGTGGCACTGCCCCCTAAACCCAGAATGATCTTGCGACAGCCCCGCTTAATGGCATCGGCAATCATTTCTCCGGTGCCATAGGTACTTGTTTTCAACGGATTACGCTCGTCATCAGTAAGTAGTGGCAAACCAGAAGCGGCCGACATTTCAATTACTGCCACCCCGCCGCGGAGAATCCCGTAGGCCGCGGTTATTTCTCTGGCTAAGGGGTCTTTTGCTTTTATTGTGATCCTTTCACCGGATTGGTGCCTGACCAGTACCTCCACCAGCCCCTCTCCCCCATCAGAAATGGGTATCTTCACAATCTCAGCGGTTGGCATAATTTTTAGAATCGCACCTTCGACAATGTCACAAACTGCAGTAGCTGATAAAGATCCTTTGAAGGAGTCCGGAGCAATCACGATTTTCATTTGGGTTCTCCTTTCAATTCGTTTTCTTGAGTCTTAAAAACAATAGCATGGGTAAAGCAACAACCCATGCTATTGTTGACACTATTTTTTTAGGCTTTGATAAAATTGGCAACGACTTGATTGAATTTTTCGGCTTCTTCCCAGAAAAGCATATGACCGGAATCTTCAAAAAACACCAGTTGTGCTTCGGGAATCTGCTCAGCAACATAGGCACTGCCCTGCCAGTCAAAGACTGCACTGTGTCGGGCTACACACACCAGAGTGGGGAGATTGATCAATGGCAACAAATCCCGCCAGTCTAAGTTGGTATGATCCCGCATAATCTCAATTCGCACCTTCGGTGGGCATTTTGATATTTCGTCGGCTATAAATTTTACTTCTTCTGGTGTCGGTTGATGGTAGAGACAGCCAAAAGCCAAGCCTTCTGCACTTTCGCGCGGTGCATATTCGATGGCACAGCAGGTTCGGATAAACATTTCCACATCATAACAACCATTCTGTCCCCAAACCCAATCTGGCCCGGTATACTGAAGTGGTGCCTGGTCAACACAAATCAGTTTGCTCACCCGATGGTTACCAAATAATTCCAGATAGCTCCACAGCACTGCAACCCCCATGGACCACCCCAACACGGTGACATCCTTTACATCGAGTTGATCCAGCAATTCCTTGACATCCATGGCATAGCGGGAGATCCGGTGACTGTGTAAGACCTTTTCCGATTCGCCATGTCCCCGGAAATCCAGCAGAATAACCTGAAAATCTTTGGCCAGAACATCGCTGTTCTTTTTAAAAAACTGGGTTGTACACGTCCATCCGGGAATCATCAGTAAGGGGCTTCCTGTACCCTTTACCTCATAATACAATGCAACATGATCATTGGTAAAAAAAGTTGCCATAGCTTTCCTCCTATAATTGATAAATACCTTGCCCGCTACGCCAGTTTGTTAAACCTTGTTGATTTACGCCATTTCAGAAAATATCGGCTCAACCAAGATCGAGCTACGAAGATTCCCGCTTGATGCGCTTAGCAAAATACTATTGATTATAATTATACCCAATCTCTAACAGTTATCAATGGTATTAAAGCCAACTAATTACCTATCCATTGGACAATTATACAATTATTAATTTTTTAATCGAATATAGTGTCATCTTCTTAAGCCTCTGGCCGATTAGCAATCAGTAAGCAATGATCAGCTGAATGATGCTTACTAAAAAAAACAACCAGTCTTTAGCACTGATTGTCTTTTTAATATATTTCTTATTTATTTTCTAATTTCCAGCATTTTAACTTTTAAATCATTTTCCAGTTTTTCCAGCTCAGCTTCCACTTCTTTTCGTTTCTGGCGTCCCTCAGTCTGGATACGTAACACCTCGTCAAAGGTTGAAATCAACGACTCGTTAGAAATACGCAGGGTTTCGATATCAACAATGCCCCGTTCCGATTCTTTGGCAGTGGCAATGGATTCCATCTTTAAAGTTTCCGCATTCTTTCTCAATAATTCATTGGTCATATTGGTGACTTCCCGCTGGGCTTTAGCTGCCTGGCCGGAATGGACCACCCCCAGGGCCAGCACCATCTGGCTTTTCCAGAGTGGAATGGTGTTCACAATGGACGATTGAATTTTTTCAGCCATCAGGGTATCATTATGCTGTACCAGTCGGATCTGCGGAGCCATTTGAATCGAGATCATCCGCGTCAGTTCCAGATCATGAATTTTTTTCTCAAAGCGGTTGCACATCGCTGACAAATCATTCACCGCCTGTGCATCTTCCGGCAGTCCGCTGATCTGAGACCGCTTAATCAGCTCCGGTAATTCTTTGGTTTCGACTTCCTGAAGTTTCTTTTTCCCGGCCAAAATATACATTGATAACTCTTTGAAATAGGTTTTGTTGACATCATAAAGCTTATCCAGCATCGCCACGTCTTTTAACAGTTGCACCTGATGTTTTTCGAGGGCTTCACAGATCCGGTTAACGTTACTTTCAGCGGAGGCATACCGGGTCTGCATGGAGCTGAGCTTATTGCTGCTTTTTTTGAAAAAGCCTAAAAAGCCTTTGTCTTCCTCCTCGATATCAAAGTTTCGTAATTCCATGACCATATCGCCGAGCATTTTGCCCACTTCACCCATGTCTTTGGTGCGGACATTATTCAGGGCCGTTTCGGAGAAATCAGCGATTTTTTTCTGGGCCCCAACCCCAAACTGCATCACTAGACTGGAATTGGTGAGGTCGATTTTACTGGCAAAATCGTCGACCATTTTTCGCTCTTCCGGGGTCAGTCGGCTTTCGTCAAATACTTCCCGTTCCCCCTTTAGTTCCTGATCGATATTGGTCGTTACGGCTTTTTCTTCCTCAAATGGGTCAAAGGTCAGGGTCGGGGTTACCTGGGAATAATCGTTCATACTATCTTCCATTGCAATACTCCTCGTTATAATTTTGGGTTAGTCATCTTTAATAGTTACTTTATCGAAACTCATCATTTCTTAACTGATGCGATTATTTTTTGAATTCTCTGTTTGTCAGCCCTTCCTGGGCCAGCATGGTGTTGAGTACCGAGATATCAGTAGAGACATCCATGGCGGTATCCTCATAAAAACTGTCGAGCAGGTTTTCAAAGGCATGACTGATGGTATCCAGGGTATCTTCGATTTCTTTTTTGGTGGCCTGAATATTGGCCCCTTGAATCGGTTCCGCATCCAGATCTCGATAAACCGAAACCAGCTTTAGGGTAGTTGGCAGATAATAGCCCATAAACTTGCGAATTTCCGGCAAACCATCGGGGTTTTCTTCTATAAATTCAAAAATCTTGGTGATCACTTTTTCCAACCGATCCAGTTTCTGAGAAATGATTTCGCCTTCAATGGCTATATTTGCCTCATTGATCTGCCGGATGGTATCCTGCCCCTCGGCAATTACCTCGTGAACCGCCTTCATTTCCGGATTTTCCGTTTCCAGTTTTCTTTTCTGATCCAGCGCTACCTGTTCCATGCGCGCTTTTTCTTCCTGAAGTTTTTTTCCTTCTTTAAGCTTTAAATGGTTCTGATAGGCTTCATCGCTGATCAGCAGATATTCTTCATTTTCATCAAATCGTCCCTGGGGAAACATTCCCAGACTGATCATTTTGCGCAGATCCTTGACCACATATTTCTTACTGCGACCAATCGGATCAGACAAATCACTGATCTTACAGAATTCGCGACCTCTGAGGCGGCTGGCATACTGGCGAAAGCGCTTCACCCGCCCCCGCAGGTTTGAGCCCTTGGCCGACATCAGCGCACTGACCGTAAAAATTGGCAACAAAATACCAGCACTGATTCCCAGAAGCGGCATACTGGTAAAGGTAAAGCCAAATACTGATGAAAATATCAGTAGCAATAACAGTGACACCCCAATGCCGATATTTCCAAAGACCATCAGTAACATGCCGGAAACCCGACCGTGCGGTGATTTTGAAATCAAATTATTGGGCTGTTTTTTAACCGGACTGTAGGCATTCTGAACAGCGTTTCTGGCAACCATTTCCGGTGGCTGCGGCTTGTTTATTTTTTCCCGGGTTCTTCTGCCATTAGCTGCCTGCCGTTTGGCTTTCTGATTATTTTCCCGCTGCTGACGTTGCTGCTCCTGCCAATACTCACCACTGCGTTTGACCTCATCCATGGCCCGGGCGACAGTTGCAGTAATGTTTTTATTCAGTTCTTTGAACTCCTCTGAATTCAAGGCATCCTGAACAATATCTTTAATATCATTACCAATATTCGAATAATCTTTTTTTGCCATCCTTGACCTCCCAAACATTGCATTAATTATATCGTATAAAATTTAAAAATTCAATTAAGAAACCATTTCCCGGTGCTATTCTTTAGTAAATTCGTAATCTTTTTGGTCCCTTGCTCTGAAATCTAAAAAAAGCCTGACGACATCAAGCTTTTACTTTCCCGGAATCATCCATTTATCGAATCCGGGGTTTTTGCATACACAGGGGCAGCTCCAGATGACATTGGGATAAGAGCGCCTCATCCAGCAAGATGTCTTTGACACGGCCATCGGCAAACACACTGCCATGGTGTAAGATAATCACCCGGTCACAAATATCCAGGGCCATATCCAGATCATGGGTGGCAATAATTTTTGTCATCTTCAGAGAGTCCAGGGTATTAATAACGTTTCGTCTGGCCTGGGGATCGAGAAACGAGGTCGGTTCGTCAAATAAAATCACCCGGGGATCCATAGCCAGCACAGAGGCAATGGCAATGACCCGTTTTTCACCGCCAGATAAGCGATGAGGCATCCGATCCCGGAGGTGGATGATGCCCAGTTGTTCCATGGCATTGACCACCCGCTCTTCGACCACATGCTCATCCAGTAATTCATTGCGTGGGCCAAAGGCAATGTCATCATAAACCTTGGTCATAAACAGTTGATCATCAGGATTTTGAAAAACCATCCCAACCCGGCGACGAATATCCTTCAGGGTCTTTTTTCCAACGGCGAGTTCATCAACCATTATTGATCCCTCTTTAATCTCGGAAACACCGACAATCAGTTTGAACAAGCTGGATTTACCAGCACCGTTGGCTCCCACCAAGGCGATGCTCTCACCCTCTTCAATTGTAAGATTAATATCCCGGATCGCCTGATGACCATCGGGATAGGCATAGTTTAATTTATCAATTTTCAGCATTGGAACTCCTCATTATAAAAAACTGCCGATAAACAGGCTCAAATCAAAAAATCGCATCAAACACAAAATCCCCGAAGCTAAAACCAGAAACAGCCAATCGCCCTTTTGAATCGGGCTGGGTTTGGCATACAGATAATTGCCATCGTAGCCTCGACATTTCATGGCAACATAGATGCTCTCGGCCCGATCAAAACTCTTTAGCAACAATTGCCCGACAAAGACACCCATGTCCTTCATTTTAATCCCCTTGGCAGCCGGAGCTCGTAAAATATAGGCCGTATACATGTTGGAAACTTGTTCCAGCAACACCGATATATAACGGTAGGTCAGCATGATCTGCTCCACAATAATTTTGGGCACCTTAATGGATAAGAGTTGATAGGATATTTTAGGTAGTGAGGTCGTGGCAATCAGGATCATCACCGCCATGACCGTAAAAATCGTTTTAACCATAATCGAAATAAAGGAGAGGACCCCGTAACTGATTGGCATCGGCCCAATCATCAGAGCCAGTTGCTGATTAAAAATGATGTTGGATAAACCTGCAAAAAAAGAAAAGGGCAGTGCTACTAAAAGCCGTTTCAGCAAGGGTTTATAGGGAATTTCAGCCAGTGCCATTAAAATCACCGGATAGAATGCAAAAACCATCAGTCCAGTAATATTATAGGGGTTAAATGAAATCACCAGCACCAGATAAAGCATCGTAATGATCAGTTTGACCATTGGATGGAGGCGATGAATGATGGTGTTGCCATCGGCCATTTCTTCAAGGGAACTGATTGTATTCATGGAATCGGTAATTGTTGACATTGGGACTACCTTTCACTTAAATATTAAATAACCTCTGTTACTAAACAGAGGTTATTAAGCAAACTATTGTTAATATTACCATATAAAGATTTTCATTTCAATTAGTATTAAAACAACTATACTGTTTTTTCTTTTCGGCGTTTGACAGCGTAAATCAGATAACCCGTTCCACCTGCCAGGATCAGGGTAATCCCAGCGCCAATTATGCCAGAAACACTGGTACCAGCGGCTGAGCCTTCACCATCCGTTGATTTAAATCCATAATCCGGCAAGAAAGCCGTGCTTTCCTGAATCCCAGCAGCACTGTCATAGGCATTGCCCGAGGCTTCCAGCTCGGCGGTACCCGCTACATTTTCCATTGACCATTCCAAACCATCCGGATTGGATGATGCCAACAGCGACAAACCGCCACCAACAACAACGGCAAACACCAGCAAAACGCCCAGTACTTTTTGAATTGACAAATTTTTGGGCAATTTTTTATTATCCATGGACGATTCCAGCAGTTCTGGTCTCATCTTGTAGATGAAGACTAAAATTCCGCCGGTAACAACCCCTTCAACCAGACCAATCGCCAGATGAATTGGAATCATCATCCCCATGAAGGTTGCCATCGGCAATTCAGTAATGCCAGAAGCCAGAGTCTGGATCACCACCGAAATAGCTCCCAGGGTTAAGGCTAAAATAACCGATACCACCGATGCCACCGATATCCGAGTTGGTGTCAGCCCTTTTTTTACGATCGGTTTAAAGACAAAGGGGTAAACCAGTAAACAGGCATAGAAACCAAGATTCCAGATATTTGCCCCCAAGGCCAACAGTCCTCCATCAGCAAAGAATAAAGCCTGAATAAGTAATACTGCCGTCAGGGTCAAAAAGGCCGGAAAAGGCCCCAATAAGGCTGCCAGCAAAATCCCCCCACCAATGTGTCCACTGGAACCAGTTCCCGGAATGGTGAAATTAATCATCTGTCCGGCAAAAATTACGGCCCCCATAACCCCCATTAACGGGATCTTCTTTTCATCTAAATCGTCTTTACATTTATACGCCGAATAGGCGATTGCTCCGGCGCTCGCCGCAAGCATGATTCCTCCGACTGCCGGAGAAACTAAAGCATCTGCCATGTGCATAATAAAACCTCCTCAAAATTTAACTTAACACAAAAAACACGAAGAACACCTCCCAAGTTTCAACTCTGGAAATACCTTCATGGCATCATTTTCGTATCTTAAAATTGATTCGTATTCTGCACTTCAATGCTTTAAATACTATCTAAATTATAAACCACTTGTCTATACATGTCAAGTAAAAATAGCTGGAGTCTGTTGTTTTACTGACAGACTCCATTATTTTTTTCATAGACTACCGTCTTCGCTTCGGTGACTGACCAGAAGATCTGCTCCCGGAAGAATTTTGTTTTCCCTTGATTTTGATTTTTTTATATTTAATATTGTTTTTGCGCATAAACTGAACAAACATAATTCGCATTATCGCCAGCAGCATCAAGATCACAATGATGGTTACATACCAGTAAAGGATCGGATAATCAGTCCAGTTACGGGCCTTCATATCATTCACCGCATATACCGGGGTAGCCTCTACAAAGGTTTCGCCATTATAAACCTGTAATTCCCCAATCTGTTCTCCCGCTTTCACATCGGCTTCGAGGTTTGCCAGGGTTTCGTCACCAATGACTTTGGTTTCATCCCATTTCACCTTGGACGTGTAGCTATCCTGATTGGCCTGAGGAACCGCCGTAATCAGCGGGTCGTTGGTCTTGTACTTTAGCTTATTGCCATCAAAGACATGATAATTAACCACCTGAACGACCCGTTCTTCATCTTCCGGATCGGACCATTCCAACAACTCATATTCTTTGACTACAGCATTAATGGTATCGCTGGCTTCTTTAAAAAGCACCGTCTCATCCGCATATAAAATAATGCCGATCATATTCTTATCATTGCCTTCACCCTCAAAAACCAGGCATTTATTTGCTTCTTCGGTGAAACCCGTTTTTCCGCTGGTGGCATAGCCATTAAAGACCGGATTCGTTCCCGAGAGATTATTAGCCACCCGATATTCCTCGGACAGTTCATTGAAGTTGGAATATAATAAAAGGTTGGAGTTATTCCACTTGTGCTTCGTCTTATTGGTCTGAACCTCATGAACCTTGGCCCGGGTAATCGCTTTAATGGTGGTCTCCTCAAAGGCCGCTTTAGCAAGGATCAGCATATCTGCCGGGGTGGTATAGTGATTGCTGCTATGGAGTCCATGGGGGTTAGTGAAATTGCTGCCGGTCATCCCCATATCCTTAGCTTTTTTATTCATCGCTGCCACAAAAGTTTCATAGGCTTTATCCGAACTGATCGAGCTGTCGCCAGCAATTTTTCGGCCAATGTTCACCGCAATGGTTTCCGCTGCATCGTTTCCTGACGGCAACAACAGGGCATAGAGCAATTCGTTGAGTGATAACACCTCTTCGGCTTCAAGACCAGCCGTGCTGCTGTCGGCATCCAGACTTGCAATTTCATCGCCCACCGTAAAGTTCTCATTGAGATCACCGTGTTCGATGGCTACCAGTGCCGTCATCAATTTGGTGGTACTGGCCGAATAGAATTTTTCATTCTGCTTTTGGGCAAAAAGAACATCACCGCTATTCACTTCATAAATGATCACACCTTCATCAGCACCATAGGCTGGCAAGCCCGCCGCCAACACTCCAGACGTGCCAAAGACCAGGCTAAGTATCAACAATAGTCCTATTTTTCTTTTCATTTCCCCTCTCCCCTCAGAGCAGCTATTTGATATAGCGGGTTACTTTGAACAATTCTTTTTCTTCATTGATGGCTTCTTCACTACCTAAAACACAAATGGCATTTTTAGCAAGCACTTCCGCAATCATGTCCCCATGACTTTTTAGTTGTGCCACGGTGGTTTCTAAAATTTCATCCCGCTCTTTTTGCAGATCTGCGGCAGTAACGCCACTAAAATAAAAATTATCCGCAATCTCGCCTTTCACCGAAGCGCTGAGCGGAACATCTTTGCTGCTGATCGTGCCGATGATGTACTTTTCCAGTTCACGCTGGGACAGCTCGAGATTATTTATATAATCAACCACCCCTTGATAGGCTTCAAAGGTTTTCTTGAGTTTAGGATCACGATAAGAACCAAAGTACAGGTCGCCACCACGACCAATACTCATAAAAGCACCATAGGCGCCACCCTGAACCCGAACCCGGTTCCAGAGATAGTCCATTGACAGTAACCCCTTTAAAACCAGTTGGGAACCGGCGTACTCGTAGCCTAAAGCACGAATATTATAACCCTGGGAAACGTATTGAATCTTTGCCGCCGTTAAGAAACCTTCATTTGCAATATCAGTTTCAAAAGCAAAGGCATTTTTAGCCGCTTTATTTGGCGCCAACCCCATGATGTAAGGACTCAAGGCAGTCACAGTCCGATCCCGGATTTCTTCGGTACCGGTAATACTGATAATTGGTTTTCTGTTGGTAAACACCAAGCTGGCGATGCGGGTGAGCTTTTCGGTTAAGACTTCAAACTGCTCATCAAAGTTGGCTTCCAGATCGGCAATAAAGCGATAAAACTCAATTCCACCAAATTCTTCGAACAGCCGGGCTGACTGAGAATAATAAGACTGCAGCCGTTGTACCCCGACGACATGGCCAGCGGTTAAAAACTGGGTCTCCTTATGGGTCTTAATTTCCCGGATCATATCGTGAATCAGGTTCTTTTCCGTAAAAAGTGTCTTAGTAATTACGTCGGTCATGATTTTGACTAAAGTCGGGATATTCTCCATCACCGCTTTTCCCTTAACGTAACAGTGGGAGGTGAAATCCCCAAAATGGTGGACGTCGTCATAGGACTCAATCCCAAAGGACAGGCCACCGGTGTGAATTTCAATTTCCTGACTCAATCGTCTAAAATCCATGCTTTCGGTACTGAGACTACCCAGCAGCTTGCACATCAACGATAAATATTTCAAATCTTCCTGCGGCAGATCACTGTAATCAAAATAGAGTTTTAAATAGGAAATTCCGCCAGTAAATCCAGGATGGAACAGCAGCCTGGTTTCCAGCGCCTCCTGAACTTCCAGGGGATAACTCCGACCCGTACGATTGATATCGGCCAGCGACAGTTTGGGAATTTTTTCGAGATCCTCCGGCTTATCCTCTTCATTTTGCTTTTCGATGAGAGTCTGGGTTTCATCAATCAGATCCTGGAGTTCTTCCGGGGTCAAAGCCGCTTTAAAAGATGCCAGTTTTTCCGCTAATGCCTGGTCGGCTTTTTCCTGCAAGGTATTGTCCGGCACAATCGTCACCAGGGTTTGATGGCTATTGTCGATCAACATCCGTTTAAGAAGTTTTTCAAAGTAGCCGTCTTTCCAACAGTCCTTGAATTTTTTAAAGGCGGCTTTGTATTTAAGGTAGGCAATCGGATCGTCACCATAGAGCCAGTCATCCATCATCTCAATCCCATAAATCAGACCTTTGGGATAAGAACCGTACTCGCCTTCGATATGGGAAAATTCATGGATATTAATGCCCGCTTCAACGCTACGGGGATCGAGGCCATCAGCAGCCAGCTTGTTGAGCACTGATTCCACCGTATTAACAAACAGATCCTTATGTTTCTCCTCTGTGTTTTTGAGGACAATTGAAAAATAGGGCTGTCTTAAGGAACTGCTGTAATGATAGCTGACATCTTCAGCAATTTTAAGATCCAGCAGAGCCTCTTTGAGCGGTGATGAATTATTATTTAATAAGATATGGGCAAGAATATCAAAAGCCAGGGCCTCCTCATAGGATAATTTATCACCCAGCACCACAGAAAGAGCCAGATAGTCTTTATTTTCCAGCGTTTCTTCCTTGGACACCCCGTAGGACGCCCGCATTTCCGTCCGCTGCGTGAGCATCGGCTGGGCCGCTATTTCACTGTCAACTGGCTGTTTATCAAAGGCACTGAGATATTCGTCATTTAAATATTTCAAGTGCGCCCGGACATCCCCATCGCCATAAAGATAAATATAGCTGTTTGAGGGATGATAGTATTTTTTATGGAAGCCCAGAAAATCCGCATAGGTCAGTTCCGGGATCACATCCGGATCCCCGCCGGATTCAAACCGGTAGCAGGACTGGGGATAAAGGGATTCAAAAATTTTATTTTGCAGCAATTCCTCGGGATTGGAGAAGGCACCCTTCATTTCATTATAGACCACCCCATTGTAGATGATCGGATCATCAGCATTTTCAATATGATAATGCCAGCCCTCCTGCAAGAAGGTGTAGGGATTTTGATAGATATTGGGATAAAAAACCGCATCCAGATATACATCCATCAGATTCATAAAATCTTTGGCATTGGTGCTGGCAATCGGGTACATTGTTTTATCCGGATAGGTCATCGCATTGAGGAAGGTGTTTAGCGATCCTTTGGCCAATTCCACAAAGGGTTCCTTGACCGGGTATTTTTTTGAACCGCATAATACCGAATGCTCAAGAATGTGGGGCACCCCGGTGCTGTTGGTGGATGGGGTGCGGAAGCTGATTGAAAAAACCTTATTGTCATCATCAGCCGATATATACACTAACTGGGCCCCGGTTTTTTGATGTACAAAGGTTCGGGCAAAGCCATCTATTTCATCCACAAATTCTTCTTTTTTCAAGATAAACCCATGAATATTTTCTTCCAGTTTAAACATTTTTTCTTGTTGTTCTTGCAATTCTTTTTTCAAATGTCTCTCCTTTTCTGTTCGTAATTTATTCGATTATTCCCTTTTTCTGAAGATATTCTTTCATTTTTTGTTCATGACCCATTTCAGTCGGTTGATAAAAATGCGTGCCGATCAAATCATCCGGTAAGTATTGCTGTTTAACATAGTGGCCGGGATAATTGTGGGGATACTGATACGTCATGCCTCGACCCAGATTTTTACTGCCAGAATAATGGGTATCCTGCAAGTGCGCCGGAACATTGCTGTTTGAAACATGCTTGACCGCCTCTATGGCAGCATCCACCGCCAGATAGGAGGCATTGCTTTTGGGTGCACAGGCCAGAAAAACCACTGCCTGGGCCAGATTAATTCGGGCTTCCGGCATCCCGATAAACTGGACCGCATCGGCGGCGGCCATCGCTACCGGTAAGGCCAGCGGTTCGGCATTGCCAATATCTTCAGACGCCGAAATGACAATCCGCCGGGCAATAAACTTGGGGTCTTCCCCGGCGGTAATCATTTTAGCCATCCAGTAAAGCGCCGCATCGGGATCGGAACCCCGGATACTCTTGATAAAGGCTGAAATGGTGTCATAATGGTTATCGCCATTTTTATCATATTGAACCGCCCGCTTTTGGATACACTCCTGGGCCGTTTCCAGATCGATATGAATAATCCCGTCGGCATTTTTATCCACCGTCAGAATCCCCAGCTCCAGGGCATTCAAGGCCCGACGGACATCACCGTTAGCGACCTCGGCAAAATGATCGAGGGCCTGCTGATCACAGTTTATTTTCATTACACCATAGCCCCGATCCCGATCAGTAATGGCCCGTTTGATCACCTGACGAATATCGTCTGGGGTCAGGTTGTAAAACTCAAAAATAGTCGAGCGGGACAGCAGTGGCGAGTTGATTTCAAAATAGGGGTTTTCGGTGGTGGCGCCAATCAGGGTTACTAACCCTTTTTCGACACTGGGTAACAGAGCATCCTGTTGCGCCTTATTAAAACGATGGATCTCGTCAATAAAGAGGATGGATTTTTTATTATAAACCCCCAGGTTATTCTTAGCCTTCTCCAGCACCTCAGTAATTTCTTTTTTTCCCGAGGTCACTGCATTGAGCTCGTAAAACGCCGCATTGGTGCGGTTGGCAATAATTTTTGCCAATGAGGTCTTGCCGGTACCCGGTGGCCCATAAAACACCACTGATGACAGTTTATCCGCTTCAATCAGCCGATACAAAAGCTTCCCCCGACCAATGATATGCTGCTGGCCAACAAATTCTGCCAGAGTTTGGGGCCGCATTCTTACCGCAAGGGGAGCATTATCGGTAATTTGGCCTTCATAATTCTGGTTAAAAAAACTTTCCTGCATAATGTCCTTTCACGATAGCACTTTATTCGGATTCTGCAAAGCCAATGATCGCTTCACAATCACCGGTTTGTTTCAATTGCTGCTATTTCGATCTGATTCAACTCAAAAAAAACATAAAACCACTGGTCTATTTCAGCAAGAATCTTGCCCAATCCCACATTGTCGCCACTTTTCTTTAATTCTAGGATTCTATCATAAGAATCTTTAAATACCTTAATTGTTTCATCTTTAATGTCCGGTATTCCCAACCGCAACAGGGTGTTGGGATAGTACTCATAAAGCTTATCACCCAGTTTTTTCCCGTAGGACTTAAAGTAGTAATTATAGAGCTTGCTGTTTAGCAGCAACACCAGAAATTCCTCGGTGATCTGATGATAAAGCCGTGGTTTGAGAATCAAACCATAAACATCAGCGCTGAAATAAGCGTGCGCTTCATCAATGGCAAAGCGGTTTTGAGTTGCCTTATAGGGAAAAACGATCTTTCGCCTCTCAAAATGATCCGGATCCCGTCCCCATTGCAGTTTATACCAGGCCAGTTTGCCGTTTTTGCATTCCCGGCGGTTTTTGAGTTTCTCCCGGTATGCTTCAAGATGTGCAACTAGCTCAGGGTGCTCGTCAATCGCACTGATCTGGTTGGTATAGAGGATTTGCTTTTGCGGTTTGGCGACTTCAAACGCTTTCACATCCTTATTCTTGATCCACGGTTTTAACCAACACGATTCAAAGCCCGGACGAACCGGATCTGTCGCTTCAAAGATAAAAGCCTTGTCGTTTCCAGTGATAATGCCTTGAAAACTGTGGACAACATTATCCAGGGTAAAGGGGGTTTTGGCCTCAATCTTCTCGATGATTCTCCGGGTCAGCGGTGAATAGAGCCGCCAGGAATCGTCATTCAGCTGAATCTGCGAAAGTTCAAAGGACTCATAAAAATCGCTTGGCTGATCGGTTTGAACGAGCGATTCGATCAGTTTGGAATAGCTTTCCGGTTTGTGGTTTTTAATAAAGAACCGTTTAACCTGAATCCTTTGAGCATCATCAATCCGATTCGTTTTAAGCAGTCGGATAATGGCCGGATCAACCCCAACCCCCTCAATCACCCGGAGTCCGTTGAAATCAACGATTTCCTGAATTGCAAATGCTTTTCGGATAAAGGCCCGTAACGGTTTTCCATACAAAGCTTCGATAAAATAGCGGGAGGTGATATGGATAAGCTGCCCCCCCGGTTTTAGCAGTTCCCAGCCCCGATAGATAAAGCAATAGGAAAGATCCCCCTTATCCCGATACACCTCACCGTAGCGGTTTTTTAACTGCTTCATATAATCCGTCTGGATTTCTTTATGACCAACATAAGGCGGGTTCCCGATGACTACATCGACCGACTGCACGGCAACTAATTCTTCGGTCAGAATATCGCCGCAAAAAATTCCCAGCGGCTTAACGTATTCTTTTCCTTTTAAGGTCAGGATCAGCCGGGTTACCAGACAGGCCATCGGATCCCGGTCAACTCCCAGCAGGCCGGTTTCCAGCAACTGGCGATGCTGCGTGGCTTGCTGCTCCGGAGTCAGGTCACCACTTCGAACCATAATCGCATCGTATATTGCACTAAGCAGGGATCCGCTTCCGCAAGCCGGATCGAGAACCCGAAAGTCCTGCTGTTGGTTACCCGGTGAAAATGCTTCAAGTACATCCGCCGCCATATACCTGGCGATGTTTTCCGGAGTATAAAAGACCCCATGGTTTTTCTTGTGATTAAGCAGCAAACTGGCTTCGTAAAGGTTGCCGATCAAGCCGGGATTTTCTCCCGCCAGTGCGGGGGATGACTGAATCAAATCAGAGACCCACGCCCATATCTCATCCCCAATAGGCTGAGGCTCTGTCTGCTCCTGCCCCCAGAATGGTGTCTCAAGGGGGCGGCCCTGCCAGATTGCCAGGACATAATCCAGCGTAAAATTCTTTTTGATGGCCTTCTGGTGGGCTTCAAAGTCAAGCTGCTGATTATCTGCCAGGTATTTTAAAACAATGCACTTTAATAAAAAAAGCACATTGGCACTACGCTCCTCAGCCAAATAGTTATATTTATGAATAAATCGTGTCAGCTTATCTGAAATCTCCTGAAACTTCATTAAAACCTCTTTCGTTAATTGATGTTAGCGTTACCTGGTTATTATACCATTATTTGCCTGAAAAAGATAAAGAAAAGGCTGAAATAAACGTTTCGCACAAAAAAAATCCAGAGAGTCTGATCTCCGGATTTTATTATGAAGTTATTTTCAAACTAATAGCTGATTCTAAAATAGTCTGATCTCGGTGATGGCCGTGTCATGCTCACCGTCCGCAGGTCCCGCCACCACTGAATCGATGACGAAAACCACCGAATCACCGGGATTAATGGTGACCGGGCTGATTGAGATCACCTGTTCATCCCGGATCCGTTCAAGAATCATGTTGGCCACTGGGCTGGTATTAACATACATCACCAGTCCCCGAACACTACCATTTTCAGCAAAGGATGTAGTAGTCTTGACGTAACCGTTTTTAATGGCCACTCCATGAATGGTCAGTGCGGAGGTTCCGTTATAGACACATTGAACATACTCACCAATCCCATCGCCAGACACCCCTTCAACCCAGGCTGTGTTATCACTGCCATCCATCACGTTGCCGACATAATAACTGATCCCAGCCATATCCGGTAGGGTCGAAGACGCATAGAGACTGAAATTCGCATAGTCCCAACCGCTGGCGGTGCCGCCTCCCGAGTCGGACCCTTCTGACTCAGATCCACCAGATGTGGTTGGAATATCATTGATAACGTATTTGCCTTCGATTATTTTGCTGGCAAAACCAGCCACATTGACTTCAATGGCTTTAATGGTTTTGTCGCCTTTTGTTAAGGTAATTGGCTCTGTGTATTCGACAGAACTGGCCGTCGGCTGAGATCCATCCGTCGTGTAAAAAACCTTGTCATTGGCATCAGCTTTAACGATCTCCAGTTTTTGCTCACCCTGATAGGTTCCCGGATTCAGATTGAAGGACGGCGCCTTAACCGTATAGCTACTTTTCTGATCGGCATATTTACTGTCCCCGGTAACTTCTGTGGCCCGATCCAGAAGGGCGAAAAGATCCGTTTCTGAGACTCCGGCCTGAATTTCCGAAGCAATGTAGGCGTCAAAGATCACTTTTAATTTTTCCGAGTTTTTTTCTTTTCGGATTGCTTCTTCGAAGAAGGTATTGGCCATTTTGTAATTGCCCGCCCCTGCGTAGGCTTTGGCTTTTCCTAACATTGCCTCGGCATTATTAGGGTCCAGCTTCAAGACACCATCAAAGGCCACCTGCGCTTCGGTATAATTTTCAGCGGCCAGCAAATCTTCGCCGTATTCGAGACCGCTGTTGATGGCATTGATTTTCTGAAAATTCAGAAATCCAAAAGCGCCTCCCGCAATCAACAAGACTCCGACTACTGCTGAAATTGCAATAATGATCCCCTTGTTCCTGCCTTGCTGCCCAGTTCTACTTTCTGAAATCAGACCTTCTGTTTTTTCCCGGTTCGTAACCTCCGCCGCCTGGGACTCCCACTTTTCAAGGCTTCTGATCGAATTTCCGCAGTTCTGACAAAACAGGCTTGACGCTTCGTTCTCGTGGCCACATTTTTCGCATTTCATCTTAATCTCACCCCTTCAAAACAGAATTGGCAGTTTTTTTAATCACTTATTTGTTTCTGACGCTTCCAACTTGATTACTGATTGAGCATACAAATTGTTTACCCATTTATAGTTCAATTAATCTCAGCGTAAAATTAATTCAAATCAACTTCTGATTTTGGGCATAAAAAAAACGACCATCTCATGCCGTTTTTGTAAATTCTAAATGGTGCGAGAGACGGGAGTCGAACCCGTACGCCTTGCGACACACGCCTCTGAAACGTGCTTGTCTGCCAGTTCCAACACTCTCGCATAAATCATTTTGAACACCACTATAGAATACACGCTTTTATACAAATTGTCAAGTCATATCCAAAACTTTTTTTGGCGTTTTTATTTTACAACGGCCAATTGAGTCCTTTAACATAGAATAACAGCACCAACCCGATCTGAAGCGCAATAATTATCGGAATTCCCCAGACAAACAAAGCGTGCCTGGTTTTATGGTGAAAAACCCGCATCCCCAGCAGTCCGCCAATAGAGCCGCCAATCACACATAAGCCCATCAGGGTTTTCTCCGGAATCCGCCAGACCGCTTTTTTTGAACGCCGTTTGTCCTGCCAAAACAGTCCAAAAGTAAGTAGATTAACAAGAATCAGATAGAGTATTATATAGTTCATTTCTTATTTTTCCTTATTCGTAAAATGATTTTCCATTCAACTCAATATTTTCACCTAACACATACAAGGTTCTTTTACCAATCGGATGATCGGTTATGGTTGAGAAAAATATATTTATGCAAAACATTGGCATGTTTTCATCAATTAACAGTCGGTTTGAGATGTATTTATTGGGATAATCCATGGTCACTTCAATGCTTTTTTTCACCTCGAAGCTATTAAAGATCCGATGCATGATGGCAATGTTTTTCTCGGCTTTTTTTTCAATCCCTGCAGTCAGATAACGACCAGTAAGAAACAGCGAATCGATGCTGTAGCCCACCGGCATTGCATCCGAAAAATACATCCGTCTGATTTCAAGCGTCTTTAATTCCCGTCGCTCGCCTTTTAATTTTGTCATCGAAATCAGGATATCTTCAGTCTGGATGTCTGTTATTTCTTCATTGATGTTTCCCTCCAGGGAAAAATTGACTAAAAAAAGATCCTTCTCTCGCTCTTTGACAAACGTCCCGACGCGTTCAATCGAGACCAGATAGCCCTTGTTTACCAGCGTGGCCAGGCTTTTTCGGACCGTCACCCCACTGGTATTATATTTTTCAGCCAGCTCCTGATTGGTCGGTAATTTTTCATTGGGTTTAAGTGAACCACTTCTGATCTCAGACAGAATATCGTTGACAATTCGTTCGTATATTTTTACTTTCATTTAAGTCCTTCAATCTATTCCTGATAAGACGTTCCACGGACGCAGCACCATTCACGCTTAATAAACAGCTGACGAAAACCCATGGGTTCATTATCGTCTAATATTTTTTGGGTAATTTGCATCACTGGCGTTTCATCCGGGATTTTTAGAATTTCTGCCACTTCCCGATCACAATTCATCGCCGTTACATTCATCCTGCCCTGCATTTGAAACAATTTGTTTTTCTGCGACAATATTTCACTGAAACTGGTATATTCAAAATTATCGTTCCAAACAGTAATTCCCGGAAAATAGGGAATGTACTGAATATCATAGGCAATCGGCTTTTCCTCATAAAGCAGTACCCAGCGGACATAAACAACCCGGGCGTTGGGGGCTACCCGCAGATGGTAAACCAAATCAATGGTCGGTTTGATAATTTCCGATCCCAACAGTTCGACCCGTTGGTAGGGTTTTTTTAAGAGCTGTTCGGTTTTTAATGAAATCAGGTATTTATCGTTACTTTTTTCAAGTACATAATTCCCTTTTCCCGGTATCGAATAAATATAGCCTTCATCAATTAACTTCGAAATGGCATTACGGATGGTGATGCGACTGACACCATATTCATCAGCCAGGGTATTTTCCGGCGGGATGGCGGAATTGATGGCATAAAAATTCTTCTGGATCTTGTATTTAATGCTATCGGCAATTTCTTCATATTTGTGATTAATGCGCTTCGCCCCCCTCCGTTATCCAAGTTTTGCATTGCTTGACCCCTTCATAGACATCATGAGCAAAGGCGTCCACTCCAGTGTATTCAATTGCCTGGCGATGGGTCGAGAGTCCCCCGACAATAATTTTAACCTGATCCCTGATTCCAGCAGCCACCAGAGCGTCATTCACGGCTTTGATATACCGGACCCCTTCGGCGAGAATTGAGCTGATGGCAATCACATCGGGCTTTAATTTGATGGTTTCTGCCAAAATTTTCTGGGCGGTAATGTTAATCCCCAGATCAATGACCTCAAAATTTGACATCAACGCAGCACTCTTAAAAATTGACTTGCCAATATCATGCAGATCCCGCTCGATGGTGCACAGTAGAATCCGACCAATCGGTTCACCCGATCCTTCGTTGATCAGCTTCAGACTCGGCAATTTTAACACTTCTTCAAAAATGATGCCCGCCATCATTAAATCGGTCACACCATACCGCCCCTCTTCAAAATAATGACCGATGTGATCCAGACCAAGCTGGATCGCTTCGACAATCTGGGCCTGGGATGCGCCCTCTCGAATCGCATAATTGACAAGTTTAAGCACTTTTTTTTCTTCAATTTTTTTCATGGCCTCGACAATACTCTCAAAAGTAGTTGTATTCATGGCATGATTAGTCGATATATTCATCTGGCAGGTAACCCCTTATTATTTTAATCTGTTCTTTAGTTTGTGCGGTAAATTGATAACTATCTAAACGCCTGATAATCTCATCGTCGGTCTCTTTTAGTACCGCTGCCTTTGTTTTCCCTTCCCCAAAACCATGGGGCCGATATTGCTTTCTGATTAATTTAAGGTTTCGTGAAGAGATGTAATTTCCGGTTGATCCCACCTTCAGGATTTCATCCATCATCGTTGTGACATCATTAATTTCCATTCCCTGGACAAAGTCTTTTAAACTTAAGAAAGCATATTCATCCAGAATATATTTATTATAATTAATTGTTTTTAAAGCATCTTCCATCCCAAAGCTATGCATCAGACAATCGACCTCTGCCAGCAGAGTTGAGAGCAGATTGATCCCGCTTTCAAAACCACTTTGATAATCGAGGTATTTTGAGTCGGTAAATGTACCGCCGGCCCGAAATGGAATTTTGTAATATTCTGCCATCCCCTTTGCCGCCAGTGTAAACAATGCCGTTGCAGGACTCCCAACTAATGTTTCGGCCTTGAACGGATCCACTCCAAATAGCGGCAAACCATAAATAATTGGCAGACCGGGGCTTTGAATCTGAGCAAAGACAATTCCAGCAATAATTCCGGCGTTGGCCAGCAGAAAATTACCGCCGGGAGTGGGCGGCGCTGTTAAACCGCTTAATCCACTGCCGCAGGCAATCATCAGTGGTTGATTTTCCAGACAATGAACGGTAATCACTTCCGTTGTTGAATGCCCCATAATCATCGGCGCCGATACATTGACATTACCAAGCACGACCGGTTTATGGTCAATGCCACGGTAGCGTTTAACCATTGCAATGCAAGCGCAGGACTCTTCCTGACTACCGACAATTGAAAGGCAAGGTTTATCAGAGTATTTTAAAAGCATCGCCATCCGATAGGCGCTTCGCAAGTCCAGAGGAATATCGAAAGGTTCAATGGTATAGGGACTCGCCATTTTAATTAGCTGATTCTGCTGATTGAGTTTGGTAAAATTCACATAATCCCTTCGGGTTCCCAAAGCAATCACTTCATTTCGTGACACATAGGTTCCACCATAAGCTGGCAGCGTGCAAATTTCACCCTTTCCGACTACCACACGGCCGCTATTTGAATAGACAGGAAAGGCAGAAGGAACCAATTTGAGACTTTCTTCAACCAGCGGCGCATCAAGAAAAACCTGTTTACCATCAACTCTGGCCCCGGCTTTTCTGAAAATCTCCTGTGCTTCATTCGAAAAAACAGTAATCCCCATGGTTTTTAAAAGTTTCAGTGACTGTTCATGGATAAGATCACATTCTTTTTTCGAAATGCTAAGCGTTAATTTCATGATCACTGCCCCCTGCAATCCCATCAATTTTGATACATTTTAAGATTATATCACAATAACCCCGGTTTGTTTACCGTTTCATCATGATAATTTCAGGTCTCATTCTTAAACGCCTTAAAAATTGAAACACACATCATAATCAGAATAAAAACAAAGGGCAGGGCCATAATAATCGCCACATTGCGGATTGCCACCAGACCGCCACTTAACAGCAGCACAATGGCCATCGATGAAAGCACGATCCCCCAGACAACCTTGATTTTACGATCTGGATTTAAATCACCGTTTCGCGAGAACATCGCCACCACAAAATTGGCCGAATCGGCTGATGTCACGAAGAATGTTACAATTAACAAGGTTGCCAAAAACGAAATCGCCTGGCCGAACGGTAAATGTGATAAGGTGACAAATAATCCAACCGCCACATCGCCGGTAATGGCCTCGGCAATACTTAGCTTATCGATGATTTCAAAATGCAGGGCAGTTCCGCCAAATACCGCAAACCAGAGACAGCAAAAAAGCGCCGGGATGATAATCACACCCATGATAAACTCTTTGACCGTTCGACCCTTTGAGATCCGGGCGATAAAAGTTCCCACAAACGGGCCCCAAGACATCCACCAGGCCCAATAAAAAATGGTCCAGTTACCCAGCCAGGGATCATCGCTAAATGGTGTTAAGGCCAGACTCATTGGCAGAATATTATGAAGATAGGCACTTAAACTGACAAAAAAAGTATCGATGATAAAAACCGTCGGACCGGTAAAAAGCACAAAAATCATGATTAACAGCGCAATCACGATGTTGGTGTTACTGAGTATTTTTATTCCTTTATCCAGTCCCGTTATCGAAGAAATCAAAAACAGCACTGTAATGATGACAATAATGATAATCTGGACGGTGATCGTATTGGGGATGCCAAAAAGTGTTTTGAGACCGCCATTGACCTGCAATGCCCCCAACCCCAATGACGTTGCCACACCGATCACGGTTAAGACCAGCGCCAGCACATCAATCAGCTTGCCAGCAATTCCTTTGGTCTTTTCACCCAGCAGCGGCTCAAGGGTCGAGCTGATCAGACACGGCTGTTTTTTCTTGAAGGTGACATAAGCCAAAGCCAGACCAACCATGGCGTATATCGCCCAAGGGTGAAAACCCCAATGCAAAAAGGCATACTGAAATGCCTTGCTGGCCGACTCACTGGAGGCCGCCTCAATCCCCAGCGGTGGCTGTAAGTAATGATAAACCGGTTCGGCCACGCCCCAAAATACCAGGCCAATGCCCATCCCGGCACTAAAAAGCATGGCAAACCAGGAAAAATTTGAATACTCCGGTCGGTCGTCTTCATCCCCCAACCGCAGTTTTCCGTATTTACTGAAAGCCAGCCCCAGACAAAAAATCAGAATCCCCAGCACCGAGACCAGATAGAACCACCCCAGATTATGAGTAATCACACCAAACAGGACATTTGTCACATTCAGTAATTCATCGGTAAAAACAAATCCAAAAAACAAAAAAACAACTAACAAAACAAGTGAAATATAAAGTACCATAGTGTCTTCCTCTTTCTTATTCATGCACCAGTAATGCCATCTATAAAGTATCAACCGATCAGGTACAATTTGCAACCAAAACTTTCTGTTGCGATTTACCACCCGCTTAAGCTAAAAACTTTCTCCATTGCAATGATCCGTGAGAAAGTTTTTAACCCGGGTTTAAAGAAACATGCTTAAAAAATTATTTGACTGGTCCGATTTGCCCTTGTCGGTAGGCTTTACTGTACTTACGACAGTGTTTATCCTGGCCGAGCAGGGCGTAGGTAGCAAAGATAGTACCCATCATATCACGGTTAAGCGGATCAATGACCGCCGAATCCATTCCGGCTTCCATGGCAAAGGCCATGCAGGTTTTGTTCAGCAGTGAACGCACCGGTAAACCAAATGACATATTGCTGATCGCTCCGGTTACATGAATAGTTGGATACAATGCTTTGATTTGGCGGATTTCCTCTGCGAAATTAAGCATCGAGTTGTTTTCAGTTGACAAAGCCATTACACAGGGGTCAATATAGATCCGATCGGGCGTAATCCCATATTTCGCCGCTTTTTCAACCATAATTTTGGTGATCGCTACCTTTGTTTCGACATCGCTGGGAATGCCCTTGTTATCACAAGTTAAACCAACCACCTGCCAGCTGTTTCCTTCCAGCAGCGGCAGTAACACCTCGCATTTATCGCCTTCTTCTGAAATCGAATTGATCAGGCCGGGCTTGTTGGCATATTTAAAAACTGCTTCGATCACCCGGGGGTTCGGGCTGTCAAGACACAGTGGCGTATCGGTTGCATTCTGAACAATATCCATCAGCCATTTCAATGTTTCAATTTCAAATTCCGGTGCGGTGCTGGCACAGACATCAATATAAGTCGCTCCCGCCTCGGTTTGTTTGACCGCCAGAGCGGCGATGTAATCAGCATCTTTTCTTTCGATCGCTGCTTTGACGGATGGAATCGTGCCGTTTATTTTTTCTCCAATTATTATCATCTTTTATCTCCTTGAAATACACATAGAAGACGGCTTTAGCACTGTCTTCTATGTGTTTGATTATACTATAATTTTAATTTGCCTGAACATTTTCGCTTAATTAAACTTGTTATTAAGCAACCCATTCCTGACAGATTTTAACACCTTCAGCGGCATTAGTTGTATATTGATCGGCCCCAACATACTGGCAGGCTTCTTTGGTAACCGGATTTCCACCAATAATGATTTTGGCATCAATACCAGCTGCTTTCACCATTTCCACGGTTTCCTTCATAGCATCGATAGCCAGGGTCAAAACACCGCTCATTCCGATGATGCAGCCCTGATTTTCTTTGGCGGTCTTAACAAACAGTTCCGGCGCAACATCGATTCCCAAATCAACCACTTCAAAACCCGCTGCTTCTGACATGCTTTTGAAAATATTCTTACCGATATCATGTAAATCACCATGAACCGTACCAAGTATAATGGTCCCGGCAACTGTATCAGCGCCACTGCCCAGCACTGGTTTTAACAGATTGATAGACTCGGTTAATAGTTCACCGGCAAAAATCAGATCGCCAACAAAATAGTCGCCCTTTTCAAACAGTTCACCAACAATTGCCATACCTGCCTGACAGGCGGCAATGGCTTCCTGGGCTTCTGGTTCTGACGGACTCGCTTTAACAAACTCGTTGAGTAAATCCATTACCAGTTCTTCTTCCAAATCTCCTACTGCTTGTGTTAATTCTTTTAAATCTAACATTTTTTTACCATTCCTTTTTTATTTTTTATTGACATGATGGTTGCAACCATCATGCCCTGGCCTGATTCTTTATCAATTATATTTGTTTTAGAATTTTTCGCTTTCCGGCAGATAACGGTTTAACAGTTCCTGTTGTTTTTTGGTCAGGTCTGGCGCCTGATAGCTTTCCAATCGTTCTTCGATAATTTTTGAAGCCCGCTGTCTGATATCGCCCACTTCTTCAAAAATAACGGCTGGATCACCAGCGGTTTTATTAAAAATCTGTGATAAGTGATGCTGATCGCGGTATTCTTTCGGGGTTCTTCCTGATAAATAATTACCCAGTGGGCCAGCCTTCTTGATTTCGTCAAAAACCTTACCGGCTTGTGTATCCGAGATTTTAATCCCTTTGTTTAGTCGCATCAAGATGCGATTGACCTCTTCATCGAGAACAAATTTTTCATAACTGCCGACGGCGTAGGATTGAAGAATCCCGGCATTATTCAGCGCAAAGTCTGATTTTCCCAGGTAAGTGGTCATCAATGTCGTCATTGATTCAACCCCAGCCTGATAATCGGGTTTGAGTGAATCCGAACCACTGACACCGGTTCTGACTGGCAGACCATAGTAACGTCCCAAGGCCAATGTTGCCATTTGAATCAGCTGTGCTTCTGGTGCCCCAATGGCAATGGCTGTTTTACGCATATCCGTTGGTGAAGACACGGTTCCGTAAATAACCCCGACTCCCGGGTTAATCAATTGCGTTAAGACGATCCCGGCCAGAATCGTTGCATTGTCCTGAATTACCGAACCCATCAGTGCCGCTGGAGCGGTCAGATTGGTCATCGAACAGGTGATAATGGTAACCGGCTGACCTTCTTCAACCAGACCCATGATGTTATCTAGCACCTCATATGAGTAGCCGAGCGGTGAGAGCGCACAACAATTGGTTAACAATACCGGTCGATCCCAGATATCATAGAATTCCTTGTACAGGTTGGCAATTTCTTTGGCTGCATCCTTCAAACTCTGTTTTTTGACATTTAAACTGTTGGCAACATTGCCATAAGTTGGTCGGTCTGAATATTTAAGACATAATGCCACCTGCGGGATATAGAAATTATCCTGAGACTTGTCTAAATCCGGGGTATCATAGGCAGAATTATTGACAAAATCGGTCACATCACTGGTATGCATCAGTTTTAAAAACTTAACCACATCCGGCAGTAATGCCGCTCTGTAGGTATCATCTTCAAACAAGAATTTTGAAGGACCGTAACAGCCCACTGTTTTTGGTTTGAAACGCTCACCAATGTGTGTTTCACCAGCACTGGTGGTCACCGCAAATGATTTCGGTGCTGTCGCCAGGGCTTTGTTTAAAAGTTCTTCACTTATTTTGACAATATTCCCTTCGACGGTTGCACCATGTTTCTTAAAGATCGCCAAGGCCTCTTCACTGGCAAAGGAAACACCGACTTCTTTTAAAACTTTTAAAGAATACTCGTGCAGCAGTTCCACATCGCTGGTGGAAACGTATTTTTCATAAAAGCGTCTGTTCATATACATTTGAAATAACCTCCGAATTTTTTTAATAAATACATGTATTTCGCAATTAAACTATAGCACGGCTCCCAAATTGTTGTCAATACTTATTTTGTAATCGAAACCAGACTTCCTGGTGATCTACATTATAAGGATTTAGCATAAATATTTCTGAACCACCTCAATCTTCTGGCATTTTATTAAGATATTTGGTTGTTTTCCTTTCTTAAAAATAATTGTTGACCGTTTACATTTATCGTGTTATACTCCATTGCATTAGACATGTATTTCGCAATTATGTTTCAGGAGGATGAAATGAAAAATTTTGGATTTAAGAATGCAATGGTATTTTTAATACTCAGTGCTACGGTTGCCCTTGCCTATCAATTACCCTTTTTACGCTTTACCTTTTACGATCAATTTGCTGCTGCCTATCAGCTTAGCAATACACAAATTGGTATTCTGGCCTCGGCACTGAATTTAACCTATACCTTCTGCTATCCGATCGGCGGTTGGATGGCTGATCGTTTCTCAATGCGCTCAATGATTTCCACCACCCTGGCGGCTTATGCTGTGCTAACTTTCGCCTTTGCGATGACCACTAACTTTACGGCGCTGCTGATTATTCATTTTCTTTACGGATTTTTCGGTATTGCCACCCTGTGGTCAGCCTATCTCAAGGGGATCAGAAATTTGGCTAACGAAGACAATCAGAGTAAAATGTTCGGTGGCAGTGAAGCCTTGCGGGGTGTTATTCAAACCCTGATGGGATTCGCCTTTCTGGCGATTGTCGGTTTGGCCGCTACCCCCGCTGCTGGCATGAAGGTTCTTTTTATATTTGGCGCCGCTGTTTGTGCTCTGTTTTTTGTTCTGGCTTTGTTCTTTCTTCCCAAAACAGATATCAAACACGAATCGCAGGCGGTCGTTAACGAAACGAAATACAGCGTTATCGATGTTCTAAAAAACAAAGGCGTCTGGATTACGATCCTGGTGATTATGTTTGCCTATCTTACCTGGGCCATTGGAAATGCCTACATGACGACCTATACGGTGCAGGTGCTTAACATCTCAACAACAACAGCCAGCGCGATTGGTATCGTCCGCAGTTACATCATTGTCTTGTTAGCCGGGGTAATCGGCGGCTTTTTCATGGATAAGTTCACTTACAAAGGCAAAGGCTTTATGATCGCTTTTGGCGCCATCGCCGCTGCTTTGGTTGCTCTGCTCTTCTCTGCCAAGGTAATTGCCATCAGCATTATTCTGACCCTGGTGATCGCATTCATCGCAAACATCATGAAATCCACCTACTGGTCGATCATGGATCAGGCTGGTATCCCCGTTGGAATGACCGGAATGGCTACAGGTATTATCTCATTTATCGCTTTTATCCCGGATGTCTTCTACGGCCTGATTTGCGGTAAGTGGTTGGATGATGCCAAAGCTGCCGGTGATATTGCCACTGGCTTCAACCAGATTTTTATCTTACTGATTATTTGTGCGATCCTCGGAATTGGCTCCTCGCTGTTGCTGGTAAAACGCACCAATGATTTAAAAAACATGGAATCTGCATCATCGGATTTAAAACCTGAAACGACACCCGTCTCCTAAAAAATCAGGCTCCAACTGGA
Source organism: Acetobacterium sp. MES1 (assembly GCF_002237635.1). NCBI lineage: Bacteria > Bacillati > Bacillota > Clostridia > Eubacteriales > Eubacteriaceae > Acetobacterium > Acetobacterium sp. MES1. The sequence goes on from NZ_MJUY01000025.1 coordinate 54,171, forward strand.
TATCATTCCGGTTGGAGCTTTTTCTTTTCCTAAAAAGTTTTCTGTCTTTTTAAATTATTTCGAATCAAAAAAAGCGCCTGACCAAACAATATTGGTCAGACGCTCTGCTATTAAAATTTTTAATCCATCAAGTCGGGATATAAGGGATATTTTTCAGTTAAAAAGGCGACCTTTTCCAGGGCCAGTTCCATGTCTTTTTTAATCAGTGCCGCTTCAATGGCATCGGCAACCACTTCCATGTCCGCTTCCACCAATCCCCGGGTGGTTACGGCAGGTGTTCCGACCCGGATGCCGCTGGTCACAAAAGGACTTTCCTTATCATAAGGAATGGCGTTTTTATTGGCAGTGATGTTGACTTTTCCCAAGGTTTCATCGGCCTCTTTCCCGGTCAGGCCGACCTTGCTGACGTCTAACAGCATCAGGTGATTGTCGGTGCCACCGGAAACGATTCGAAAGCCCCGTTTTTCCAGCGCCGCCGCCAATACTTTGGCATTCTTGACCACCTGTTCCTGATAGGCCTTAAACTCAGGTGTTGCGGCCTCTTTGAAAGCAATGGCCTTAGCGGCGATCATATGCTCCAGGGGACCGCCCTGGGTACCGGGAAAGACACCCTTATCGATCAGCTTGGCATATTCTTTTTTGCAGAGGATAATCCCCCCACGAGGACCCCGCAAGGTTTTATGGGTAGTGGTGGTAACAAAATCGGCATAAGGCACCGGACTTTGATGTTGTCCAGCCGCCACCAGACCGGCAATGTGAGCCATATCCACCATCAGATAACACCCAGCGGCCTTGGTCAGCTTTGAAATCCGTTCAAAGTCGATGGCGCGAGGGTATGAGCTGGCGCCAACTACTACCAATTTGGGCTGGTGTTCGTTGATCAGCTTCTCGATCTCATCATAATCGATGGTTTCGGTTTCCTGATTCACCCCATAAGAAATGAAATTGTAATATATTCCAGAAAGATTGGCCGGACTACCATGGGTTAAATGACCGCCCTGATCCAGGCGCATCCCCAGAACTGTATCACCCGGTTGCAGAACTCCCATGTAAACCGCGGTATTGGCCTGGGCTCCGGAATGAGGTTGGACGTTGGCGTGTTCGGCACCAAATAAGGCCTTGGCCCGATCAATAGCGATCTGTTCAATGGTATCCACATGAACACAGCCACCGTAGAAACGGTGTCCCGGCGTACCTTCGGCGTATTTATTGGTTAAATGACTCCCCATGGCTAACATCACTGCGTCTGACACAAAGTTCTCAGAGGCGATCAGCTCTAAATGACTTTGCTGTCGATGCAATTCCTTTTTCATGAGTTCATAAATCTCAGGATCAGCAACTTTTACTTTTTCAAAATACATAATTTCCTCCATAAAACTCTTTCTAATAGTCATTTCGCCGATTTGAAAGCCTTTCAAGGGAAGCCGCAATACTTTTTAAATAGATCGATATTTCTTCAATTTTCACTTTGAAATAAAATACAAACATGATGCCTGACATCAAAAAAAAGATCAGTAATATCGGGATGATACTCCAGGCCACACCGGCCATACTATTTATAAATTGATTCATATCGTCCTCCACTAGGCCGCTGTCTTTCTATGAAAGACAGTTGTACGGCAATAACATTTACTATTGTAACATTAAATTCTGATAATGCAATACACATTCCATCATTTTTTGTGATTTGTTTTATGGTTTGGAAAATAAGGACCGCTTAGCAATCGTGGCCAATCCCGAATGTCTTAACCATGATTCCAAAAGCTAACACTATATGTGCAGATGTTTTTCTGACTATTCTACCACTTCAATGGTATCCCCTGCTTTGATAACGCCACCTTCGAGGATAATGGTAAAGATACCTTCTCTTGGCATTACGCAATCGCCGACCTGTTGGGCGATTTCACATCCGGCATGGCATTCTTTGCCAATCTGGGTCACTTCCTGCAGGGTTTCGCCGATTCTTAGCTTTGTTCCCACCGGCAGTTCATAGACGCAGATGCCTTCAGTCGTAATGTTTTCAGCAAAATTACCGGCACATAGTCCCGCTGCGCCCATGGCGATCATCTTATCAATACTCTCCTGTCCCAACAAACTGACCTGACGATGCCATTTTCCGGCGTGGGCATCACCCTCCAGTCCAAAATCCTTTATAAAATTCCCGACCGAAATCGGTTTTTTCATGACACCTTTTGTTTCGCTAATATTAATTGCTATTACTTTTCCACTCATGTTTTTTCTCCTATTAAATTTTATTGATGGTTGGGATTTATAAACTCACCGGATTTGCCACCGGTTTTTTTAGCCAGATAAATCGCTTCAATGGTCATTTCTTTGTCGACTGCTTTGCACATGTCATAAATGGTCAGGGCAGCCACTGAAACCGCTGTTAGGGCTTCCATTTCCACCCCGGTCTGACCGGTATTTTTAACCACGGCTTCGATTAGAATCCGGGAATTTGCCTCATCAATTTGAAAATTAATGTCACTGCCGGAAATAAATATATTATGACACATCGGGATCAGATCAGCCGTTCGTTTAACACCCATAATTCCAGCAACCTGAGCCACTCCCAGAACATCGCCTTTTTTCATCTGGCCGTCGATGATTTTTTTAAGAGTCGCTTTTTTCATACTGATGGCTCCTCTGGCAACGGCCATTCGTTCAGAGCTTTTTTTCTCGCTGACATCCACCATTTTACTGCGGCCCGCCTCATTAAAATGAGTGAACTCGACGATCTCTTTATCCATTTCGTCCATATCATCCTCCAATTTCGTTCATATTTCTTAGTAACTGCTTTTCATGTTCATTAATATGATGCTTTTCCGGTTTTTTATTAATCGCCTGTAAGAGAATTTCTTTATAGGTCATTCCGGCTTGATGCAGCGCCACCAGGTCAATTTCGAAGTCTGAATGGAGGCAGGGTTTGATTTTACCATCGGTGGTCACCCTAATCCGGTTACATTCGCTGCAAAAATGCTTACTGATGGGATTAATCAGACCGACTCTCCCCTTGGCTCCAGGCAGCTGGTAATACTCTGCCGGTCCGGTTTTGTCCGGGATCAGTAGTGGTGTTAACGCTGGCACGCGCTTTAGCACCTCATCATTGGACAGGTATTTATTTTCTGCAAAACCGCTGGATTCACCCAGCGGCATCAGTTCAATAAACCGCACATAAACAGCTTCGTCCCGGGTATAATTGACAAAGCTTTCAATTTCATCATCATTAAACCCCTTGATCAGCACCGTGTTGATTTTAATGGGATGCATTCCCGCTGCCTTGGCGGCGGCAATCCCGGCAAAAACATCTTCCAGGTGCCCCCACCGGGTAATCTCATGAAATTTGACCGGATCAAAGGTGTCCAGACTGATATTCACCCGGTTTAAGCCTGCCGCTTTTAAATCTTTGGCGTATTTCGGCAAGAGAATCCCATTGGTGGTCATAGTGAGATCCTCAATCCCGGGAATCTCGCCAATTCTTCTGACCAAATCAACAATCCCATGGCGCACCAGCGGTTCTCCGCCAGTTAAGCGAATCTTATTAACCCCCAGGGACACCCCAGCTTTAATCAGATCCAGAATTTCTTCAAAGGACAAATTCTTCTGATGCGGATGTTTCTCAATTCCCTCCTCCGGCATGCAGTAAACACATCTTAAATTGCATAAATCGGTGATGGAAATACGCATGTAATTTATTTTTCTTCCATAATGATCCTTCATCTGTTTCCTGCTTTCTCCCCTGATGTCTAGGGTTTAACGATTTCTCCCGGCTGCTCCAGTTCATATCCCCCCAGCCGTTTTAGTGCTTCTTTAAATTGTTCTGATTTAAGTACCTTGATAAATATCTGCACCCGGGGATCGTCCAGATTTTCTTTTAAAATAACAAAATCATAGGCTTCATCACCAATCGGGATAAAATCCAGATCCATCATATTGGCGGCCGATAAAACCCCGATCCCGACATCGCAGGAACCGGACGCAACCGCCGAAGCCACCATCATATGGGTGTTCATTTCCCGGCTATAGCCCAAAATCTGATTGGCATCGAGCTGCTTTTGTTTTAATAAGTAATCCAACAATACCCGGGTACCTGAGCCCCGTTGCCGATTGACGAAACTGATATCTGGTCGGATCAGGTCGGTAATTCCCTGAATATTTTTGGGATTGCCTTTGGGTATAATCATCCCCTGGGTTCGTTTAACCCCTTTAATCAACACGACCCCCTCGTCAGCCAGATAACGCTTTAAATAGCAGAGATTATATATCCCGGTTTGTTCATCCAGCAAATGGATCGGGGCAATATGACACTCGCCTTTTTTGATTGCCATAATCCCACCCAGACTACCCACATGGGCCGAAGACAAGTTTACCAGTTCTTTGTTTTGATGAATGATATTGGCAACGATATCCATCAATACATCGTGACTGCCAATCGAAACCAGGGTATTTTCAATTTCTTCCCGGGGCCGCATCAGAATCAGCTCGACCTCTTCCCCGGCTTCATACCCTTCGACATTTTTGGGAATCTTCAAAATACCGTCAGCATTAACCAATGACATGGTCACCCCTGCGCCCCGATCCAGCGGCGTAGCCACAAAGCGCTGATTGACCCGACCACATTTCATCCGGACAAACTCCAGATACTTAAGCGATGACATCAGACGTTTTGAAAGCACTGCTTTGATGGTGACTCCCTCCGTCAGGATCTGATGGTTAAAGGCCAGAATTACCGGTTTAACAAAGCTTTCAAAGACAAAATAGGCAGAGACCGGATAGCCGGGAATCCCGATCACCGGTTTTCCCTGAATCATTCCCAAAACCACGGGTTTTCCCGGTTTAATGGCGACGCCGTGAACCACTACTTCACCCAGTTCTGCAATCAGCTTGCGGGTGTAGTCTTCGGTTCCGGCTGAGGAACCAGCGGAAATCAGCACCACATCATTTTCATCAACAGCTTTAATGATCGCCTTTTTGATCACCTCGTAGTCATCCTGTACTGTCGGGTAACGTCGGGCTTTGCCGCCATATTCTTTGACCAGCCCCGCAAACATATGGGTATTGGAATCAATTATTTTTCCTACCGCCATCGCTTCCCCGGCTTCCACCAGTTCGGTACCGGTGGGAATAATCCCCACCCGGGGTTTGTCCATCACTTCAATCTCCGTAATGCCGCCAGCTAGCAGGGCCCCCAGATCGATTGGGCGAACCCGGTGAAAAGCCGGGATAATCAACTCTCCGGCAACGATATCTTCACCAATTGGCCGGACATTCTGCCACAACGAAACCGGATTGTTGATGCTGACTTCATTATCACTTTTTATGATCACATCCTCAATCATCACCACCGCATTGTAGGGATCAGCAATTACATCTCCAGTATCGACAAAATTAAAATCGCTTCCTTTTATCAACGTCCGGGGATGACGTTCGTCCACGCCAATCATCGCCATGGCTTCCACGCAGATGCCATCCATGGCCGAGGCATTATAATAGGGCGATGAAATTTTCGCAAAAACAGGCTCTTTCGTCACCCAGCCCTGGGCTTCGATGACGGGTAGAACACGGCCTTTTTGATGCGCTTCGGCAAAGGATAATAAGGCCAGATACTTGGACACTGCCAGATTGAGATCTTCATTTTTTAAATATAAATTCCGTTCGTCTTTTTTTCCGGTATTTTCAGTATTCATTATTCCCTCCAGTTCAAATGTGAATAGTACGTCTGCGAGCTTTTTAAAACAGGGTTACCGAAACCTGATCGCCAATATTTTTTCCTTCTTCGTTTTCGGTAATTTCAATATAACCATCGGAATAGGATAACAGCGTAATCATACCCGATTTACCGTGAGTAGGCCGGACTTCGATGCCATTTTCAGTCTTTTTGATGGCCACGGTCTGGAAAGTTCGTCGGCCCGGGGCAGCATGAACATTTTCCGTCAGCACCCCCTGGACGGTCAGATCGTTTACACTATCCTGTCCATAATACAAGCGCATAAATTCCTGTAGTACGATCATCATCACCATAATAGCGGCGGCTGGCTGGCCCGGTAAACCGATTACCGGTTTTTGCGAAACGGTTCCCAAAATCGTCGGTTTTCCCGGTTTAACTGCCAGACCATGGAGCAGCACCTGTCCCAGCCCATCAATGACCTGAACGGTATAATCCTTTTCGCCCATCGAACTTCCACCAGAAAGGATCACCATCTCGCCGTTTTCGATGCCCTTTTGCACGGCTAAGCGAATCTCCTCACGGTCATCTCTGGCGTAGGCGGTTGAGATGACCTCGGCGCCCAAACGTGTTGCCACCGCTGCCAGCGCCGGGGTGTTAATGTCAATCACTTCCCCAGGTTTAGGTGTTTCACCAGGCCGAATGATTTCATCACCAGTGGAAATAATGCTGATCCGGGGACGCTTAAAAACCTCGATCTGCAAATAACCCAAAGCCGATAAAACGCCGATGTCCTGAGGTCTTAACTGATGGCCCCGGGAAAAAACCAGTTCCCCCTTTTTGATGTCATCACCAATTTGCATCATGTTTTCATTGGCACCGGCATTGGTGTAAATGGCCAGGTCTTTTTCTCCCAGTTTTTCAGTATACTCAATCATAATCATGGCTTCAGTACCGGCTGGTACCATCCCCCCAGTTGGAACATAGAAGGTTTCACCCTGGTTAAGGCGCTCGGCGGTTTCTTTGCCCATCTGGACTTCTCCGGCGATTCTTAAAAAGCCCGGTATGGCCTGGGACGCTCCTTGAACGTCGGTTAGTTTCACCGCATACCCATCAACCACGGACCGATCAAAGTGCGGAACATCGATAGTCGATACAAGATCAGCCGCCAGTATCCGCCCTAATCCATGGCTTAAATCAATGGTTTCATTCTCTAGCGCGATATCTATAAATGACTCATTGATAATTTTTTTCATCTCATCAATGGTTTTTACTTTTAATAACTCCATTTTTTTCTCCTTACCGACCATTTTTTTCATTCGGTGTCTGCTTTCTATTCTAACGGTTATTGTCAGAAAAAACAATATCAATTCAAGACTTTAATTTTTCGTTAAAAATTGTTATACTAAAATGAATAGTTTTTATTGGACTTAAGGAGGTGGCGCAATGTCACGTTATGAACGCAATTTTCCAGCTTTTTCCGAACAGGACTTTGAGCGCATTCAACGTGCCACAATTTGTATCGTCGGCTGTGGCGGTTTGGGGGGCTATATCATTGAGATGCTGGCCCGAGTCGGGATCGGTTCACTGATTTTGATTGATGGTGATGTCTTTGAAGATTCCAACCAGAACCGCCAGATTTTCTCAACCGAGAAAAATATTGGCACCCCCAAAGCTAAAGCGGCAGCAGCCCGGGTCAAGTTGATCAATAAAGAAGTGACGACCACCTATTATCACGATTTTCTCGACGAGGAAAACGGTTTTTCCTTGATTGGCGATGCCGATCTGGTGATGGATGCTCTGGATAATGTACCAGCCCGGCTGACCCTCCAGACCTTGTGTAAGGAAAAGAACATCCCCCTGATCCACGGTGCCATCGGCGGCTGGTTTGCCCAGATCACCACCGTTTTTCCGGAAGATGATACCCTGTCCCGACTCTATGACGGTGAAAAAGAATACGACTCCAAGGCTCTGGGCAACCCATCCTTTACTCCGGCTCTGGCAGCATCGCTACAGGTATCTGAAGCCTTGAAAGTCCTAACCGGCAAAGAAGAAATTTTGCGAAACAAACTGTTATATATCGATTTATTGGCCAATGACTTTTTTACATTTAATATTTAGGAGGAAAACATGTATCGAACTGGAATAATGACCTTAAGTGATCTGGGCTCGAAGGGCCAACGGGAAGACAAAAGCGGTCCGATGATTGAAACGATGCTGGCCGAAACCAAACTTTATGAGGTAGTCAAAACCATCATTCTTCCGGATGATCTGGACACCATTAAAGTTGCCCTGATAACCTGGGCCGATGAAGACCATCTGGATCTGATTCTGACTACCGGAGGCACCGGCTTTTCCGGACGGGACTGGACCCCGGAGGCCACCATTGCCGTCTGTGACCGGATGACTCCCGGCATCCCCGAAGCGATGCGTTATCACAGCCTGCAGATCACCCCCAAAGCAATGCTCAGCCGCAGTGCCGCCGGTATCCGCAAGCAAACCCTGATCATCAACCTCCCCGGCAGCCCCAAAGCCGTCAAAGAAAACCTTGAAGCCATTCTGCCAGCCCTGGATCACGGCCTGGAGATGCTCCAGAGCAGTGGCTCCGCCAATTGCGCCGAACCCATCAAGTAACCTAAAAAAAAGCGTATCTCCCCATCTGGTGAGATACGCTTTTTACTGTTTATTTCCTAAAGTTCCATACCGTTTAAGATATCACGCAATTGAACCAGCTCATCAGCAGTCAACGTGATGCCCTTACGCATTTTTTCGTGATCTGCATTCCAATCCCGGATATCATACTTGGGGTCCCGTTCATTCCAGCTAACCAAATTCAGCTCTTTCTGCCAACCACTGGGCAACTCGCTGAGAACACCGATTTCTTCTACAACTTTGAATGTTATTGCTGCCATCTTAACCTCACCTTATAATAATTCATCAAGTTTACCGCTAAACTCAATTTCTTTAAGCTCTGAAAAACCACCAACAAATGTCTCCCCTATAAAGACAAAAGGCACCGTATAATGATTGGTCTGATCCTGTAATTGGCGCCGGGTCTGCACATCATTGTAAATATCAATTTCGGTGTACTTCAAACCCTTATCATCCAGAAGTTGTTTGGCGGCTCGACAATAGGGACAGTGGGCCCAAGTATATAATTTAATTTCTTTCATTTTTCAGGTCACCTTCCTTTTTAAAAATTTCTATTCCTCTTGAATTTTATCATATTATTTCATTTTAACCCTTATTTCCCAAGTGTCAACAAATAATTCTTAAATAATTGTAGAATTATTCAGTCAATTATCGTATTATTAATCTATTAACAATAAAAGGAGATTATCATGCAAAATGTAACGATCGTGGATCATCCACTTGTCATGCACAAATTAACCCACCTGAGAAAGATGGAAACACCGTCCCGGGAGTTTCGGGAACTGGTGAAAGAACTATCCAGCCTGATGGCCTGGGAGGTTACCAAGAATTTTCCGCTTAAAGAAATCGAGATTGAAACACCCATCTGCAAAACAACCCAAAAAGTACTGGCCGAAAAAGATGTGGTCATTGTCCCTATTCTACGGGCAGGTTTGGGCATGGTGGAAGGTTTTACCAACATCATCCCCAAGGCCAAAATCGGTCACATTGGTCTGTACCGTGATCCCGAAACGCTCCAGGCGGTGGAATACTACAAGAAACTGCCTTCTGATATTGCCGAACGAGAAGCCATAATTGTCGACCCGATGCTGGCCACCGGGGTTTCGGTCATCCATACCATTCGCCTATTAAAAGAAGCCAACTGCCCCAATATCAAGGTGGTTCATATTCTGGCCTGCCCGGAAGGGATCAAAGCCGTCACCACCGCTTATCCTGATATCCCGATTTTTTGCGCTGCCATCGATGATCACTTAAACGACCACGCTTACATTGTACCTGGTTTAGGTGATGCCGGTGACCGCCTTTTCGGTACCAAGTAAATTTTAAAATCATTTTTCAGGCAATAAGAAATCACACCAAGGCTTTTACTAATTGTCAGGAATCCAAACCCTGGAGGTTACCATGCAACAGTCACGATACAACTTATTTACCGCCATCGCGCTGATTGTTGGCGTCGTTATCGGTTCTGGTATATTTTTTCGAAGCGATAATATTCTGGTCGCCACCGGCGGCAATGTGTTTTTAGGTATTCTGGTCTTCGTCATTGCAGCCATCAGCATTGTCTTTGGTTGTTTAACCATTGCTGAACTGGCAGCCCGAACCGATCGTCCCGGCGGCGTTCTTTCCTACGCCAAGGAATTTATCAGCCCCAGCATGGGTTCTGCCTATGGCTGGTTCCAGACCTTTATATATTTACCCACCATCACCGCTATTCTGGCCTGGGTTTCCGGCATTTATTTCTGCATTCTCTTTAATGTCGAACAGACTCTGGAAGTTCAGATTCTGGTGGGGATCTGCTGTTTTTTGGTGCTTTATGCCACCAATATTCTGTCAGCCAAAATTGGCGGTCATTTTCAAAGTGCCGCCATGGTCATCAAACTGATTCCGTTGGTTATCATCGGCTTTGCCGGTCTGATCTTTGGCGGTACCGCAGACCATTTCACCAGTACAGCCATCTCTGAAATCGGCTCTACCAGTTGGATTGCGGCTATTGCCCCGATTGCCTTTTCATTTGACGGCTGGATTATATCCACTTCAGTGGCCTATGAAATAAAAAACAGCAAACGAAATCTGCCCCTGGCCCTGGTCATCAGTCCGATGATTATTCTGGTGCTTTACATTATTTATTTTGTGGGCATTTCAAATCTGGTGGGGCCGACCGAAATAATGAACAGTGGCGATGCCCATCTGGACTATGCTGCCAATATGATTTTGGGTCCCAGTGGCGCCAAAATCCTGATGCTCTTTGTGTTCATCTCGGTACTGGGAACCCTCAATGGCTTGGTCATGGCAATGATCCGGATGCCTTATGCCTTGGGTCTGGATCAAATGATCCCTAAAGCCAAAGCAATGACGAAGATTTCGTCTCACTTTGATTTTCCGGTCAATTCAGCTTTTTTTGCCCTAATCATTGTTGGATTCTGGTTGATGGTTCATTATTTTGCTCAGAAATATAAGCTGTTTCCGAATTCCGATATTTCCGAAATCGCCGTTGTCGCCAGCTATCTGTTGTACCTGGGCCTCTACTATAAAGTTTTTTCACTGTGGCGAAAAAAAGAAATCAAAAGCCTGTTCCGGGGCCTGATCTGTCCTCTTCTGGCTGCCATTGGCTCGTTGATCATTTTCTCCGGAGGCATTCAGAATCCGTTGTTTGGCCTTTATTTTGCCATTTGCGCCATTGTTTTTGGGGCTGGATACAGCTATTACCATTTTGCCGTCTTAAAAAAACAACTAAAAAAATAATGTTTTTTTGATTATTTGTGTTAATTAAAAAAATTTGGGTAAATAAAGAATATAGCTTTTCTCCTCAAAGCATATTATATTAGAAGCGGAACACCCTCACCGGGGTGTTCCGCTTCTCTTTTTGATAAAATTTCGATTTTTTTATGCTGCCATGATTTGTCCTGATCAAACGTAGATGATATTCACTTCTTTATTGATGCTCCGCAGCATATCTATCAGTTTTTGGGTCACCCGCCATTTTGTCGTCAGTTCCTCCGGAAAATCCGGGTTCTGATGGGCCGGATTAATCGAATTCCCCATGATTAAATCAATGGTGGTACATTCGTTCATTAAAATATTTGCCAGCATCGATGCGCCGTTTTTTTCCTGAAATATTTCCCGACCACAACGATTATTCATATAATCTTCACAGATCCGCAAGGTTTCCTGAAGGGTCAATACCCCCTCTGTTACCAGATCGATCCCTTTAATGGTAGCGATCGGCGGCACCCGATCCGACATGGTCGAAAAATCAACCTTGACCTCTTCGCCGAATTCCCGGGCCACAATATTGGCAGCGGTTCCGCCACAGACAATCTTCTTGCCCCGGGCCCGCTCCAGCAGCCGTTTAATCTCGGCATCCTTCTCCTGATCCAGCGGTGGCCCCGAAAAAATGGTGATATATTTTCGTTCTTCCACCTTAATAACGGCCACCGTGGTATCATCTCCCGGTTCTTCGCCATAAAGGTTGTAGCAAGTATCCACCAGTGCCATCGAAATGTCCTTGGCCTTTTTGTTTTCATAGGAGCGTGCCAGAACGTAATCCGCCGCTTCTTCCCATTGCCAACCAAAGTTTAACAAATGGCCAATCCCGGCATGAATCACACCATCACTGAAAAAGGCCATAATATCGCCTTTTTCGATTTCCATTGAGGTTTCATAAACCGATTTTCCCTGGAATTCAATTTCTTTTCGTTCCAGTTCGATAATCTCCCCATCCCGGATAAACACCAGTGGCGGGTTATCAAATTCCAGAATATAAGCCATCCGGTTTCTAAATACCTGCACAATCGTAAAGGTCGAGTAAGCCATATGGCGAACGCTGCATTTGGGTAGGGTTGCTTCCAGGGTTTCGAGCACATCCATAATCCCCATTTTTTCTTCCAGCATGGTGGCCGCAATGGTAGAGGTCAGGGTTGCCAGAATATTGGCTTTGACGCCGCTGCCCATGCCATCAGCCAGCACCACTATGACACTTTCATCATTGATCCGAACTTCCACATTATCGCCGCAAAGCTCTTCATGAACCTTGTTGACACTATCGCTGGCAATATCCATAAATAACGCCATTAAACTTCAACCTCCCGACTGGTTACCACTTTCTGGAGCTTGGTCAGGGTCACCTTGGTTTCAGCCGTGGTTTCACCCAGTAAGCCAGCAATTTCGTGGGCAACCCGCATTTGTTTGTCGATAACCCGTTGGGCCATTTTCAGGGTTTCTTCCTGAATTTTTTGCATGTCCTGCTCCTGCTTTTCCTGGCGGGTGATGTCAATAAATATTCCCATATACAGCTCCTGCTCGGGAATATAGGTCAAGATTTCCATAAAGGTGCGGTTTTCTCTTTCGTAGTGACCTTTGCCGGTATAGGTATTGCCCCGGTCATGATTGAGTTTTCTAAAGGGATTGTAATCCAGAGCGTCGACAAAATTGTAACGCATCACATCTTCCTTTTTCATATTAAAGAGGCGTTCCGCCGCAGCATTGAACTCGATAATCCGAAATTTTTTATCCAGCACCGCAATGGCGTTGGGGGTGGTGGTGATAATCAAATTCGAAATGGCTTCGGTCTTACTGGTGATCAGTGGCAGACACATATCCAATTCCGCCATATTCCAATAAACCGCCCGGGCCTTATCCCGACAGGTTTCATAACCACAGGTTCCGCAATTCAGTTCGTCCCGTTCCGTAAATTTGGACATCTGGTTGAGGATTTTTTCCAGCTCTTCGGTCGGTACCTCGCCCAGATGATGAACGGGCCGTTTATGAAATGAACGCCTGGTATCAACCGCTGGAATATCGGTGGAGGGTTCCTTTTTACTGTTTAAATCAATATAGGTCTGCAGCATCTCCACCTTTTCATATTTAGACAGCGGACTGTGAATATTACCCGGGCCATTGACACAGCCCTCCTCACAGGCGTTCATTTCGATCCAGTATTTTTTATCCAGCTGGTGAATCTCATCGAGAAACTCCATACAGTCCTTGACTCCATCAATACGCAAAATTTTCCGGCTGCCATCAAGGTTTTCGACACTGTTTTTAGCCAATCCGCCAGTAATCGGATAAAGCCGTCCGGTGTTGGTACCAATGGCATTAAATTCTTCCATCGGCATTTTATTGGGGATGATGTTTTCTTTTTTAATCCAGCTGTCAATTTCATCAAAGGTTAAAACCCCATCAATGATGCCCCGGACATCCTTGTCGTGTACCTCCATTTTCTTAGCCAGGCAGGAGCCAGCATAGACAATTTTGGCATTGGGGTATTTTTCACGAAGAATCTTGCCATGGGCAATCATCGGCGAGACTTGACGACTCAGCGATGAGAGATACTGAGGATAGTAAATCTCAATAAGGTTTTTGATCGCCGCACAGGATGACGAAATAATAAATTTCTTATCACTGCGATACTCATCGGCATAGGCTTTAGCCACCACCTCAGCGCCAATCGAGGTCTCCTCGATAATCGTGAAGCCCAGCTCCCGAAGAATTCCCAGATACTGGCGGGGATGATCCAGATAATAAGCCGTCGGAAATACCGCCGACAGACTTAGTACCACCTGCTCGGTTTTTAGCCATTGCTTGATGGTATCGACATCACTATGAATTTCCTTGGCGTTATGGGGACAGGTAGCAATACAGACCCCACAGCCAATACACATGGACTGAATAATCTGGGCATGTTTGTCCTTAAGCTTGATGGCTTTTACCGGGCACTTGCGAATACATTTATAACAATTACGGCATTTATTTTTTGAAAAATTGATAATACTCAATTATTTTCCCCCCATAATTTTCTCGAAGACTTCTTCCACATTGTCAACAGACACAGCATAGATGATCTCATCACATTCCACAGCCACACCCTCGGTGCATTTTCCCATACAAAACGATCCCACCAGTTCAACCTCATCCCCCAGCCCCCGCTGATCAATGATCTGGTTCATCGCTTTCACCACCTTATACGATCCATTTACATGACAGGCACTGCCAACACATACTCTTATTGTCTTCATCACATTTTCCTTTATCAAAATTTCTAGCTCAATCTGATTGATTCATGGTATCATCAGATTTTTTGTCTGTCAACGGCTGGGCAAAAATGTCATGGTAAAAGACATTTTACAAAATGAGATCAAAATAAGGATAAAAAAACGTACAGTTTTTGATCAATTTTTCGCTACACGCAGCACTTTTGTGCGCTTTTTTTAAGGGTCATTCCCGTTGCTGTGAATAAATGATCGGTTCCTGGGTATTTACTAACGCAAAGACACAATTCCACTGCAGGCTTGACTCAAACTATCTGATTTGATATAATAAAATCAATTAAATACGGTTTCATAGTGAAAACAAACAATCCGAATTGATGAACCTACGGTTTTCTATGGTTTATCAATCGTTAGAGTCTCGTTAGAAATGACGATGCTTTCCAGTGTGTAGAGGATGGTTAACGCAGAATTTTCGATTGTTTTTTGAGCAATCGATTATTTTTTTTGGATTCACTTCTCTTTATTGTCGTCTTTAGAGTATCTGCTCTTTTGATAAAATATTTTAGGAGGAAAAAAATGAAAAAGAAATTGTCACTATTGGTTATTGTTTTGTTTGTTTGCACCATTGCCCTCAGTACGCTGGGCTGTACTCCGGCAAAAAAAGACTTAGAGCCCGGCTCCAATGGAGAAATCATTCTGGCCACCACCACCAGCACCCAGGACAGCGGTTTGCTGGAAGAAATTCTGCCCGATTTTGAGGCCCAAACCGGAATTGCCGTCAAGGTTGTCGCCGTGGGCACCGGTAAAGCCATGGAAATGGGGAAAGCTGGTGAGGCTGATGTCCTTTTAGTACATGCCATCACCCAGGAGGAACAATTTATCAAAGACGGTTATGGGGTTGAACGTTTTGCCGTTATGCATAATGACTTTGTGGTGCTGGGACCAAAAGAAGACCCGGCCAAGGTCAAAACGACAGCTGCTGATAATGCAGTTAAAGCCTTTACCGCCATTGCCGCCGTGCCCGCAACCTTTGTCTCCCGGGATGATAAATCCGGCACCAATACCAAAGAACTGGAAATCTGGAAAGCTGCCAATATTACTCCAGCTGGTGACTGGTACATAAAAACCGGCACCGGGATGGGCGAAACCCTGACCGTCACCAATGAAAAACTGGGCTACACTCTGGCAGACCGGGCCACTTACGCCAACATGAAAGACACCATGGCTAATCTGGAAATCGTCTGCGAAGGTGATGAAATGCTTAATAACCCATATGGGGTTATTGCCGTCTCGCCAAGTATTAATGACCAGATCAATGCCGAAGGTGCCCAGGCGTTTGTGGATTGGATCGTATCTCCTGAAACTCAGGAACTGATCGCATCCTATAAAGTCAATGGCGATCAACTATTTGTTCCGGACGCTGTTAAAAAATAACAATCAATTGAGATCCTGGGAGATGTCATCTTCCAGGATCTCATTATGGAGAAATCAATGGACTACATACTCAATGGTTTTGTTGAAGCCTTTCGGCTGATTTTTTCCTTTGACCCTGAAATCATTCAAATTGTTCTCTTATCGCTTTTCGTCTCTTTTTCATCGACCCTTTACGGAACCTTGATTGGGGTGCCCCTTGGCATCATTCTGGGAATCAATAATTTTCGAGGCAAAAAAGTGGTATCCCGGTTGCTGTATACCTTTATGTCGTTTCCACCGGTTATCATCGGTTTGTTTACCGCCCTCTTTTTGGCCCGTTCGGGACCCTTCGGCCAGTTTCAGCTGATGTACACCCCTACCGCCATGATCATTGCCCAAACCATTCTGGTGACGCCGGTTATTATGGGCATCGTCTTTAACCATGCCAGCACCAGCGGCTACGAGGTGGTGCAAACCGGTAAAACATTGGGAGCCCAGGGACTTAATATCCTGATATTGCTGGTTCTGGAGCTAAAAGGGGTCATTATGATTGCCCTGGTAACCGGTTTTGGTCGGGCCATTTCGGAAGTTGGTGCCGTTATGATTGTTGGCGGCAATATCCGGGGCTTCACCCGGGTGATGACCACCTTTATCGCCATGAATAACAACATGGGCCAATACAGTGTTTCCATTGCCATGGGTCTGATTCTGATGACCATCTCGTTTATCACCAATTCTGTTTTATATCACTTTATCATGGGAGATCAGAATGAATATCAAGACTAGCCATATTGTTAAGACCTATAAACAAAAAAAAGTGCTTCATCTGGATGGCCAATATGGTGAGCTGTTTTTTGAGTCCGGCCAAATTCATGGTATTATTGGCCCCAACGGTTCCGGAAAAACGACCCTGATGAAAATAATGGCTGGCCTGATCACCCCCTCCTCTGGTACGGTGCGCTATAATGATCATCCCTTATGTCAGGATATTTTTTCCCAAATGACCTACTCCACCCATACCCCTACGCTTTTTTCGCGATCCGTCTATGAAAATATTGCCTACCCGTTAAAAATCCGCAACTATGAAAAAGACCGGCTCCATCAGACCGTGTCGCAATTGCTGGAAGAATTTGATATCAGTGAAATCAAAAATCAGAATGCCCGCCGCCTTTCCGGTGGCGAATCCCAAAAAACCGCATTGGCCCGGGCCCTGTCTTTTTCACCGCAGGTACTTTTTTTAGACGAACCGACTGCCAATATCGATCCCAAAAGCATCCAGCTCATTGAAGCCGCCCTTAAAAAACGAAATCGAGACCAGGGCCTGACCATTATCATCATCACCCATAATCTCAGCCAGGCCTTCCGGATCTGTACCCATTTGACTTTTCTCGATCAGGGCGCCTGTCTGTTTTCCGACACCCCGGAAAAAATCATGGCTTCCACCCACCCAACCATCGATGAATTTATCTCATTCAATCGATTTTAAGGTTTTATTTTCATAACTAAAGGCATATTAAACTTAAATTTCTTTTTATTCCTGTTTTTTATCTGAGCTGACGTGAAATTTTGATTGCAAAAACAGGGATCTTATAGTTATAATTATTATCTAAGTCCTGACTTTATACCAGGCCATTATATTGGGAGGAAAGCCATGAGATATGTACCAACATTTTGCCTGCGTGAAGGAATGATGTTAGGAAATAATCTTTGGGGTGAACGGGGTGAGCTGATACTTGCCAAAGATACGGTTCTGACTGAAGATTATATCGAACGAATAAAAAAACTGAATTATAATGGCATCTATGTTGAAGACGATCTGACCAAAGACATTCAAATCATCAATATCATCAATGACCGGGTTCGCGCTGAAACCGTAAAATGTGTAAAAGACGTCTTTATTACCACCGAAAGTAAAGGTTCTTTGAAAAAGAATACCTTTAATGATATGCAAAAGCAGATTGAGTCCATTGTTGATGAGATTCTTCAAAACAGCCACATGGTTATCAACATGGTGGATTTGAAGGTTTTTGATGACTATACTTATTTCCATTCAGTGAATGTCGCTGTCCTTTCCATCGTTCTGGGAACCGCCCTGGGCTTACGCCGGGAACAATTATGCGATCTGGGTATCGGTGCAATTCTGCACGATATCGGCAAGGTTTTTGTCAAGAAAGATATTCTCTGTAAAGCCGGGGTACTTTCTGATGACGAATCCTGTGAAATGCAAAACCATTCCACCCTGGGTTATGATTATATCAAAAAAGTATCAAATATCAATTTGTCCGCCCGAATCGGGATTCTCGACCACCATGAAAAATTCGGTGGCGGTGGCTATCCCAATGACTTAAAAGAAGAGAAAATTTCGCTCTTTGGAAGGATCATCGCCATTGCCGATGTCTATGATGCCATGACCTCCGACCGCCCCTACCGTAAGGCCATCATTCCCTCGGAAGTCATCGAATACATTATGGGTGCCTCCCATACCCTTTTCGATCCGGATCTGGTTGATGTCTTTATCCGCAAGATTGCCCCCTATCCCATTGGCACCTGTGTGGAACTGAGTAACCGGTTGACTGGAATTATCATTGAGAATTATGAGAACTTTTCGATGCGACCCAAGGTTCGGATCTTTAAGAAAGACGGCGAAGATGTGACCCCTTTCGAACTCGATCTCAGTAACCGGGCCTTCCTGAATATTACCATTACCAGCATTCTATAGCTGTACCCAAACTGCACAACACCAACAGAGTCATGTTTCTGGCAACGGAGCATGACTCTGTTTTTTTCATTTAAAAATCCCGGTTGCCAATTCTAATTTCATTGCTATCCGCTTGATTACATGTTAGAATAAATTATTGTAATAGTGCTTATCCATAAGCAATGAATCGCTTAATCAACCCTGGGGAAAGCCTGGGGATTTTTTTGCTTAAATAGATGGTTTCGATACCACGGAGGATTTATGAATTGAAAAAAAATACCGAAAAGATTATACAAGTTAATAACCTGGTTAAACACTATGGGGATAAAACCATCATTGATGAAATTAATTTTTCCATCCGCCCCAATGAATTTCTGACCATCCTCGGCCCCAGCGGCTGTGGTAAAACCACCCTGCTGCGAATGATTGGGGGATTTGAAACCCCGGACTCTGGAGACATTCTTTTTGAGGGACGAACCCTGCTCACTATCCCGGCCAATAAACGGCCGATTAATACGGTTTTTCAGAAATATGCCCTGTTCCCCCATTTAAATGTCTATGACAACGTTGCCTTTGGACTAAAAATTCAAAAGAAATCCAAAGACGAAATCGATCGGCTGGTTCAAGAAATGCTGCGAATGGTTAATCTTCAGGGCCATGAACAACGGGATGTCAATTCCCTAAGTGGTGGTGAGCAACAACGGGTCGCCATTGCCCGGGCGCTGGTCAATCATCCCCAGGTGCTGCTGCTGGACGAGCCCCTGGGAGCCCTGGATCTCAAGCTGCGCAAAAATATGCAACTGGAGCTGAAAAATCTTCAGAAAAAAACCGGGATCACCTTTATTTACGTCACCCACGATCAGGAAGAAGCAATGACCATGTCCGATACCATCATCATTATGAACCGCGGCCGGATTCAGCAGATCGGCTCACCGGTGGACATATACAATGAACCCCGAAACGCCTTCGCCGCTGATTTTATTGGCGAAAGCAATATTCTCGAGGCAGTAATGCTTAAAGACTGTCTGGTTAAACTTCAGGAAGTGGCCATTCCCTGTGTCGATAAAGGCTTTGAGGAAAATGAAGCCGTGCTCACCGTCATCCGTCCGGAAGATATCGAAATTCTCCCCCCTGGCGTTGGCTTTCTTGATGGTTTCATTGAAACGGTGACCTTTTTGGGGATGCACTATGAAATTGTCATGACCTGTCAGGGCATCAACTGGCTGATTCACACCACCCGGGAATTTTTCGCCGGAGACCCAATTAGCATCCAGGTTGACCCCAATAATATTCACATCATGAAAAAGGACAACGACCATGAAATCATTTAAGGAATACATCGCCTATCCCTATGGTCTGTGGATGCTGATTTTTATTGCGGTTCCGCTGTTGGTGGTGATCTGGTTCAGCTTTTTATCCAACCCGGATTTTAAGGCCGGGATCTACACCTTTACTTTGGAAAACTATCAGCAGTTTATGGATCCAGTGTATCTGGAACTATTATACCGCTCGTTTTTATATGCCGTCATTGCTACCCTGATCTGTTTTCTGATTGCCTATCCTCTGGGTAACCTGATCGTTTCCCTACCCGGCCATCGCCAAAATATGATGATTGTGTTGATGATCATTCCCATGTGGGTCAATTTTTTGTTGCGTACCTACGCCTGGATGGTCCTGCTTAGCGGCAGCGGTTTGATCTCCCGATTTTTCGGGCTGCTGGGCTTCCGGGATGTCAGTCTGCTGTACACCCAATCAGCGGTGATTCTAGGCATGGTTTATAACTTTTTTCCCTACATGCTGTTACCCATTTACACGTCCTTAAAAAAAATCGACCCGGATTTATTGCGGGCCGCCACCGATCTGGGGGCTAACCATTTCCAGATGTTTCTAAAAATCAAGGTACCGCTCAGTCTGCCCGGAATTGTTTCCGGCTGTATGATGGTCTTTATGCCAGCAGTCAGCACCTTTGTCATTTCAAACCTTTTGGGCGGCGGCAAATACATGCTGATTGGTAATCTCATTGAACAGCAGTTTTTAACCCTGAACAACTGGAACTTCGGCTCAGCAATATCAATGGTTCTGATGACGATAATCTTTCTGGTTCTCGGTATTGCCCGTTTAATTACCGGGAAAGAACTTGACACTGGAGGGCAGCTGCTATGAGAAAGTTCTTTAAAAACCTGGCCTTTGGTCTGATCCTGCTGTTTTTATACGCCCCGATTCTGGTATTGATTATTTATTCCTTCAATGATTCAAAAATCATGGGGCCCTGGGCTGGCTTTACCCTGAAATGGTATGTGATGCTTTTTCAGGATCGCTACATCCTCCAGGCCTTATATTATACCCTGATCATTGCCGTAGTAGCCACCACTGTTTCCACCCTTGTGGGAACAGTCTCAGCTCTGGGCATTTATCGGATGCGTTCTAAACTGAAACGCCCCTACCTGTTGCTCAATAACATTCCGGTGCTGGTACCGGATATTGTCATGGGGATCACCCTGATGTCGCTGTTTATTTTTATTGGCATGAAAATGGGCCTTACCACCATCATTATTGCCCACATCACCTTTTGTATTCCCTATGTGATCCTGGCGGTGCTGCCCCGGTTTAACCGGCTGCCGGAAAATATTTTCGAGGCCGCCCTGGATCTCGGTGCAACGCCTCGACAGGCTTTCTGGAAGGTACTGTTCCCGGAAATTCTACCCGGTGTGACCTCCGGCGCCCTGATTGCCTTTACCCTATCCATTGATGATTTTGTAATCAGTTTTTTTACGGCTGGCAACGGGGTCAGTAACCTGTCCATCACCATCTACTCCATGGCCAAGGCTGGCATCAACCCCAAAATCAATGCCTTGTCAACCATTATGTTCGGATGTATCATGGTCTTGTTAGTCCTAATCAACATCCGCAGTGAAAAAGGGATTAAAAATATTCAATAAAGCTTATGAGGAGAAAAGAATGAAAAAAATCGTATTAATTTTTGTCTTACTGTGTCTGCCCTTTCTAGCTGGTGGCTGCGGGTCTGATGATCGGGCTGAGCTGACGGTTTATAACTGGGGTGACTATATGGATCCGGAGGTGATCGCTCAGTTTGAAGAAGAATACAATTGCCGGGTCAATTATGAAACCTTTACCTCCAATGAAGACATGTACGTCAAGGTCAAAAACTCATCCGACACCTACGATGTCCTGGTGCCTTCTGATTATATGATTGAACGGTTGATCCAGGAAGAAATGCTCCGACCGATCACAAAAGACAATATCCCTAATCTGGCCAATATCGATGCTTCGGCCCAGAATCTGGCCTTTGACCCCGGCAATCAATACTCAGTACCTTATTTTTACGGGGTTCTGGGAATTGTTTATAACACGGCGCAAGTCACCGACCCGGTGGACAGCTGGAATCTGCTCTGGAACGACAAGTACGCTTCAAAAATATTAATGTATGACAGCATCCGCGACAGTATGGGCGTCTCTCTCAAACGTCTGGGTTTCTCCATGAATGAAACCAGTGAAGCCAATATCAATGCCGCCCGGGATGCCCTGATCGCCCAGAAGCCCCTGGTGATGGCCTATGTCACCGATAACGTTAAGAGTCTGATGGCCAGCGGTGATGCGGCCATGGCAGTGGTTTACTCCGGCGATGCGGCGATTATCATGAATGAGACCGACAGTCTTGATTTTGCAGTTCCCAAGGAAGGTTCCAATGCCTTTTATGATAATTTTGTTATTCCCAAAAATGCCAAAAACCCGGAATTAGCCGAACAATTCATCAATTTTATGCTGACTCCGGAAATTGCCGCCAAAAATATTGAATATGTCGGTTACTCCTCACCCAACGCTCCGGCCCTGGCCCTACTGGATGCCAGCTGGTCTGAAAATGCCGGTTTTAACATCAGCAACGAAGATCTGGCCCGCAGCGAAATCTTTAAAGATCTCCCCAATGATGTGATGGAGATTTACAACCGGGCCTGGACCGAGATAAACGTATCCAAATAATATAAAACAAAAGAACAACCTTTCCGGAGATTATTTTTCCGGAAAAGTTGTTCTTTTTTCTTTTCTTGTGTTATTACGTTTTCACCCTTATTATTTCAATCGCTCATATGCCTTACCCACGGTGAGTCCCTGAAATACCGTGGTAAACAGCACAATGGCATAGGTGGCAATCAGAAAAATGCTGTAGGTATCCGTCGCCAGCGAAGTCCCCGTGCCCATGACCAGTGCCAGACAAAGCCCTCCTTTTAAGCCAGCCCAGGTGAAAAATACCGTAAAACTGAATTTTGACATTTTTAATGGTAGATTTTTTACAAAGACCACATTTCCGAATACACCAGCGGTTCGGGCGATGGTATTGATTAATATTGAACCAATCAGAATGATCAAAATTGCAATATTGGAGAATCCTTCGAGATTGCGGATATCCACAAACAAAAGCCCTACCAGTAAAAACAGAACCCCATTTAACAGGTTATCAATCACTCCCCAGAAATCATAAAACAGGTCATGGATTTCCTGGATTTCCTGATCCATCCCCCGTTTTTGCAAGCGGGCAATTCCGGTAGCATAAAAGAGGCCGCAGATGACGGCCGCGATCGGCCCGGAAAAACCGAGATATTCGCAGATCAAATAGGCCGACATGACTGTTAAAATACTGGTAAAGATTTTAATATATCGGTTTTTGGTCTGTTTAAAGACCACTGACAACAACAGTGCAACGACCAGTCCAACCGCCACCGCCCCTAAAATATCGGCAAACAGCCCCCAGACAAAGCTGACCAGGGTCAGTTCGGTGCCGGTTTGTTCTAGAATGCTCATCAGCGTGGCAAAAATTGCCACCGCTACTCCATCGTTAAACAGTGACTCGCCTTCAATAATCAAAGACAATCGGTGGGGCAGGCCCACCTTGCTGAGAATGCTCATGGCTGAAATGGGGTCCGATGGAGACACAATCGATCCCAGAATCAAGGCCTCAAGAAAACTCATGTTTAACTGGAACAAATAGGCCAGTCCGTAAAATAAACTGCCGTAAACCAGAATCGACACCATTGTTCCGATAATTGCCATCCTGCCGATTAAAAACTTATCCTCGTTAAAGTCATTGAATTTAATCCGGGAAGCGCCGCTGAAAAGCATAAAACATAGAACCCCGTGAATCAGAAAATCATTGAAATTGAACTGCTTAACCAGATCCAGCAATTCTTCCGGCAATGTCAAGGCATGCAGCTGTTGAAGCAGGATCAGGATCAGACAAAAACCGAATCCAAAAACGACCAATCCAATTTCATAGGGCAGTTTGATTGTTTTTTCATTGATAAAGCTAAAGACCACCACCAAAAAAAGCACCACCGTAAATAGAATCAGCAGTTCATTAAAATTATACATCGATCTGGTTTCCGTTAAACGCCTAAAATTTGTCGCTTCTTGGCCTCAAACTCCTGTTGCGTTAAGATCCCCTGATCACGAAGCTGACCCAGCTTGGCTAATTGGGCCAGTTGTTCGTCAAAATCCACTTCCTGCTGATAGCTTTGTTGTTGTGAAACCTGCTGCTGTTGATAGGCTTGTTGCTGTTGCTGAGCATAAGCCTGCTGATCTTTTTGGGCAAACCGCTGGGCCTGGCGACGACTGACATTATTTGATACGGCTGTGGCAGTTCCAGCCACAACAGCGGTTCTGGCTACTCCTCTTAATAATCCGGCCATTTAGTTTTCCTCCTCTTCATCCAATTCAGCGGCGGCATCCGGATGGATTCGCCCTTCTGAAACCAGTTTACCGTTGGCATTAATCAGGGCCCGTTTAAGATCCTTTGCCCATAATTGTTCAATGATCAATAATCCGGCGGCGTTGTTGGGTGCCAGTACCTCACCAACTTCTTCGGTATCTTCCATGGAAATCAACCCCGCTTTTTCCCGGTGCAGAGCAGCAATGGATTGGGCCAGTTCACCATCCAGATTATTCAGTTCCAACGACACCACATTGCCGTTCTCATCTTTGAGAATCACCGCCAGATCAAGCACGTTGATTATTTTCTTGCTGACCGCATCGGTTAGGGCACTCAGCACCTCTCCTTTAAACTGGTTCCCTTCAAACTCCAAAACAATGTAATCAATTGGACCACGCATCTGTTTCTCCCTTCTGTATATCGTGATGATATACGACCCATGTTTAGATTTTGAATTCTTGTGTACTATTCGTTGTTTATTTACCCAAAATATTTTTAATTCAACAATTTAAAATATTTGTTTAGACATTTAAAATTGGGGAATCAATAAAAGAGAACTTATATCAGTTCACAGAAATTATTCTTACTAGGAGGTTTGAAAATGGAAAATGTTGTCGGTAATGTAACGAAAGGCCACAAAGGTCTGGGGATCGCCGCTTCAATTATTATGGTTCTGCTGGGGATTGGGGTCTTTGTTGCACCGCAATTCTTTGTCAACATGATGATCTGGATCTTTGTTATCGGTTTAATGATTTATGGTGTTTTTATGATTTATGACTATGCCAAAAGTGAAATTAAAAATGGCTGGAGCCTGACTTCCGGAATCATGGCCGTCATTCTTGGTTTTCTGCTTATCTTTGCACCAGCTTTGGCCCGGGCTGAGACTTTCGGATTTATGCTGGCCTTTATGACCTTATTCACCGGCATTAATCAGATCACCGCATCTTCGGTAATGAAAAAGCAGGGCGGTTCTGGTACCGGCTGGCTACTGGCAGCTGGGATCATCAACACCATCCTGGGTTTCTTCTTCCTCTTTAATCCCTACGTTATGCTGTTTGCATTCTCAATCATTGCCGGGATGTATTTAATCGTCGGTGGAATTGCCCTGTTCGCCTCCACCATGTCAAGCCATCCTGCAGAGCAATAAGTATTGTATCCAAAACTGTTACTTTTTTTGTATACGCTTTAAAAAAAGATCTGAGCTCAGCGCCCAGATCTTTTTTTATTCTGTTTGATCAAGTCCCAAAAATCCCGGAACCGGAATGGCGCTACCAATCACTGCGCCAATCACCAGTGGAATAATCGCACTCAGGGGAAACATAATCAGCAATAATAAAATTACCGCCAATGGTTTTCGAAGGATTGCTCCGGTGAGACCAGAAGCAACCACAGCCACACAAAAAATGGGATCGATGGGTAGTAAAATCGCAAACGCATAGCCAATTGCTGCCCCGGAAAAAATTACTGGGAAAATATGGCCACCCCGCCAGCCCAGTTCCAGGCAGATATTGGTGATCAGCAGTTTGACAATGGCAGTTACAAAGAGTAGCCCGACACCAATGCTTTCCCAGCCCGTCATCAGTCCCGTCATTTGGTGTTCTCCGGAAAACATGGTGTAGGGTAAAAATATCCCCACCCCGCCGAGAATCACACCGGCTACCACCGCTTTCACCACCACCTTGTCTTTAAGCGGATGAATGGCTTTTTTGACAATGCTCTTAAAGATGAAATAAAGCATCCCCAACAGACTCCCTGCCAGAGCCAGGGGAATCACCAGTGTCCATTCATTGGTTCCCAGGGTTTTTATCTCCGGAAAATTTCCCAGACCCGGTCCGCCACCGATTGCATGGGACAATAACCGATATGCCCCCAGCCCACCAAGAATTCCCACAAAATACAATAAGATCTTGGTATTTTTGGGTATTTTTTTTACACTGCCGTCATCCTCAATCTGATTGACAAACCCAAATAAGGGTGAATTAAAAATGACGCCAATGGTGGCTGCCATCCCAATTTCGGCGATTTTATCCACTTCTGCCAGGGCAAATTTGAGTTTGTCGGAAAACCAGAAACATAAGCCTACGATAACCCCGGAAAGCCCGGCTTCCGGCCCCAGACTGCCACCGAAAACCAACGGCAACAGTGCCGCCATCCCAACAATATGGAGATTATTATAGGGAACCTTTTCTCCGCTTTTTACCTCCGCCATGATTTCCGAAAGTTCTCTGGGATAGGGGCCAAAGCGTTTTTCCCATAAGCCGACCAGCACCCCTCCCAGCGCACAAACCACCAGCGGATAAACAGTTAAATTTATATTTTCCGGGATAACATGCCAGATAATTTCAATGCCGTGATTTAATAAAAAGAGAATCAGCCAGGTGATCCCCCCAATGATCCCGCCTAAAAAACCAACAACCAGAATCATCACCAGGTTCTTTTTCATCTCAAGCCACACGTTTCACCTCCAGATGCGTTCCCGTCACGAAGCGCCCGCTTGTTACCAGTCGCCAATGACACGATTAGAGTCATTATACCCTAAATTTACCCAAACTCGCAATCGCATCCATCAGTTTTAAAATTAGTACCACCACGGCTACAGCTGTTCGGTGCTGAATTGTACTCGATTTTTGCCAAATTCTTTGGCCTTGTACATGGCACTATCCGAATAGTTCAGCAGTTCTGCCGTGGTGATTCCATCCCGGGGGCAAAGTGCTATCCCGAAGCTGGCACTGATATTTAATTCCATGTTTTCAATTTCAAAGGTCTCCAGCAGTGCAGAGCGAATTTTTTCCACATATTCTAAAATTTCTCTTTCAGTGAGATCACGTTGAATAATCAGCGTAAATTCATCGCCCCCCAGACGTCCCAGCATATCCTCCTGATAAATAATCTTCTTCATTTTATCGGCAATGGCTTTTAGTAGCAAGTCCCCAATATAATGGCCTTTATAATCGTTAATTTTTTTAAAATTATCCAGATCGATAAACACCACTGCAAACTGTGCCGCTTCTTCCTGATGGCGGTCAACCAGAGCATCCAGCTTACCAATAATCATCTCACGGTTAGGCAGTCCGGTTAAGACATCGGTAAAGGCCAGATAATTGAGCCGCACCTCCCGCTGTTTCATTTTGCGGTTCAGTTCCTTCAACTTAACATTCTGTTGTAAGAATTCTTTTTCCGAACTGGCCAATTCATCATATAGGGCGCTGAGTTCCTTCTTCTGTTCGGTTATTTCACTTAACTTGGTATTAAAACTATGCTCATAAAAAGAAATAATACTGATTGTAATAATGGTACACAGCGGCACCACCACCCCCGGGAGTGCCTCCAGATTACTCTGACCGATAACCACCCCGAAAAGCACCAGCAATGACGCCAAAATATTTATTGCCACCGCAATCTGATAGCCTTTATCCCGTACCGCAACCACCAGATAGACCGACACGATCACTTGAATTTGTGCAATAACCCCAGCAATATTGCTTAAAGCTGAAAGCCGCACCTGGAGAAAAATAACAGTTATGAAAAGGATTACGCAAATCGCAATTTTAAACCCCGAAACCATTTTATTTTCTGTCGCCGTTTTTTTCTTTTCCAGGTAATTTTTTTTCAGACGTGTCAAATTCTTGCTTTTTTCCATCGATTCCTCACTCATCTTTTTCATCTGGTTCATCACGGGACATTTTCTGACCGTAGAAACTACCAAACTTGACGACCATCCTTGCCATTTCATCCTCATCCAGAATCACCGGGGTGCCAATGGCCCGGGCTTTTACATAAACCTCGGCGCAATGCTCAATTTGTTCGGCAATGTTAAAGGCATTGAGAATATCTTTGCTGCCCGTCAATAAACCATGGTTGGCCATTAACACCGCAAAGCGATCCTGCATCGCCTCAAAAGTTTTTTCTGCCAGTTCCCGGGTGCCAAAGGAGGCATAATCGGCGCAGCGCACATCCAAGCCTGAATAGGCCACCAGATAACTGGATGCCGGTAGCGGCTGGCGCAGGGTTGCCAGGACGGTGGAATAAACCGAATGCGTGTGAACCACTGCTGCAATATCATCCCGCCTGACATAAAAAATCCGGTGCAGTTCATATTCACTGGAGGGCTTTCGCTTGCCATCAACAATATTCCCATCGAGATCCATCACCACCACATCTCCTTCAGTGGTTTCAAAATAATCGATGCCACTGGGGCTGACTGCCATCAGGCCCCTTTCCCGACTTAAAATACTGATGTTGCCACCGGTTCCTTTGGTTAATCCGGCCGTAATCATCTTGCGGCAATACTTCACCACATCTTGCCGTTCTTTTTGTAATAGCACCTTATCACCTTCTTACTTGGCTATCGTTTACTTAGGCTGTAAAACAACAGAATCGTTTTTTTATGCACTATTTTTATATTTTAACACAGCGAATTTGGCTAGACAACCTGTAGCGCATGATGTGTCAAAATTTTTACCACCGGCAACAACTATCATCCTATTTATCAGCTCAATCTATTAAAAATGCCCTGCCGATCAATCCTGTTTGACTGCATCGGCAAGGCTTTGTTGTTAGCTGTTCCTGGTTTTTCTAATAATTCCCTCTGTTTCTTATCAATATCAGGCTGATCACCAATTATTCTGTCTTTTAATATTTGTCGTTGTCATCCAGCACAATTTGGGGTTCAAAGGAAAGATCTGCTTCGATTTTGACCGCCTTTTTTTCCTCCAATCGAGTTTGTATTTTTTGCGTCTGGCCAATACGTTTTAATTCAAAGGCGCCAACCATTTGTTTGAGCATTTCAGCCTGACCTGATAATTCTTCACTGGCTGCAGCACTTTCTTCAGCCGTGGCCGAATTTGTTTGCACCACCTGGGAAACCTGTTCAATGCCCTTGGTAATCTGCGCTATTTCCGATGCCTGATCATTGGATGCCTGGGCAATGTTACCTACAAGACTGGTTACCTGCTCAATTTCATTCAGTATTTCTTTGAGACTTTCAGCTGTTTCATCGGCAATCCGGGTGCCTACTTCCACTTTGTCGATGGAGCCTTCAATCAGACCCGTGGTTTCTTTTGCAGCCTCCGCACTTCTGGCCGCCAGCGTTCTAACTTCTTCTGCCACTACTGCAAAGCCTTTGCCATGCTGTCCTGCCCGGGCTGCTTCCACAGCAGCATTCAAGGCCAGAATATTTGTCTGGAAAGCAATGTCATCAATGACCTTGATGATTTTTGAAATATTATTGGAGGAATCACTGATTTCATCCATGGCGGTAACCATTTTTTCCATCTGATCATTTCCCACTTCGGCATTTTTTCGGACTCTTACGGCCAATTCATTGGCCTGATTGGCATTCATGGCATTTCGCTTAGTTTCTCCGGCGACTTCTTCAATCGATGCCGCTAATTCCTGGATCGCGCTGGCCTGTTCCGTGGTTCCCTGCGACAGATTCTGACCACCATCCGAAATCTGTCTGGCCCCCATTTCCACCTGTCCAGCGGCATCATTGATCTCCTGCATGGTCTGGCTGAGTTTGTCATTAATCGCATTGAGGGAGATCTTGATCGGCAGGAAATCGCCCAGATACTCGCTTGTAATTTCCTGATTTAAGCTACCCTGTCCCATGGCTTCCAGAGTTTCTGAAATTTCGTCGACATAGCGTTTTAAGAAGACGATCGTATTGTTTAAAGCATTCTTGATCTTGGCATGGTCGCCTTTGTATTCACCAGCCATTGTAATTTTCAGATTTCCGGTGGATAACAAATCCAGAATCTCTGCTGCTTCAGTCAGTGGCTGTATGATGGCATCCAATGTCTGATTAAAGCCATCGATGACCTTGGCAAATTCACCCTGGAATTTAGAGGCATCACCCCGATTTGCCAAATCACCTTCAACGGCAATACTGGCCATGCCTTCCGTTTCCTGAACCAGGTTTAAAATGTTTTTAATCATCGCAATCAGGCTGGGGTTTAGCGTATCATTTTCGCTTCGCTTGCCGATCTGCATCAATGTTTCCAGATCACTCATATCTCCGGCCGCAATATGCGTAGCAACATTAACCACCCGAATCAGACGCTCATGCACCGCATTGATGGCTTTTGCAATATCGGCGTAAATTCCCAGATACTGACCGGTCATTTCTTCGGAATAATCATTAACGCTCATCTTTTCAAGAATCCGTTTACCTTCCGATAATGCACTTAAACCCTCAATACAGGTGTTTAAATTGTTTTTTATGATATTAAAATCACCATTGTAGTTATCCGTAATTTTTGGCGGAATAATTCCCCGACTGATCTGCTCCACATAGTCAGCAGCGACATTCAGCGGCCCGACCACCGCATCCAGCGTCGCATTTACGCCTTCAACGATTTCTCTATATCCACCGGTAAAAGCCGATGTATCGCCTCTGGTGTTCAGTCTTCCTTCCACAGCAGCAGCCGACAGCCTATTTGCTTCTTCAATCAGCGCCCGAATGGTTTTAATAATCTGTTTAAGTGCCGGTGCCAATTCATCCTAGTCATCCCGAGGTACAATGTTGGCACTGACATCCCCAGCTGATACATCGTTTAATGTACCGACAATCACTGTTTGAATGCTATCTGAAAAAGTATCCAATGCATCTGCCATTTCGCCGACTTCATCTTTTCGATCCATCTTAAGTCGGATCATAAAATGGCCCTGATTCATCTCTTTTAGACCTTCAGAAACCTTTTGGATGGGTTTTCCGATAATCTTACTTAAAAATATTCCCAGCGCAATGGCAACGATCATCCCTAAAATTGTGATAACCGACATAAGGGTAACTGCCGCAGTGGTGTCGCCCGTATTTTCACTGATTTGGGCTTCTCCGGAATCAACCTTCATTTTGATAAGCTCACCCATTTCTGTGGTCGCAGCTTCAAAAGATGCTGTCAGTGATCCCGTTTCATCAAGCATTGCCAAGGCTTCTGCATCTTTGTTTTCTGCTGCCAGACCGGCTGCCGTATCAATCTGTTTTTCAGCTTCGGCAATGGTTTCTTTTAGCTTGGCAAACTCGACCCGCACTTCTTCTTTTACAATGGTCTATTCAAATTGATCCATTGATGAGC
Organism: Acetobacterium sp. MES1; assembly: GCF_002237635.1. Taxonomy (NCBI): domain Bacteria; kingdom Bacillati; phylum Bacillota; class Clostridia; order Eubacteriales; family Eubacteriaceae; genus Acetobacterium; species Acetobacterium sp. MES1. The sequence continues at coordinate 85,384 of NZ_MJUY01000025.1, forward strand.
TGATCACTTCTTTATCAGCTGCAATCTCTTCAGCATCTTTTTTAATTTCAGCTGGGTCGGATTCTAAAACCATATCCACTAATTGATATCTCATTTTTTCCAGACTTGAAAGTAAGTTTCCAGTACTCATATGCGCAGTGGTCACATTATTGTAGGAATCAATGTAGGATGCATTAATTTTATTTAGATTAAGCACACCTATTAATCCGACAATCCCTGCCACCAGCGCCACCAATATAAAACTGCTTACCAGTTTCCGGGTGATCTTCATATCATAAATCCATTTCATTTTGCTTCGCTCCTTTGTTGAAGTATTAATAAATATTTGCTGATGCATTCGTGGGTTTTAATTTTAGTCAGTGTTAATTTTTTCGTAGTTGAAACAGATTTTCGCTCCTTTCAAAATAAACTCATTTTTTTGCTTCACTGCACCGCCGTGTCAGTTAATAAAAAACACTATACTTATTATTCAATCATTATTATTCAATCATTATTATACAATTTTTATTATTGAAATACTATTGCAATTTAATAATAACTAATATTTATTATCTGTATTGATTTCTTATTCGCAACTACAAAAAGAAGAAACTTTGCTTAAGAGTCGCTACTCCATCGGCAAAGTTTCTTCTTTTGTTTTTTATTGTTTGCAAGTAATCTATTCGTAATAAATCTCGTCAATGGCACAACCGGCCGGGACAATCGGGTAAACCCCTTCTTCGTTGGAGATCTTGACGTGGACCAGTAAGGGGCCCGGTTGATCTTTGATTGCTTCCAGTGTCTGATTCAGTTCGTCCATGTTGGTGACTTTGTAGCCGGGAATCCCACTGGCAGCGGCCAGCATGATGTAGTCGGTACATTGAACGATGTCGGTTTGGGCATAGCGTTTGTCGCTAAAGAGCTTCTGCCATTGCCGGACCATCCCTAATGATTCGTTGTCAAACAGGAAGATTTTTAAGGGAATCTTATACTTGCTGACGGTGATCAGCTCCTGACAGTTCATCCGGAAACTGCCGTCACCAGCCACCAGCAGTACATCGGCATCGGGATTGGCCAGTTTAACGCCGATGGATGCCCCCAGGCCATAGCCCATGGTGCCTAAACCGCCGGAGGTAATAAACTGAGCCGGACGCTTGACGTTCCAGTATTGGCCCACCCACATCTGATGCTGGCCCACCTCGGTGACCACAAAGGCTTCCGGGTAGGCGGCGTTGATGGTGTTAAGAATATTCTTGGGGTGGTAATCCCCTTTTTCGGCACAGGGGATAACCCATTCTTTAATTCTTTTATACCACTCCGGATAGGTCTTTTCTTCAATGTCTTTGGTCAATAGTGGCAGCACATCTTTGATATTGCCCTGAATCTGAATTTCGGCCGGAATATTTTTGGCAAACTCAGTGGGATCCACATCGATGTGGATGATCGTTTTATTGCGGACAAAGGCATCGCAGTTACCAGTGACCCGATCGCTGAAACGGGCGCCGATGGCGATCAGCAGATCGGAATTGATGACCGCCAGATTGGTTTCCTGAAAGCCGTGCATCCCCACCATACCCATCGACAGCTCGTGATCCCGGGGAATGCCCCCCAGGCCCATCAGCGAGTTGGCCACCGGAATGCCGGATTTTTCGGCAAAGGCCAGCAGTTCGACCTGGGCCTTGGATTTAAGCACCCCGCCACCGGCATAGATCATTGGTCGCTGGGCCTTGTTAATGGCGGTTACCGCTTCTAAGATTTTTGATTCCTTGATGTCCGGATAGATCTGGCGCAGCTTGGGGATAAACATTTTCTGGTATTCGGTTTTAGCCAGGAAGATGTCCTTGGGAATATCGATTACAACCGGGCCGGGCCGTCCCGATTGGGCGATGACAAAGGCCTCCCGGATGGTGTCGGCCAGGTCTTCTACCTTGGTAACCAGATAATTATGCTTGGTAATCTGCATGGTCACGCTGGTGATGTCAATTTCCTGGAAGGAATCCTTGCCCAGCAAAGGCGAAGCCACCTGCCCGGTGATGACAACCAGGGGCACCGAGTCCAGATAGGCATTGGCAATTCCGGTGATGGCATTGGTTGCGCCGGGGCCGGAGGTGGTAATGGCGACCCCCACCGTATCACTGGTTCGGGCATAGCCGTCGGCGGCATGAACCCCATTTTGTTCATGACAGGGGCCAATTTCGGTAATATCATGGTCGAGTCGGTAGAAGGCATCAAATAATGGAATGACCACCCCGCCGGGGAATGAAAAGACATGTTTGATGCCCTGTTCTTCCAGACAGCGGACGGTGATTTCCGACCCTAATAATAATTCTTTGTTATTCAAATCTTCACTTCCTTTCTGTTTTGGTTGAGATTGGTTAGCTTATCAGGTCGTTTGCGGGCGATCACGGATGACCAAGGGGTCAGACCCTCGCCCCTACGAACCAGAATTCAGGTTTGTTTATTATCAGTTTTTGTATTTTTTTATTTTTCAAAGACGGCGCCGGTGGAGGCGGAGGTTACCAGTCGGGCGTAGCGGGACAGATAGCCCGTTTTGATCTTGGGCTCCAGCGGTACCCAGGCGGCTTTACGCTGAGCCAGAACGGCATCGTCGACCTTAACGGCCAGAGAACGATTGACAATATCAATGGCAATGATGTCGCCTTCTTCAATTAAACCGATGGTGCCACCCGCCGCCGCTTCCGGCGAGACATGACCGATGCAGGCGCCCCGGGTGGCACCCGAGAAACGACCATCAGTGATTAAAGCGACATCCTTATCCAGTCCCATCCCGGCAATGGCCGAGGTTGGGAACAGCATTTCCCGCATTCCCGGGCCGCCTTTGGGGCCTTCATAACGGATCACCACCACGTCACCAGCCACAATTTTGCCGGCCTTGATGGCAGCAGTCGCTTCTTCTTCGGAGTTAAACACCCGGGCTGGGCCTTCGTGTTTTAACATTTCCGGAGCCACGGCCCCCTGTTTGACCACGCCACCGTCGGGGGCCAGGTTGCCAAAGAGCACCGCCAGTCCACCGGTGGGGCTGTAAGGCTTGGTCAGTGGACGGATGACTTCCGGGTTTTTATTGTAGACACCGGTCAGGTTTTCAGCAATGGTATTGCCGGTCACCGTCATTAAACTGGTATCGATCAGATCGGCATCGGCCAGCGTTTTCATAACCGCCTGAATCCCACCGGCAAAGTATAGATCTTCCAGATGGTGATTTCCGGCCGGGGCCAGTTTGCACAGGTGGGGGGTTTTGGCGGAAATCTCGTTGACTTCCTGCAGGTCGATACAGACCCCGGCTTCATTGGCAATGGCTGGTAAATGCAAGATACTATTGGTGGAACAGCCCAGGGCCATATCACAGGCCAGAGCATTTCTGAAGTTGGCATCGGTCATGATGTCCCGAGGTTTGATATCCCGTTTCCACATTTCCATGACCTGAATCCCGGCTTTTTTGGCCAGTCGCACCCGTTCCGCAAATACCGCGGGAATGGTGCCGTTGCCAGGCAGACCCATGCCCAACACCTCGGTCAGGCAGTTCATGCTGTTGGCGGTAAACATTCCGGAGCAGGAGCCGCAACCCGGGCAAACCGAATCTTCAAACGATTTAAGCTCAGTTTCATCAATTTTGCCAGCATTAAAAGCGCCCACCGCTTCGAAGGCGGTATTTAAATCGGTGTCTTTCTGACCCACCGCTTTACCGGTGAGCATTGGCCCACCACTGACAAACACGGCGGGAATATTGAGCCGGGCGGCCGCCATCAGCATACCAGGAACCACCTTATCGCAGTTGGGAATCAAAACCAGCGCATCAAGGGAATGAGCGGTGGCCATGATTTCAATGGAATCAGCAATCAGTTCCCGGGACGCCAGCGAATATTTCATTCCGACATGACCCATGGCGATGCCGTCGCAAACACCGATAGCCGGGAATTCAATGGGGGTTCCCCCGGCCATGCGAACACCTTCCTTGACGGCTTTGGTGATGGTATTTAAATGGATATGGCCGGGAATAATTTCATTAAAGGAATTGACCACCCCGATTAAAGGTTGCTCCAGTTCTTCGTCAATATAACCCATAGCTTTGAATAAAGAACGTTGTGGCGTTGTTTCGACGCCTTTTTTTACACGATCACTTTTCATTTGATATCCTTTCTGTTGTGGTTTTGATATTTTCTAATAACTCGAATTGAGGGTGCGGGCGATCACGGATGACCAAGGGGTCAGACCCTCGCCCCTACAAAATAAATATTTTTTGATTTGAATTACCGGGGCGGCAGGCGGTTGACAACCGCCACTACAAACCGAAATTTATGTTCGTTCAGAAATTTCTAAAGGTTTTCGATTATTTTCTGGCCCATTTCAACGGTGCCAACCAGGGTCATGCCTTCACTGAAGATATCACCGGTGCGGTAGCCCTGAGCCAGGGTTTTTTGAACGGCGGCTTCAATGGCATCGGCTTCCGCCGTCAGATCCAGAGAATAGCGCAGCATCATCGCTACCGAGACGATGGTGGCAATCGGATTTGCTTTATTCTGGTTGGCAATATCGGGAGCCGAGCCATGAATCGGTTCAAACATACCAAACTTGCCTTCAGCCATGCTGGCAGATGGCAGCATCCCGATGGACCCGGTGATCATGCTGGCTTCGTCGGATAAAATATCACCAAACAGGTTACCGGTCACAATCACGTCAAACTGTTTGGGGTTAATGACCAGCTGCATGGCGGCGTTATCCACATACAAATGGTTCAGTTCGACCTCCGGGTAGTCTTTGGCCACTTCTTCAACACAACTGCGCCAGAAGCGGGAAACTTCCAGAACGTTGGCTTTATCGACATTGGTCACTTTTTTCCCACGCTTCATAGCAATTTCAAAGGCTTTTTTGGCAATCCGCAGCACTTCTGGCCGACTGTATTTCATAATATCCCAGGCTGCTTCATCACCGTCCCGGCCTTTTTCACCGAAATAGACATCACCGGTCAACTCCCGAACCACCATAATATCCAGGCCGTCACCGATAATTTCCGGTTTCAGCGGACAAGCCGCCTTTAATTCTTCATAAAGAATGGCTGGTCGCAGATTGGCATACAGGCCCAGACTTTTTCGCAGACCCAGCAGACCAGCTTCCGGTCGTTTATCACCCGGCAGATTGTCCCATTTTGGCCCACCCAGGGCACCCAACAGCACGGCGTCACTGGCCAGACAAATGTCCACGGTTTCCTGGGGTAATGGGTTGTCACAAGCATCGATGGCGGCTCCGCCAGCTAATACTTCGGTATAATTAAAGGTATGGTTGAATTTTTCAGCAATTTTATCTAAAACTTTGATGCTGGCTCCGACAATTTCAGGTCCGATTCCGTCTCCGGGAATCACGGCTATTTTATAATTCATTTGTTCTCCTCGTTTTGCAAAATAATTTTGTAATTTAGATGATCGTTTAATTTATTTATTTTCCCGTTCTTCATCGCTAAGTAGCTTATATTCAATGGAATCAATCAGGGCAATGAGGCTGGCTTCGATGATATCGGTGGACACCCCGACATTGGTCCAGATGTCGATGCCATCAGAGCTTTCAATCAGCACCCGAACCTTGGAGGCCGTAGCCGATTTGGAATCAATGACTCGGACCTTAAAGTCGGTCAGGCGCACCTCGCTGATTTTGGGGTAAAAGACTTCCAGCGCTTTTCTCAGCGCCTTATCCAGGGCATTAACCGGGCCATCCCCCTCGGCAGCATTGATCTCTGATTGACCGTCGACGTTGATTTTAACCACGGCGGAGGAACTAAGAGCTTCTTTGGTATGAGTTTGTTCACCAATGGTTTTGAAATCTTCCAGGGTGAAAAATGGCTTGTGCAGACCCAGCTCTTTGCGGATCAGCAGTTTGACGCTGCTTTCGGCCCCTTCAAACTGATAGCCCTGGTATTCCAGCTCTTTGATGCGATCCATCACCCGGGTGGTTTCGTCGGACTTCTTGGTCAGGCTGGGGTCAACCTCGTTGATCAGCTGGATAATGGTGCTACGGCCAGAAACTTCGGACATCAGAATCCGCCGTTCGTTGCCGACTGCTTCTGGCGAAACATGTTCAAAGGAGGCCGGATTTTTCATAACAGCGTCGATGTGCATGCCACCCTTGTGGGCAAAGGCTGACTTTCCGACAAAGGGCTCCCGACCAGTAAGGGCGTAATTGGAAATTTCGGCGATCCGGATGGCCGAGGAGGTCAATTTTTGCAGTTCCGCATCAGCCAGACAATGGAAACCCATTTTTAACTGCAGATTCGGAATAATGGTGGCCAAATTGGCATTGCCGCAGCGTTCACCATAGCCCAGGAAGGTTCCCTGAACCTGACGGGCGCCAGCATGAACGGCCATCAATGAATTGGCCACCGCCAGCCCACTGTCGTTATGGCAATGAATGCCTAAGGGAATCCGCATTTTCTGGCGGACAGTGGTGACGATTTCCTGAATTTCATAAGGCAGGGTGCCGCCGTTAGTATCACAAAGAGCCAAACAATCAGCTCCCCCTTCCTGAGCGGCCAGCAGGGCTTCGATGGCATAAGCCGGATCATTTTTATAACCGTCAAAGAAGTGCTCGGCATCAAACGTCACATCTTTTCCCTGAGCCTTTAAATAGGCCATGGTTTCTTCGATCATTTTGAGGTTTTCAGCCAGGGTGGTTTTGATGATGTCGGTGATGTGGAAGGTCCAACTTTTTCCAAAGATGGCTACCCCCGGGGTTTCAGTTTCCAAAATGGCTTTTAAGTTGGCATCATCTTCAACGGCAATGCCGCCCCGCCGGGTGCTGCCAAAGGCCACCAGTTTGGCATGATTAAGGTGGATCCCCTTGATGCGATTGAAAAACTCAATATCTTTAGGATTGGAGCCAGGATTTCCGGCTTCAATGTAATCAATCCCCATTTTGTCCAGGGTTTCGACGACCCGGATTTTATCTTCCACCGAAAAGGAAATTCCTTCGGCCTGGGCTCCATCTCGCAGCGTTGAATCAAAGACTAATATTTTTTCTGACATGCCAATTCCCCCTTATCACAGTTTTGAACCGAATTCTTCCTGACCTTGACTCTCTTTGATATAAAGCATCTGGTTCACGGCGTCAACATAAGCTTTCAGACTGGCATCGATAATGTCGGTGCTGAGCCCCCGGCCATGGTAGACATGAGTGCCATCGGATATTTTGACCTGGGCTTCACCTTGGGCATCGGTTCCGTCAGTAACCGCCGTCACCCCATAATCAATCAGGGTCAATTCACAGTCAACCAATTCGCTAATGGCTTTAAATCCGGCACTGATTGGCCCATCCGCCAGGGACACACCTTCAATCAGATCACCATTTTTGCGCAAGCGGATGGTGGCGGCAGTGGAAATGGTGTTCCCTGTGCTGATGACAAAACGGTCCAGCGAATAAACCTCGGGTATTGCCAATTGTTTTTGTTCCACCAGGGCCAAAATATCCTTGTCGGAAATGACTTTTTTCTTGTCGGCCAGAACCTTAAACTGATTGAATAAATCCAGGATCTCCTCTTCGCTGAGGCTATAACCCAGTGAGGTCAGCTTATCCACAAAGGCATGCTTGCCAGAATGTTTGCCCAGCACCATTTTGTTTTCTTTTAAACCGATCGATTCCGGTGTCATAATTTCATAGGTTTCTTTATTGGCCATCATCCCGTGCTGGTGAATGCCGGATTCATGAGCAAAAGCATTTTCGCCGACAATCGCTTTATTGGGCTGAACCCGAACCCCAGTTAACTTGGATAACAAGCGACTGGACCGGTAGATCTGGGTGGTGTCAATATTTGTATCGACCTGGTAAACATCATAACGGGTTTTGAGGGCCATGACAATTTCTTCCAAGGCGGCATTACCAGCCCGTTCGCCGATGCCATTAACGGTACATTCCACCTGACCGGCGCCAGCCTGAATGGCCGCCAGCGAATTGGCGACCCCCAGCCCCAAATCGTCATGGACATGAACAGAAATGGTAGCCTTATCAATGTTGGGAACGTTGTTGCGAATGCCTTCGATAAATTTAAAATATTCACCGGGAGTCGTATAACCCACCGTATCCGGGACATTGACAATGGTAACCCCCTGATTGATAACCCCTTCCAGCACCCGGTATAAGAATTCCGGCCGGGTTCGGGAGGCATCTTCAGCCGAGAACTCCACCTCACCACACAGGTTACGGGCAAATTTGGCCATGGCAATGGCCTTTTCCAGCACCGCTTCCGGGGACATCCGCAGCTTGTATTCCATGTGGATATCCGAGGTTGCCAAAAAGTAATGAATCCGGGGATTCACTGCGCCTTTTAAGGCTTCATAGGCGGTACTGATATCTTTTTCGGTACTGCGGGCCAGGCTGGCCACCGTGGCATTTTTAATCTCATTGGCAACCAGTTGAACCGACTCAAAATCACCAGGAGATGCAATGGCAAACCCGGCTTCAATGACGTCAATTCTCAGGCGTTCGAGCTGTTTCGCCATCTCTAATTTTTCTTTCAGGTTCATACTGCAACCCGGTGACTGTTCCCCATCTCGAAGGGTGGTATCAAATATTTTTACTATTCTGCTCATTGCATCTCCTCCTAATTATTTTGTTTTTTTGTTATAAAAAAAGGCAGAAGGACTTCTGCCTTTGAGGTTGTCGATAAACTACCGTACCGACCAATTGTTAATCTGTTGTTCGCTACGGAATCGGACAGGCTACGCCGTGTCCGCTCCGATGCGTACAACATGATGTAACAATTGTCGGTACTGGGTTATCCTTTTTGTGTCTGTTATTTTTTAATCCAGGACATCATGGTTCGTAATTCTGCGCCAACTTTTTCTACCTGAGTTTCTGTTTCAATTCGTCTTACAGCGTTGAAGTATGGGCGGTTGGCCTGGTTTTCAAGGATCCAGTTACGGGCAAAGGTACCATCCTGAATGTCATTAAGAACACCCTTCATGGCTTTTTTAGTTTCTTCAGTGATAATTTTGCTGCCCGTGATGTAATCACCATATTCAGCGGTATCACTGATGGAATAACGCATGTAGCCCAGTCCGCCCTGAACAACTAAATCGATGATCAGTTTCATTTCATGAACACATTCAAAATAGGCGCTTTCTGGTTGGTATCCAGCTTCAACTAAAGTTTCAAAACCAGCTTTCATTAAAGCAGTAACCCCGCCGCAAAGAACAGCTTGTTCACCGAAAAGATCCGTTTCAGTTTCTTCTTTGAAGGTTGTTTCAAGGATACCAGCCCGACCACCGCCGATTCCGGAAGCATAAGCCAGACCCAGATCATGGGTATTGCCGGATGGATCCTGGTAAACAGCAATCAGACAGGGAACCCCACGGCCTTCCTGATATTGACTTCTGACGGTATGTCCTGGTCCTTTGGGAGCAATCATAAAGACATTCACATCCGCTGGGGGAATAATTTGACCATAGTGAATATTGAAACCATGAGCAAATACCAGACTGTTGCCTGCTTCGAGGTTTGGTAAAATACTTTCTTTATAGATGGCAGCCTGTTTTTCATCAGGAAGCAGAATCATGATAATGTCTGCGGCCTTGGTGGCATCAGCGGCAGTCATAACTTTTAAACCGGCTTCTTCAGCAATCGCCCAGGATTTGCTGCCTTCATACAGACCAACAATGACATTGACCCCTGATTCTTTCAGGTTCAGGGCATGAGCATGACCCTGACTTCCGTATCCAATAATTGCAACTGTTTTTCCATCGAGTAACCCCAGATTACAATCCGCATCGTAAAATAATTTTGCCATTTTTTAAATTTCCTCCTTGAAATGCTTTAATAATTTAATTTTCTAATTATATAAATTCACTTGATGTGACCATTATATACTCACGTTAGTTGTGTAAACTAAAAAAATCCGCCTCTGTATAACAACAGAGGCGGATATAAGTATCCACGGTACCACTCTAAATTTAAAATAGCTTTACAACTATTTCCTCTTCTGGTCTGAACGCAAGGCGAACCTAACCATAGTCATTTAACGTTGACATCCCGGACGGGATCACGGCCTTCCCTACTAATTGGGTAAATGTTCAGGTTGGCAGCTCGCAAGTGAGTATTACATACCATTGTACTATTGGAATCACACCATCCTCCAACTCTCTTCAATACAATCCTTGGTATCTTTCTCTTGGTCATAGCAGTTGTTTTATTTGATTATTATTTTACTTACTTTAAGTATTTGAATCATTATATCGATTTATTCTGCCTTTGTCAATCACAAAATATCTGTTAAATCATGATATCGGTTTCTAGTTTGAACCATTGTAAAGCCAACTCTTAAACCTCGGTGATTTCATATTCCTTATTGCCCAGCCCCAGCTTGACAGCGTGATCGACACAGACCTTCCAGTTGGTATCCGGATGAACCAGGGTGAATACATCCATATTGGACAGATCATGCCCTTCATGTTCAACAATTCGTTCTTCGGCGCAGCTGCCCCGGAGAATCCGGGCGTTATTGCAGGCATCCGCACAGGCCATATCCAAAGCCACCGGATCGAGGGAGGCAAAAATGCCGACATCCTGGATAATCGGCAGATCGTTCTCAACGTGGCAATCGCAGTTGGGTGACACGTCAATAACAAAACTGATGTGGAATTGCGGGCGCCCATCCACCACCGCCTTGGTATATTCAGCAATTTTTTTATTGAGGACATCATTGCTTTCATCATATTTGGGCGAAATGGCATCAAAGGGACAGACCCCAATACAGCGGCCGCAGCCAACGCAGAGCTCATCCTTGATCCGGGCTTTGCCATCCTCGACCCGATAGGAAATGGCCCCAAAGGCACAGATTTTGCCACACATCTTGCAACTGCGACATTTCTTTTCTTTAACAAAAGGTTTGCTGTTGGAATGCATTTCCATCTTACCCCGCCTGGAACCGCAGCCCATTCCGATGTTCTTCAGGACCCCGCCGAAGCCGGTGTTTTCATGGCCTTTGAAATGGGTCATTGAGATAAAGACATCGGCGTCCATAATCGCCCGGCCGATTTTGGCACTGGTAACACATTCGCCGCCAGCAAGCGGCACCTCAATATCATCGGTGCCCTTTAAACCATCGCCAATGATTACATGACATCCGGTAACAAAGGGATTATAGCCATTTTCATAAGCAGCATCCATGTGCTCCAGAGCGTCTTTTCGCCGGCCGACGTAAAGGGTGTTGCAGTCGGTGAGAAATGGCTTGCCACCTTTTTCCCTAATCATGTCAACAATTACTTTGGAATAATTGGGACGCAGATAAGCCAGATTTCCCGGTTCACCGAGATGGATCTTTATGGCCGCAAATTTGTTTTCAAAATCAATCTCGGTCATGCCAGCAGCAGTGACCAGTTTTTCCAGCTTTTTTAAAATATTATTAGAACCCGTTGTCCGTAAGGTCGTAAAATACACCTTTGATTTGCTACTCATCTTCATTTCTCCTTTGTTTGAAAAAATCTTTCAGTATTTCTTCACATTCTTGTTCACAGATACCCGGGTAGATTGCCATCTGTTTGGGGAGCATCGGGTGTTGGCCCAGCCGGGCCGTCGATTCGACCCCGCCAAATTTCTTTTCGGCAGCACCATAAACCAGCACCGGAATCCGGGCTTGAATAATGGCCCCCATACACATCACACAGGGTTCGGCGGTAACATAGAGCTGACAGTCGTCCAGCCGCCAGCGCCCCAGTTTTTCGGCCCCGGACCGGATCACCAGCATTTCGGCGTGGGCAGTTGGGTCGGCCAGACTTTCTTTCCGGTTATGGGCCCGGGCCAGGATCCTGCCATCGCAAACCAGCACTGCCCCGATTGGAACCTCGCCTTTTTCGGCCCCGATCCTGGCGGTCTCGATGGCCAGGGCCATCAGCTCCTGAAGGCTGTATTTTTTGTCGATCGATGGCACCTCCCTTCATTGAACATCAAAGCAATTCGGCAATTTACACCGAAAAACTCGATTGCTTTGATGTCTGTTTTCATAAACAATTTTGTAACGTGTGGGCGAACAGACCACAGCCTGTAGGCCGAACAGTGTGAAAATTCTTTGATGTAAACAGGCAGCAAAGCTCCGCACACCTGCCTAAAACAAGTCCCCAGCCCCATTGTCCATAGCCGGTACGGGGATTATTGGCCGACTGCTTTTGGCCCGGTTGCACTGACTGCGGATTGAGTACCGGTTGCGGGGCGGCTCCGGCGGTTACATTAGGTGTGTTAATAGCTGCCATAAAACGGTCGTTACCAGCGTTCTGCAGATAGTTGATAAAGGCTTCGTCACAGGCTGAATACTCATTGATGATGGCTGCCGCCTGTAAGCCCGGGTAGTCTTTGCTGGTGGCCAGATAATTATTGCAGGCAAGGGTGTAGGTGCGATTGGGGTCCAAATCCACTCCACCGACCTTGGCCGAATACACCCGTTGGCCCGCTGGTTTCGTTAAATCATAGGCGGCGGTGATGCCACTCCATTGAAGATAGCTGCCGCTGTTGCCGGGCCAGGAATTGTCATTTTTGTCTTTGGCAATCTGGTTGTTAACACCGATTTCGATGCTGGTTTCCAGCATTTTTTTGATGTCGGCGCCGGTCACCTGTTTGGTCACCAGATAATTACCAAAGGGCAGGACGTCGATCACCTGTCCCTTGTTGATCTCCCCGGCCGGAATCTGAGCCCGGATTCCCCCGGCGTTTTCCACCGCAATTTCGGCGCCGGTAACAAAACGATAACTGTCGGATAGAGCTCGACCCAGGTTTAGCTCGCCCAACCGGACATCCTGCCAGATATTCTCAGTGGCACCGCCCAGTTTAACCGGGGTATTGCCAACCACCTGTTTTTTGATGGGATCTTCCCGAGCTTCAATCGCTGCTGTTAAGGCTGTTACCGTTGGGTCAGCGGGAATCAACTCATCGGTTGCCTGAGCAACGGTCGTCAGGTTTTCGGTTTTACTCACAACCGTATAGGTAACTTCCGTCGCATCAAGTTGAATCTCTGGCGTCGGCGACTCGATACGTTCTTCATCTGAAACTTGGATTCCTTCGACGTCGGTTTCATCACTCTCACTTGCTTCCCATCCAGCTTCCGCTGGGATTTCTTCTGACACTTCCAGTTCAGGTAGTTCTGCCGTGATTTCGTCATCCGCTGCGGTTTCGCTGGCTGCTACTGTTTCGGTTGGTGCTACTTCCCAATTCTCCGCTTCCGGAACTTCGATCCGGCCCGCCAGCGCCACTGCTTTTTTCAGTGTCAATTCAACCTCACCCACGGCACTGGAGTAGCAGCCAGTCTGAACAATCAGGGTGCCGTTGACTTCGCGGTTTTCGACATCATGGGTATGACCATCAACAATCACATCGATTCCCGGGGCGCCCTCGGCGATGGCATCACTGCGCATTAAGGTGCCATTATCCGAATCACCGATATGGGTCAGGGCAACAATCACATCGCAGTTCTGGGCTTCCAGCGCCGCCACCGATTGCTGAGCGGCGACCAGCACCGATTCCCGGGTACCAAAGGTCAACCCCGCCACATTGGCCGGGGCCGTATCGGAGTAAATATCCGGGCTGATCAATCCAAAGACACCAATTCGGATGACTTCACCATCCACAACAATGTCTTTAATTAGATAATCGTCACTAAAAAAGGGCTTGCCGGATTCGCTATAGGTCACATTGTTGCCTAAAATTTTAGTATTGGCCATGGTGCCCAGCTCCAGTAACCGGGCGCTGCCATAATTAAAATCGTGATTGCCGGGTGCAATGGCATCAAAACCCACCGCTGCCATCAGTTCGGCAATCGAACCGCCGGTTTCGATGGTGGCAAAGGACTGGCCATGAAAAATATCCCCGGCATCCACCACCAGATCGGGCTTTTCCTGATTGATGATGGTTTTAAGCTTGGCATAACCGATGGTGTTGTTTTTAACACTGTAACTATAACGGGAATGGGTGTCATTAGTATGAATGATCTTAAGGGTGATGGTCTGATCGTCGTTGACGGTGGCGGCAAAGGCGGTGGTGCCAAAACAGCCAGTAACCATCATTAACACCAATACCCAACCAAGAACTTTGTTAATCTTCTTCATCACAACTCCTTTTTGGCTTTCTGGTATTTTATACCCATTATATATTTTTTCTACGGGATCGCAAAGTAATAAAACCGATTTACTAAATAAAAAAACTGCTCCGGGGAGTAAACCCAAAACAGTTTTTTTGCAAATTTAAAATTTATGTACCAAGACTTATTGCAGCGCCGGTTTTCCGGTATACCGCAACAACGCCTTACAAATGGCGACTGTGAGTATTCCCGCTACAATCGCTTCCGGCAAACCATTGATGGCGATAACCGAAAGGATGACACCGTATAAGGTGGACACGGCCACATTTTTGGCTTCAGCATAGCTCTGTCCGAAAAACAGATAAATAAAATTCATCACCAGCAGGGTGTTGGTCAGCGATCCGGCCACCCCGGCAAAGCCCAGCGCCAAGACATCGTTGTTTTTTATCTTTTTCATGCCTGTGTAGACATAATGAGGAACCACACCAACTAAAATTCTGGGAACAAAACAGATCACCAGACTCCAGAAGTTACCGGAATAGGTTCCCAGCGAATAAAACGGCGTGAACACAAAGGATGTCACCGTCGGGTTAAAGGTATTATTGATCAGGCTGGTCAGTCCAAAAACAAATCCCAGAAAAGCACCATAAAACGGCCCCAGCATAATGCTGCCAATAATGACGGGAATATGAATGATGGTCGCCCGGGTGAATCCCAGCGGGATATAGCCAAGAAATGGGGTAACTGCCAACAAAACGATAATCGCCACAAAAAAGGATAATTTGACCAAATCCTTGGTCTTGATATTTTTCATTTTTACCTCCTGCTATCGTTCCAGTCAAGCCGGATACAATGCATCTATATTTTAACGTCTTTTTTATTTATTTTCAATAAAAATTTACTTTGATCCTGGATTTACTTCTGGCCCCCGGGTTTGGTATAATGATTATGAAAATTAATGAAAACAGTTGGAAAAGGAAAGCCGATGAAAAATCTATTAAAAAATAAAACCGTTGTTCTGGGTATTACCGGAAGCATCGCCGCTTATAAAATGGCCAGTGTGGCCAGCAGTCTGGCTAAAATGGGCTGCGATGTTCAAGTCATCATGACCAAAAACGCCCAGGAATTTATCGCCCCCCTGGTCTTTGAAAGCTTAACCGGCAATAAGTGTATTGTGGACACCTTTGACCGCAATATCCGTTATGATGTGGCCCATATCAGTCTGGCCAAACGGGCCGATCTTTTTATGGTGGCACCCGCTTCAGCCAATGTCATTGGAAAAATCAATGCCGGGATTGCTGACGATATGCTCACCACCACCATCATGGCTTGTCACTGTCCCAAGCTGATTGCCCCAGCTATGAATACCGCCATGTACGAAAACCCGATTGTTCAAAATAATCTGAACAGTCTTAAAAAACTGGGTTATCAGATCATCGATCCGGCGGTCGGGATGCTGGCCTGTAAAGATGTCGGCGCTGGCAAACTCCCCGATGAAGAACTACTGATCAACCACATTCTCCGGGAAATTGCCTTTTTTCATGATCTCAAAGGCAAAAACATCTTAATCACGGCCGGTCCCACCTGTGAAGCCATCGATCCGGTTCGTTACATCACCAATCATTCCAGCGGAAAAATGGGTTATGCCCTGGCCCAAGCGGCGATGCTGCGAGGTGCCAATGTGACCCTGATCACCGGCAAAACCGCCATCACACCTCCGGCCTTTGTCAATGTTGTTCCGGTTGTTTCCGCCAGTGACATGTGTTCCCAGGTGATGGATCATTTTGAAACCACCGATATTGTCATTAAGGCTGCTGCCGTTGCTGATTTCAAACCCAGCGACGTGGCCACGGAAAAGATCAAAAAACGCGATGGAAAGGCAGTCATTCATCTGACGCCGACGATTGATATTTTAAAAACTATTGGTGAAAAGAAACGTCCCGACCAATTTATCTGCGGTTTTTCGATGGAAACTGAAAATATGATTGAAAATACCAAGGAAAAGCTTTATTTCAAAAATGTGAATATGATGGTGGCCAATAATTTAAAGGAAAAAGGTGCCGGGTTTAATACCACCACCAACCGGGTGACGATTATCACCCTGGAAAAAACCGAAGCCCTGCCACTTTTGTCCAAGGATGCGGTTGCCCACCGGATTCTTGATGCCATCCAGGACGAACTGTAATGACCATTACCCAGCTCAGTCATGTGGCCATGGAAATGGGGGTGATCCTTCTTTCCAATGGTGCTGAAACCTACCGGGTGGAGGAATCGATGCATCGGATCAGTATTGCCCTGGGCGCCAAAGAAGCAGAAATTTTTGTTGTGCCCACCACCATCATACTCTCGGTTACCCTGGAGGGGGAGGTTCCCCTGACCCGAACCCGACGAATTCACACCCGTAAAATTGATTTGACCAAGGTCTCTGAAATTAATCATTTATCCCGTCAGATCTGCTATGAACCCACCAACTACAAAGACCTGATCGCAGAAATCCGGCGTATCGATACCATCCCTTCTTATCCTTATTATCTTCATGTCCTGGCTTTCGCCTTTATTTCCCAGATGTTCACGCTCTTTTTTGGCGGCAGCCTGGTCGATAGCGGAATCGGATTTTTGATTGGTATTGGCATTAAACTGCAAATGGACATTATGGGACGCTTTGAAGCCAATGTTTTTTTTACCAATATTGTTGGCGGGCTCATTGCCTCCACGGTTGCGGTTACCGCCACCGGACTGGGTCTGACCACCAATATGAACACCATTATTATCGGTTCGATTATGACCCTGGTACCCGGGCTGGCGATCACCAATTCGATCCGGGACATTATTGCCGGGGACTATCTCTCCGGACTGACCAAAGGCATTGAAGCACTGCTGATCGGCGCCGCCATTGCCGCCGGGGTCGCCGTTCCACTAAGTCTGTTGCGACCATTCTGGGGAGGTTGAAAATGAATTATATCACACCCTGTCTATATGCCTTTGGAGCCTCCCTGGCCTTTGCCATCGTCTTTAATATTCCCCGCAACAAGCTGCTGCTTTCGGCTCTGGGAGGGCTGCTGGGCCAACTGGTTTACGTGGTTTTTCAGCTCTTCATCAGCAATGATGTCATTCTCTATCTGCTGGCCACCATTGCCATCTCCCTTTATGCTGAGGTGCTGGCCCGGTTGACCAAATCGCCGACCACCATTTATCTGGCTGTGGCCCTGATTCCGCTGGTTCCCGGCGGTGGTATTTACTATACGATGCTCTATTTTATCAACGGCGAAATGGATCTTGGCATCACCACCGGGGTCCACACCCTGCTGATTTCGGGTGCCCTGGCCGTGGGGATCATTATGATTTCTTCGACGGTCAACCTGGTTCGAAAGGTGATGCTGCGCGGTTCTTCAAAAATAGGAAAGAAGCGAAAACATGGCAAAAACGCTTAGACGATCGTTTATCTTTGTTGTCCTGACCGGCTTGATTGTTTTGCTTTGGGGAAATTTTCTGCCCCACACCGAGGATAATACTAAATTGGCTAATTACACCACCCTTGTTTCGGAACCGCTGATTCCAGTCGACCCCCTCTCCCGGGAAGCGCTTAATTGTCGGGCCTTTATCGGCGATCACCTGACCTCACCATATGGGGGTATTTACACCAATTATCAGAGCACTGCCCGAACCGGGGATTTATCTGCCGGTCATGAAGTACTATCTGAATCGATGGGACTATTATTGGAATATGCCCGCTTAACTGGCGATCAAAAACTATTTAACGACACCGCCAACTATATTAAAAATTATCTGATGGTTGATGATATCTTATTGTGGCGGATCGTTGAAAACAGTGATCCGATCACCGACGTCTCAGCCACCATTGATGATCTGCGGATTTACCAAACCCTGGCCCTGGCCAAAAACCAATGGCCTCATAATGATGCTGCCGCAGAAATTTTAAAAACTCTGGAAAATCAATTGCCCTCAAAGGGATTTCAGTCCGGCTACCTGGTTAATTATTACAGCAATACCAGCCCCACCCAGGATAAAACCGTGGAGGTGGCCTATATCAACCTCGCAGCCATCCAGACCCTGGCGACTGCCAAGCCTGAAATGGCCTCGACAGTCACCACCAACCAAGAGATTCTACTGGGTAGCTTTATTGGCGAAAGCTTGCCACTTTACCATAAAAGCTATGATCCCTCTAAAAGAATATATACCGATGCTGATGGAAAAATAAACATTCTGGATAGCCTGATGGTGATGCTAAATCTGGCTCATGTCGGGATTTATTCGCAGCAGTCCATCGACTGGCTGGAAGAGCACACCGCTAGCGGAACCCTTTATTCCTATTATGATCCCCAAACCGGGGCCGCACTGGATACTCAGGAGTCATCAGCCGCCTACGGCCTGGCTGCTCAGATCGGGGCTGCCCTGGGGAATGAATTTTTAACCGGCAACGCCCTGACCCAGCTTAAAAAGCATCAGAACAGCGATCCCCTCAGTCTCTTATACGGCGGTTTCGGCTACAACAATAACGCCTATTCCTACGACAACCTCCAGGCTCTGCTGGGTCTGATTTATAACAAGTAATCGCTTCGACGATATGACAAACATGATGAGAGGGAGTAAAATGAAAAAAATTAAAGTCATGCTTCTTTTTGGAACCCGACCGGAGGCTATCAAAATGGCGCCACTGGTGATTGCTTTAAAAAAAGATCCCCGTTTTCAGACCCTGGTCACCCTGACAGCCCAGCACCGGGAAATGCTGGATCAGGTGCTGGCGCTTTTTGCGATCACCGCCGATTATGATTTGAATCTGATGAAGCCCGGTCAAACCCTTTGTTATCTCACGGCCAGTATTCTCGATGAACTGAAACCAATTCTTGAGACTGAATCCCCGGATATGATTCTGGTTCATGGCGATACTACCACGGCCTTTGCTTCAGCCCTGTCGGCTTTTTATGAACAAATCCCGATTGGCCATGTCGAAGCTGGTTTGCGAACCAAAAACAAGTACTCCCCCTACCCGGAGGAAATGAACCGCACCCTGATCAGTCAGCTGGGGGATCTGCATTTTTCGCCGACCCCCGGCAATCGGGATAATCTGATTCGGGAAGACATCCCCGAACGTCAGATCGTCATTACCGGGAATACGGTCATTGATGCCTTATTAATGACGGTAACGGACAACTACCAGTTTGCCAACCCGATCCTTAACGCCATTGACTATGACACACGCCGAGTCATCTTATTGACTTCCCATCG
Source organism: Acetobacterium sp. MES1 (assembly GCF_002237635.1). Lineage (NCBI taxonomy): Bacteria > Bacillati > Bacillota > Clostridia > Eubacteriales > Eubacteriaceae > Acetobacterium > Acetobacterium sp. MES1. The sequence goes on from NZ_MJUY01000025.1 coordinate 104,672, forward strand.
CCGGGAAAATATTGGTGCCCCGATGGTAGAGATTTTTTCTGCCATCCGGGAACTGGTGCTGGCTAATCCGGATGTGGAAGTGGTCTTTCCGATGCACCCCAATCCACAAATTGCCAAAACCGCCCTGCCACTATTGGCTGATCTTGACCGGGTTCATATTCTTACCCCGCTGGACTATGAGGAAATGTCCAACCTGATGGGCCGGGCCTACCTGGTGCTCACCGATTCCGGCGGCATTCAGGAGGAAGCTCCGGCTCTGGGAAAACCAGTGGTGGTACTGCGTAAGGAAACCGAACGCCCGGAAGCCGTCGCCGCCGGAACCGTTGTCATGGGCGGGGTCGAGAAAGCCAATATCATCCGGATCACCCAGCATCTGCTGGATGACCCTCTGGCCTACCAGACCATGGCCCAGGCTGTCAACCCCTATGGCGACGGCAAGGCCGCCTTGCGCATCTGTCAGGCCATTGCGGCTTATTTTAATAAATAATAAAAAGACCAGCTATTGTGACGCAATAACTGGTCTTTTGCAATCTCCGGGTTTTCCCCTTAGCCGACATCGTATTCCATTTCTTTTCGGGCCTTTTCAATAAATTCCAGCGGCGAAACCATCTCGCCATTCTTACAATTGTCACAATGAAAAACCCCGATTTTTAAATCAATTTCCACCTCGTAGGGGGCTGTAATGGTATAAAACTCTTCGGTTTTCATATGATCTCTGATCCGCTTTTCAACAATTTTGGTTCCGGCGGTATCGGTAATCAAAAACAGACCAAAGGTGATATCCTCTTTTTCAATCAGGTACAGGGTATCCTCCGCCCGGAGACTGCGATGCATAACCTCAGTCATCTGGCGGATGAACAACGGCAGCCGTTCTTCACCCAGAATTCGTTTGATCTCTTTATAGTGCCGAAATTTGATCATCATCAGGGATAACTCGATCTGTCCCCGCTTTGACATCCCAATAAAAATTTTGGCATCGCTGACCAGGGTCCGAAAGTTTCGCAGGCCGGTGTCCGGATCCACCGTCGATAAGCTGACATTTTCATCTTCAAGTTCATTAACCCGATTCTGTAGCGCCTGATTTCTGCTGGTCATCAAGCTGACGACATAGGTATACAGGGGCAACAGCACAATCCAGAAATAGGAGGAGGCGGTCAGCGGTTCACCGTTTACCAGCACCAGAAAAATCGTATAGGAGATATAGAAAAAGATCACCACGCCGTTGGTCACCAGACCCAGGGTGATATTGCTGAAATAAGTAATTAAGATCACCAGAAAGGTCACATTCAACATTACCAGGTTTTGAACATAATGGTCAGCATCCTGGGCGGTAAAGGTAATGGTGACGAAGGTCAGTACCAGAAAAAATACAATCCCCAGATCAGATAATACATGATCCCGATTTTTCATTTTCGCCAACCTCCCTTCTTAAGCTCAATGCCGTTCTTCCTTACCACCATAATCAGACCTGCTGCCAGCAGAATGATCACCATGATGCTGACCAGCAGAAAAATCTGAGCTTCCTGGTTTACCGAAATTTGCTGTACCACCGCAATAGTGGGATTTTTCGGCGCTTTAAAGCGATAACTCTGGACATTGCCATTGGTATCGGCTAACGCAGCATCCCCCGATAATCGCCCCAGGTTTTTCATTTCGCCCAGATTATTGCCAATCGCCACCAGACCGGTCTGATTCGGGGCCGCCACCATCAGGCTGGCACGACCGGGTTTGCTGTATAGTGAAGTCAGCAACTGCGCTGACCCCAGGGTTTTACCGTAAGTCGGATCGATGACCAGTTTTTCATTGGAAAGGAAAGTGGTACCATCTTCGCCAAATTGAAAGTACAGCTTGTCATTGTTACTCTTGATAAAACTATTATTCTGGTAGGTTCCCACCGCAATAATATTAGAATAGAGTGCTGTTTCATTCATTTCGTCAGGGTAAAGAACGGTGAGCTCCCCGGTATTTCCCCTGGTATAGCGTCCCATCACCCGGAACATTTTGGCCAGCAGGTTGGCGGTTTCACCATCCAGCTGATCCGGCACCACCAAACTGACCGCATTATAACTGTAATCAGTCACAAAGGGGTCTGGATAGTTTTCAAAAATCAGATCCTGACTGGTCACGGAGTTAATTTTTAACATTGTGTTTGGCGTGAGGTAGGCCCAGGGCATGTCCCCCTGCCGCAAGCTGCACCACAGATCTTTTATTTCCAGATCAAAGGTTACCTTGACCTGGAAGGAACTACCAATATCAATGTCGATGGGAATCGGGATGGTGGCCTCATCGCCGCCCGCCTTACTCTGAGAGAGTTTTCTGCTGCCGACGGGAACATCATTGATAGATACCGTCATCAGCGACCGGTCAAAGTCGAGATTTTCTGAATAGCGGTAATTCAGGTAAAATTCACTGGCATTGGTCAGGCTTCGGTTGGCCGGGTAATTGATGGTAAACTCCTTGACCTGATGAAAGGCTCCATTGTAATAGCTTCCTTCTGAACCGGCAAAACTGATATAGGTTTCCGCTTCATAGACTTCGGTTTTAATATCTTCGGTTTTTCCCAGCAATTTTACCGGCGCCTGCAACTGGTTCATCAAGGCCGGGTTTCCCAACATCCTACCGGCATTGATCAGGGCCACGTCGTTTTTGGCAGTAATGATCAGGGTATTAATTCCTGACCCTTCATTAAGCAAAACCAGCACAGCATTCTCATCATCGATACCGTTCTGGTCAGCCTGGTTCCGGTAGTTTTCCGGTAACTGGTCATACCGGGCAATGATGATACGGTTCCGGGAAAGATTCCCTGCAGGATCACTAAATGTTAAAATCGGAAAATACCCGTCACTATAAATCGTCTGGTTGGAGATCCCGGAAATTCCCAACAAAGCTGCGTTGAGCTCTGCCGGACTGTCTGAATCCGAAATGATAAAGGCCGATTCTCCATAGCGCAAAGCATCCACCTCAAAAAAACGATTATAGAAGGAGGCAATACTGGTGGTAAAAGCGTTTTTATCAAATCGTACCGAAACGGTTGATTCCTTGAATATATCCAACCAGTTAGCTTCGCTGACATCATCCACACAGGGCAGGGCATTCTGGGTTCGCATATAGCCATCAATCCGGATATTATTGTAACCTTGCTGGAGCAACTCCAGCGGTACATAAATATCAATGCCATGCCGGTTGCCGGAATTATCAGCCGGCCGTAATGAATAAAAATATGTCCCATTAATGGCCACCGTCAGACTGGATAGCTGGGTGTCTGCCAATTGGGTGGCCCGGTATTCCAGATGCAAAAGGACGGTTTCCACGTCCCAGTCTTTGGCAATCCAGAAGGTTTGTTCGGCGGTCGAAAACAAACCCTTCATCGATTGATCCGAAAAACTGGTGACAAAGGTCTGGGGTTCGGTCCGTAGATCAGACTGGGGCACCCCACCATAGTTGGCCGCACTGGCCGGCTCAATCAATAGCCCCAACAGCAAAACCAGCAAAACTATTGTAATCGTCGATCGTTTCATTTTCTCCTCCTTTATGTCATGAATTTAGGCATTTGCGAAACTAAAAACATCGAACAAGAATTGCTTTGGGTGCAGTTTCCACAAACAATTTTGTAACGTGTAGACAAACAGCACAAGAAAATGTTGTTCGCCCTAGTGTAAAAATTGTTTCGTGCGAAACTGGATCCAAAGCTCATGCTACCTTCGCAATCACTTATCCATTGATTATTATTTCAGCCCTGGAAGCGCTCGGTTTTATACCATTTGCTGTCCTGCTTTTTAATCCGGTCTTTAAAATACTGATAGACCCCATACACCGTTACGATGATCCACATCTGACAATAGGTAAAATACATCAGGGCGATGATAAAGAAATTGGCGACACTCATCTCGCCTTTCTCCGTTGTCAGGGCAATAAATACCCCCAAAACAAACATCACGAAAGCGGTAAACCAGAGCAGGTTGCTGAATCCCTGGATGGAAGTGGAAACCAACCCGGCCATATTCATAAAAAAGATAATATCCGACACCACCAGCGCCGTTAAAAGCAAAAAGTAAGTGGATAGGAAATAAAAAATATCAAAGCGGATTTTTCTGGCCTCTTTATCAACCAGATAACCAATATTTTTTATCAGCACATAAACATTGCCCTTGACCCAACGGGTTCGCTGTCTAAACCAGACCCCCAGGGTTTGGGGTTCCTGTTCCCAGGTCACCGCCTTGGGCTGGAACTTGATTTTATATCCCATTAAATAGATCCGGAAGCTGATTTCGGTGTCTTCTGCCACCGCCTTTTCGTCCCATCCACCGATCGCCTCAATGATGGTTCGGCGCAGAATGAAATTGGTTCCGGGAATCGTGCACAGCTTCATCAGCTGCCACCGCCCGGCCTGGGCCATCCACTGAAAAGAGAGGGTTTCAATATTGATAAAGCGGGTCAGCAGATTGACCTCCTTATTCCGGGTGCGGAATTTTCCAATCACCGCCCCCAGCGAATCATCGGCCTTAAGTTCAGCGGCAAGATATCTCAGAGCCTTGTGTTCCGGAGTATTGTCGGCATCATAAATGGCGATAAAATCGCCTTTAGCCTGCTGATAACCGATATTCAGGGCATTGGATTTGCCCTTGCCACCGGTAATATTATCGGTATTGATGACAACCAGATTGCGACCGGGGTTATCGTCCTGGATTTCTTTGAGCAGCTCAGCACTGTTATCGGATGAGTTATCATTGATCACAATAATCTCGTAGCGATCCTCGGGATAATCAAAGGCCAACAGTGCTGCCACCGTTTTGACGATCACCACCCCTTCATTATGGGCTGGTACCATAATCGAAACAAAGGGGTACTCCCCGGATATTTCTGGCGGTTTCTGCTGTTCCACCTTGAGATAGTAAACATATCCGGCCACAATCAGGACAATGTTGACAAACAGGAGACTCCAGATTAAAAAGATATTGATCACCATTATATAATCAAATACGTTCATGGGGTGTTGCCCTCCTTTTTATCATTTTGATTAACTGGCTGCTTGTTTTGCTCCTGATCCACCACTTTTCGGAATTTGCTGAGATAGACCCAACGGCTGAAAACCACAATGATGATAAAAACCACAATAATTATTCCCACCACTGTCAGTAAAAAGGCGTTGCCTGCGGTAAAAATTTTTTCCAGGCTGTATTCCGGGGGTTTCTGGTATGCGTAATCATCACTGATGGGTTCCTCGTCATATACCAGCGAAACCGGAAGGCCATTGACCCAAATCCCTGCCGGGCCACTAAGGACGGTATTCTGTCCGATGGTCCACTGATTGTCCAGCTGCTGATAGTTCGTCAGAGAAAGCCATTTTTGATTGATGGTATTCAGCTGTGCAGTCAGCACGTCCTTATTTTCCGGTAGCGCCATGACAATGGTGGTATTGATGGGGTAGTTGCCAAAATTACGATTCTGACTACTGCTATTTATTACGGTTTCAAGTGTCACTGCCATACTGGCTGAATTCAGGGCCCAGCTTGCTTTTGGCCCCGGCGCAGCGATGCTGGTATCCGACATAATTATCCCTGATGAAAATAAATTGAGGGGATTAACCGCATCGACTGCATCAAAAAACAAACTTTCGTCAGTTACCAGTCCCAAGGGATACACCCCATTTTCCACCATCTTCGCAATAACCGTATACATTTTTTCCGATAGCACCGTGCTGCTATCGGACACCGTCGCCGGACTGGGGCGGTGAATCAGGATGGTTCCATTTCTTGACTGTACATAGCGGAGCACCTGATAAAATCGGGCCATCGCCGGATAATCGATATTATCATCTAACGGTGCCACCCCCAGCGTAAATGGGATGCCATTGGCGTAAAAAGCATCAGCTGTTTCAATCACCATGTTCAGATCCGAAAAAGGATAGATATCCGGAATCAACAGGGTCATATGGACTGAGTTAATTCGTCCAAACCAGTCTTTGAGTACTTCTCCCAATCCCAGGGTAAACCCCGGCTGGCCGATAAAGGTCGGAACATAGGTCAGCTGGCCGCTGGTTTTGGCAAACGGATAGCTTGCTGTTCCAACTCCGATGGTGACTTCGCCAGAATCCGGTGTGGCATCAATCACCTGCAACTCATCGATCCAGATACTGTTGATGGCCAAGCCATTGAGGTTCACCGAAACGGTTCGGCCCAGCTGACGATTGACGGGAAAACCCGCCAGCCCGGGAACCAATTCCGGTGCTGCAAAACCAATATAAACCATTGCTCCGGAATAGTTCTGACAATCCGCAATAAGGGCCGGATTATTGATGGTGTTTTGGGTATTTTTCAGGACAATCACTTTTTGATAAGCCAACAGCCGCCCGCCAGGGTAATCGTCCATCGACACGATTTCGGCCGTTTGCGACAGCGAACTCAGCAGGGTTTCCACCTCACTGAGATTATTGCGATAAACCGTGTCCACCGCCAACTGATCATAAATCAACAGCACATCCTGGGGACTGTTGACGATAGCTTCCTGGTTGACAACTTCAGTGGCTGCGATCAGTGACATCGGCAAAATTATTAAAAATACGATGATAAAGCTCATAATGCGCCGTTTCATAATCGATATCCCCGCTGTTCCCGCTGTTTTTGCTTATTCTTGTTGCGATTTAAAAACGCCTGTTTTCGGGCCTCCCAATCCACCTTACGTAATTGTTTTTCAATCCAATGAATGAACTTACCCAAAATAATAAATGAAATCAGATCAAAGGTCAGCGAAAATATGAATAAATGCCCCAGTGTATCGGCATCTCCCGAAGTGATAATCGCCACATATAATTCCCAGAGTCCGATAAACAGCCAGGTCATCAGGCCGACAAAGCGCAGGGTATTGCGCTCATTTTTTTCAATGATGCCTTTCCTAAAAAAGCGGACATAGACACCAATAATCACCCCCATCCAGATGATAATAAAACCGAAATTTCCTGGTAGGTAATTGGCTTTAAGAAAACTCCAGAGGGTAAAAAAACTGGTTTGGGCACCGGGGGCATAACCCTGGGTTATTTCATAATTTCCCAGCCAGGCTGGCCGGATATTAAAACTGCTGTCCACCGAACGATTAAGCATTTCATACAATTGACCGGGATTGGCCAGATAATAAATGGCCACGCCAGTAGGGTTTACCTTACTAAAAAAGGCACTCTCCATTTCCTGGCTGTCCATGGTTTCCGGAGCGATCGCCTGATAATATGAGGTGCCGGTGAGCACTGCATATTGGGGATTGATTGAAAATTCTTTCAGGGCCTGCTCCGGGTTTTCAGCCGTCATCAATACCCCCCGGGTCATACTGTGGTAGGCACTAAGATTTGTCAGTCCATTGGGCATTACAAAAAAAGCTGTCAGTGAACACAGCATCAAAAGGCTGCCACCAACAACACAGATGCGGATATAATATTTATCGGCACTGACATATTTAAGACTGATCCCCAGAATTCCCAGAAACAATCCCAGTAGAGCATATTGCTGATTCAAGAGACAAAGCAGCAATCCACTTAAAAAAAAGCAGCCGATTAAGAGATAATCATTCAGCTTTTCCTGGCCCATCAGAATCAGCGACGTTCCCAGAATCATCACCAGAAAAAAACTGAGGGCCTGGGGGTAAAATGAATTAATCCAGGCGGTGTAGGCAGTATCGCCAAAGATGATTACTCCCAACCCAACAATGACATAGGACCACCTGGCCCGTTTGCCATAAGTGACCGTTTCAAATAAAAAATACATTGCGATCAAATAAAAAATCGCGATCACAGCACCGTAAAAACGCATATCGAACAGCCCATCCCAGGTATAAGCCCGATCCAGATTTCTGGCGGCATTGAGAAAAGGTGTCTGTGAAGTAATCTGGCCATTGTCAGAATCGTTGTAATATTCCATGATGCCCCAATTTTTTTGAAAATAAGCCATCGCTTCTTTCGGGGTCAGTTTTCCCAAATTATAAAGGTCACTGCCTGTTATAATCGCCGCAGTGCTACCATCATCGCCCATTCCAATAACCGGCGGCAAAAATAAAACCACGAAAAGCAACCCACATAAAACAAGCACTCCCAGGGTCGAGGGCTTAGTAAAATACTTAAAAAGCCCTACCCGAATCTTTGGCGTGTTTTGCTTTAGTGGCTCTTCTAAATGAAGGGTATTGACGTCTGGCTCTTTCTTCATGCTACATTTCCCCTTAATCATTAAGCATGCCATTCTTGGCAGGTAGTCCGATCCATGTATCCAGTAAAACCTGGTTTAGCGATAATTTATCGCCAGATTAATTGTGTCATTCTTTTTAGATCACTTTTTTATCCCATCAGATGTAATTCAATAATTACATGATTTATTACCCGATTGCTGCATTGTTATTCAGATTTTTGCTGATCAGCTAAAAAGAGAACCTCTGATGCCATCAATCAGAGGTTCTGCCAGTTTGGTTAAACTAATTTAAAAAACCGTCAATAATTTTCGCTTCTGCTTCCCCTTCGGTTAGGCCTAAAGTCATCAGCTTAATCATCTGATCACCAGCAATTTTGCCAATAGCAGCCTCATGAATCAGAGTGGCATCCAGACTATTGGCGGTAATTTCCGGAATCGCACTGACGACCCCATGATCCATAATAATTGCATCACATTCAGAGTGACCCACACAGCGGGTGTTGCCATTAATTTTGGAAATAAAGGTCTGTCGGGAATAATCCCGGGCGACGGAACGGGAAATCAGATTAACACTAGAATCTTCACCATCCATATCCACTTCAAACTTGGACTCAGCAAATTGCTCGCCATGGGTCATCAGTTTTTCTTTGATTACCAGTTTGGCCCCATCTTTAAGTTTGGCGGTGGTAAAGCGGCGGGTGGAATCAACCCCTTTGATCTGGGTTGTTTCCATTTCCATGTAACTGCCTTCTTCCTGAATCACCTCAGTGACCGGATCAATAACCCGTTTTCCTGTACCGGTTCCTTCGCCAATGTGTTTTTCAACATAGCGAACTTTCGAATTTTTTCCCAGAAAGAACCGATGAATCCCGTTATGCTCCGAGCCATCACAGCTATCCCCAGTGCTGACGCCGCAGCCGGCAATAATGGTGATATCAGCATTTTCGCCAATAAAGAAATCATTATAAACCAGGTCATGAACCCCGCTACAGGATACCAGGGCCGGGATAAAGACGTTTTCGGATTTGGTGTCGGGCTTGACAATAATATCGATACCGGATTTATCTTCTTTGCTGACAATCTCTATGTTTTCGCTGGACTGCCTAGCCACACTTTTGCTGTTTTCCCGGATATTATAAGCACCTTTGGGCATTTCATCCAAGCCGCTGACTTCTTTTAATAATTTTTTTGCGATGTCGTTCATTCTTTATGCCTCCAATATATCATGACAATTTAAACAGTTTTTGGGATCTTCACAATGCAAAAGCTCCGGCAACACACTTTCTTTCGCACCGCGCTTGACAATGGCACCGTCAACCATGGCGATGATTTCATCGGCTACATCTAAAATACGCTCCTGATGGGAGATGATGACAATCGAGTTTTCCTGACTCTGATGCATTTTTAGAAAAATATCTATAAGGTGATTAAAACTCCATAAATCGATACCAGCTTCTGGCTCATCAAAAATTGACAATTTGGTATTGCGGGCAATGATGGTGGCAATTTCAATTCGTTTGATTTCCCCACCGGATAAGCCATCATTGAGCTCCCGATGGATATAATCCTTGGCGCAGAGACCAACCTCTGACAGATAATGGCTGGCATCCATTACCGATAGCTCCTCACCCTTAGCAATGTTGATCAAATCATGAACGGTGATCCCTTTAAAACGCACCGGCTGTTGAAAACCAAAGCTGATCCCTCTTTGGGCCCGTTCTGTGATCGACAAATCGGTTATATCTTCACCGTAAAAAGTAATTTTACCTTTGGTGGGCTTTAATACGCCAGAAATAATTCGAGCCAGCGTTGATTTGCCCCCACCATTTGGTCCAGTGATGGCGATAAACTTACCTTTTTCGATGGTTAAATTAACATCCCTTAAAATTTCTTTTTCATTTTCAACTTCAAATGAAATGTTTTCGAGTTTTAACATGATTTCTCCTCATCTGTTCTTTTCAAAGTTTTATTACTGTTTCCATTATACCAAATTTTTCCCGGATTGTAATCCCGGCCACTTAGGATAATTCCATTTTCTCAGCTTTACTATTTTATCACTTTTCTCATTTCTTGAAACTGATTTCATGGGGTAAATTTTTACTGTCGCCAGGGTAGCTATAATTTACCCATACCTATGGTTTTGTTACTGTTATTTGTCTCTGGAAGCCTCAAATGGTCATTGCTTTTGCATCATTGTTTGATTATAATGAAGATACTACGATTTTTAAACAGGGATTTTTATTACTATTTGGTGAGACACTGATTTAAACTAAAGGAGATAACCATGAAAATAATAGTCATTGGCGCAGTTGCCGGAGGCACCTCGGCGGCAGCCAAAGCCCGACGAAATGATGATTCGGCCGAAATAGTTATCTATGAAAAAGATCAGGACATATCCTATTCCGGATGTGGACTTCCTTATTTTATTGGCGGTAAAGTCGCATCAATCATGGAATTGACCCCTCGAACACCCGAATTTTTTAAGACCAAATACAATATTGATGTCCATATCCACCATGAGGTCTTAAAAATTAATATTTGCGATAAAAATGTTATTATTAAAAACCTGGAAACGGGAGCCATTTTCGAAGATCGCTACGATAAATTGATAATCAGTACCGGCGCCCAGGCTTTTGTCCCTCCGATTAAAGGAATTGAACTGGAAAATGTTTTTTTCCTCCGCAATGTCCAAGATGCCCTGAAAATCAAAACCTTTATGAACAACCATAAGCCCCAAACAGCGGTGGTAGTGGGTACCGGCTTTATTGGTTTTGAGGTGATGGAAAATCTGTTGGCCTGCGGCATTCAGGTAACCCTGGTGGAACGGGCCGGTAAATTGACTCCTAACCTTGACGCGGATATGTCTCAATATCTGGAAAAGCTGCTCAAACAAAAAGCCATTCCCATCCTGAAAAATGCCAATGTGGTTGAAGCCACCGCTCAGGGCGTGGTTCTGGAAGATGGCAGCCTTGTTCCTGGTGAGATGATTATTGTCGCCACCGGAGTTAAGCCCAATGTTAGCCTGGCCCGGGAAGCTGGCTTATTGCTGGGTGTCACCGGAGCCCTACGGGTTGATGAACGGATGATGACCATTGATACTGATATTTATGCCTGTGGCGACTGTATCGAGACCTGGTCATCGGTCACCAAAAAACCTCACTACCGGCCCCTGGGTTCAACTGCCAATAAAACCGGACGGATCTGCGGCGATAATATCACTGGCGGCAATGTGATTTATCCGGGTAACTTAAGCACCGGCATTTTTAAGGTCTTTGATATCAGCATCGGCAGCACCGGCTTATCCGAAGCAGAAGCCCTTAAGGAAGGTTATGATATCGAAATTGTCCATAATATCAAGCCCGACAAACCAGGTTATTATGGTGGTCGGGAAATGCTGATCAAGGCTATCGCTGATCGGGCCACCCAAAAACTCTTAGGCGTACAGATCATCGGCTACGAAGGAGTTGACAAACGCCTGGATGTTTTTGTCACCCTGATTACCTATGGGGCCACCGTGGCTGAATTCTTTGATCTGGATCTCGGCTATGCGCCACCATTTTCCACCACCAAGGATCCGATCCATTATACCGGGATGATTCTGGATAATGCCCTGAACAATGGACGAAAACTGATCACCCCCGCCGACTTAAAAAAAAACTGAATAATGGGGAAACTTATCAAATCGTTGATACTCGAATAACTGAACACTATACTACCGATCATCTGCCAAAAGCGCAGAACATTCCCCATCAGGATCTGCGCCGCAAACTGACGCTGTTTAATCAGAACCGTCCAGTGATCACTTATTGTAATAAGGGTGTCACCGGTAATGCAACCCAGAACATCTTACTTAACCACGGCTTTAAAAATGTATTTAATCTTTCTGGAGGTTTTCAGTTTTATGATGCCACCAATGAAGAGTGATCAATCTTTAAGCATGCTGATTTTTTAACAGCGCTTTATTCGCCATAGCCCTGGGGATGGTTTTGATGCCATTTCCAGGCTGTTTTTATAATCGTGTCCAAATCAGAATGCGCCGGTTTCCAGCCCAACTCCTGGTGGGCTTTTTCTGATGAGGCAATCAGCTCAACTGGATCGCCGGCTCGTCTGTCTGCAATCTCCACTGCAAAGGCTTCTCCGGTGATGGCCCTGGTTCTGGCAATCACTTCTTTGACGGAAAACCCTTTACCATCACCTAAATTATAAATATTACTTTCGCCACCAGCCAGTAGTTTTTCCATCCCTAAAATATGAGCGGCAGCGATATCCATAACATGAATATAATCCCGGATGCAGCTACCATCAGGGGTGGGATAGTCTTCTCCGAAAATGCTGATTTTATCCCGCTGGCCCAGGGCTGTTTTTAAAATCAGCGGCAGCAAATGGGTTTCGGGGTTGTGATCTTCCCCAATCTCCCCGCTGGGATGAGCACCAGCGGCATTAAAATAACGGAAGGTCATCGATTTTAAGCCATGGGCCTGATCCAACCACGGCAGCATTTTTTCGACTGCCAGTTTTGTCTCACCATAGGTATTGGTGGGCTTTTTAGTGCTGTTCTCGGTAATCGGGCTCTGCTCCGGTTCACCATACACAGCCGCAGTTGATGAAAAAACAAACCGTTTGACCTCCTGTTCGACCATGGTTTCCAGCAGACAGAGGGTGCCATAGACATTATTGTGATAATATTTGAGCGGCTCTACCATCGACTCACCCACCAGCGAGTTGGCACAAAAATGCATCACGCAGTCAATCGGATGAGCCTGAAAGACCTGCCCAAGAAAGACCCGATCCCGGATATCGCCTTCTTCAATTACTGCCTCTTTCGGTACCGCTCCCAGATGCCCGGTTGAGAAGTTATCCAGTACCACTACCTGATACCCCTGCTCCACCAGCACCCTGACCACATGTGATCCAATATACCCGGCTCCCCCACAAACTAAAATTTTCATCGTGTTCCTCTATTTCTATTATTTATTGTTGTATTTGTTGATATCTCTTTATTATAGAACTTTTTCTAAAAAAAAGAAACCCCGAAGGGTTTCTGGGACTGTCAAACAAGATAACCTAGTACCGACAATTGTTACATCATGTTGTACGCATCGGAGCGGACACGGCAGAGCCTGTCCGATTCCGTAGCGAACAACAGATTAACAATTGGTCGGTACGGTAGTTTTTCGACAACCTCAGAAACCCCGGAGGGTTTCATAATCGTTTATTTGTCAGTAAAGGCACTTTTATTGTTGCTTAATGCTGCCTGAGCTGCGGCCAGGCGGGCAATTGGCACCCTAAATGGTGAGCAGGAAACATAGCTCAGTCCAACACTGTGGAAGAAGAAAATCGATTTGGGATCGCCGCCATGTTCACCACAAACACCGATTTTCAAGTCAGGCTTGGTTTTACGGCCCAGGGTGACACCCATTTCCACCAGTTTACCAACACCTTCGACGTCAATGCTCTGGAAGGGGTCATTAGGCAGAATCCCTTTGTCTTTATAATCGGTAATAAACTTACCGGCATCATCCCGGGAGAAACCATAGGTCATTTGAGTCAGGTCATTGGTTCCAAATGAGAAGAATTCAGCTGTTTCAGCAATCTGATCAGCAATCAGGGTAGCCCGGGGAATTTCCATCATCGTTCCCACCAGGTATTCGATATCTGATTTTTTTTCGGTTTTAATGAGTTCCGCTGTGTTTCTGACTACCTTTTCCAGGTAGGTTAACTCTTCGTTAATACCAATTAAAGGAATCATGATTTCCGGGATTACATTAAAGCCATCTTTTTCTTTGACTTCAATGGCCGCTTCCATTATCGCCCGGGTTTGCATTTCAGCAATTTCCGGATAGGTAATCGCCAGACGACACCCACGGTGACCGAGCATCGGGTTGAATTCTTCCAAACCCTGAATGATGGTGATCATATCTTCCACGTCAAAGCCCATATCGGCAGCCAAAGCTTCGACGTCTTTGGTTTCTTTGGGTAGGAATTCGTGCAGTGGTGGGTCAAGCAGACGCACGGTCACCGGTCGACCTTCCATGGCTTTGTAGATGCCAATAAAATCTTCTTTTTGCATTGGCAGAATTTCCGCCAGGGCTTTTTCCCGCTGTTCTTTTGATTCGGAGAGAATCATTCGTCGGACGCTAGGTAGCCGATGTTCATCAAAGAACATGTGCTCCGTACGACAGAGGCCAATACCTTCGGCACCAAAACGAACCGCAACAGAGGCATCCTTGGGGGTGTCGGCATTGGTTCGAACTTTCAGGGTTCGGAATTCATCCGACCAGGCCATGATCTGGCCAAAATGTCCTGACAACTCAGGGGTAACGGTTTTGATGCCACCCTTGTAAACACTACCGGTGCTTCCGTTTAATGAGATGTAATCTCCTTCTTTGAAAATCTGATTGCCAACAGTGAATTGTTTGGCGGCTTCATCCACCTTGATGGATTCGCATCCAGCTACACAGCATTTTCCCATCCCCCGGGCAACAACTGCCGCATGAGAGGTCATGCCACCACGAGCGGTTAAAATCCCGTTGGCAGCATACATGCCTTCAATATCTTCTGGGGATGTTTCCTTTCTGACCAGCAGTGTTTCTTCGCCATTGGCAACGGCAGTACAAACCGCTTCGGCCGTAAAATAAATTTTACCGGTGGCGGCACCTGGTGAAGCCGGCAGACCTGTAGCCAGCAATTCGGCTGCTGATAGTGCGGCTGCTTCAAAGGTTGGGTGCAACAGCTGATCCAGGGCAATCGGATCCAGTCGCAAAATGGCTTCTTCTTTGGTGATCAGCCCTTCTTCGACCATTTCCACTGCGGCACATATAGCAGCCGCAGCCGTTCGCTTACCGGTTCGGGTTTGCAGCATAAAGAGTTTGCTTTTTTCAATGGTAAACTCAATATCCTGCATATCTTTATAATGTTTCTCCAATAATTCGGCGGTTTCATGGAATTGTTTGAAAACCTCCGGCATAATATCCTGCAACTCATTAATATCTTTAGGAGTTCGGATTCCTGCCACCACGTCTTCTCCCTGGGCGTTAATCAGGAATTCACCAAATAGTTTTTTCTGTCCGGTTGCAGGATTTCGGGTAAAGGCGACGCCAGTCCCGCAATCATTGCCCATGTTTCCATATACCATCGACTGAACATTAACAGCGGTGCCAATGTCGTGGGGAATATCATTCATGTTTCGGTAGCTGATGGCCCGATTGTTATTCCATGATCTGAATACCGCTTCGATCGCCATTAATAATTGTTCTTTGGGATCTAACGGGAAATCTTCACCAGTTTCATCTTTAACAATTTTTTTATAAGCAACAACGATTTCTTTAAGATCATCAGCAGTCAATTCGGTATCGTCTTTATAACCATTTTTTTCTTTGGCGGCTTCCAGTACGTGGTCAAATTTCTCTTTACCGATTTCCTGGACCACATCACCAAACATTTGAATAAAGCGGCGGTAGCTGTCAAAGGCAAACCGTTCGTTATCCGTTGCTTTGGCAATACCGGCCACGGTTTCGTCATTAAGGCCGAGATTTAAGATGGTATCCATCATACCTGGCATTGAAAACTTGGCACCTGAACGAACGGAAACCAACAGTGGATTATCTGCATTACCAAATTCTTTTTCACATTCTTTTTCCAGAATACTCATGTATTCATTGATCTGACCGACAATTTCGTCAGAAAGTTTTTTGTCCTGATTATAATATTCAGTGCAGGCCTCGGTGGTTACGGTAAAGCCCCCGGGAACTGGTAAACCGATGTTTGTCATTTCTGCAAGGTTAGCACCCTTCCCCCCCAGCAGTTCCTTCATGTTTGCATTACCTTCTTTAAACAAATAAACCCATTTTTTTGACATTTCCTCTACCTCCTGATTATATTTGCAAGTATGATCGCTGCAATTTCTTCAATTGCTTTTGATGTGACGTCAATGACTGTACACTCCAATTTATCGAAAAGCTGTTGTGCTTTCTCTAACTCCAACATTACTCTTTCGTAACTTCCATAATTTGATGTTCCGGTGAGCCCCATGGCCCTGATTCTTTCTGAGCGGATACTGACCAGATGGTTAGGATCCAGAATCAGCCCAAATATTTTATGTTTTGGTATTTCAAATAATTCTTTTGGCGGTTCAACTTCTGGCATTAGCGGAATATTGGCTACCTTGTAATTATTGTTGGCCAAATAAATACTGATTGGTGTCTTAGAAGTTCTTGAAACGCCAATCAAAATAATATCCGCCTGATCCAGACCGGAGGTGTTTTTTCCATCATCATATTTCACCGCAAATTCAATGGCCTCGATTTTTTTCATATAGTGGGCATCCAGCTCCAGGCTGGATTTGAGGTTCCTGACCGGTTCTTCTCCGGTGATGCTTCTCAGCGTCTCCATCAGCGAGCCCATCACATCGTAGATGGGTACCCCCTTTATTTGGGACTCGGTTTCCATATGATGCTTTAATTCGATTGAAGCAAAGCGATACACCACCAACCCATTTTCCTGTTTTGCCAAATCCAACAGGTAGTCAATACTCAGCTTATCATCCACAAAGGGATGAAACCGCACTTCCCGGATGGAGTTTTCAAATACGCTTGTACCTGCTTTTACCAGCAGCTCACCAATTTCGGTAGGCGTATCGGAAACAACGAATATTACTATGCTTTTCAAGATTCAACCTCATTCTTCAACACTTTTCCCCATGTTTACCACATAGCGGGTAATATTTGTTCGTGACACCTTACCAATCAGCACCAACCGCTGTACACCCTTTTCGTCAATTTCTTTGGTGACAATGGGCAGCGATTCCACCTCATAAAACATCGTTTTATAAGCGGCATCATAAACAGATTCCGTTGGTTCCAGATAAATAATATTGGGCATTCGGGTCATGATCATCGGGATGGGCAGCGATTCTACCTCTTTTCTCCCAATCATGGCTTTAATAAAATCCTTACGGGAGACAATCCCGGAAAGGTACTTTCCGTCAACCACATATAAGGTTCCGGCATTTTTTGTAAACATCGTAATAATGCCATCATAGATCGATGAGGTTTCCTCAACCACTGTTGGCTCGGTTTGAATGTCCATGACGTTAATGGTTTTGATGTAGCTTCCCAGGATGTGAAGCAATGATCGCCCCGTATAATAATAGCCGACTTTTCGTTTTGCTTCTAAAATACCCATCATCGTCAGTATTTTAAGATCCGGCCGAATCGTCGCCCGGTTGATATTAAGCAGCTCCGAAATCTCATTGCTTTTAACGGGTTGCTTTTCTTTGACAATCTCGATTATTTCTTTCTGTCGATTTGATAATTCCATTTCCAACCCCTTTAACTGTTTTATTAAGTATAACACATATCTTTATATTGTAAACATATAAAATAATTATTTGATCTTTGTTGATAATTTTTTATCATTATGTTTGTATGTAACCTTTTTCATATCACAATTGATTCGGATAAGCCGTCGTAAACTTTATCACCAATTCGAGTGACATTCTTTAGTTCTTCCAATTGCTTGAATCCACCATTTTTTTCCCGGTAATCAATGATCCCTTGGGCAATCACATCACCGACGCCAGGCAAGCTCTTTAATTCTTCCAGACTGGCAGTATTAATGTTTACTTTATCATTCTCGCTGGACACCGCTGTTGCTGATACCTCGCCCATAGCAGGAATGTGAATCTTCTCTTCATCCTGAATTTTTCTGGCCAGATTCAGCGAATCCACATCAGCCGTCTCTGTTAAACCACCCACCAGCTCAATGGCCTCAATCAACCGGGCTTCGGGTTTTAAAGAAACAACACCCGGCTGTTTCACTGCCCCGGTAATATGAACCATCATTTGCCCCTGATCTGACTGGCTGTTTTCATCTGCGCCATTTTCGAGTACTGTGGCATCGGAAATGCTAATTGCTGCGTCACTACTTTCTTTAAAATGATACCAACCCCAAAAAACGCCCAAAAAAACAAGCACGATGAGAATGTACAGGATTTTATTGCGTTCAAGCTTATCCATACTACACTCCCAGAGGCTGTGCTTCCCATCGGCCTTTTTTCAGTACCCAATATTCACGATAGCCACATTCTGCTAAATATTTTTCTACCTGGTTATATTCATAGACAATTCCCTCAACTGAATGGCTATCGCCACCGACTGTGATTGGAATATTTCGTTTTTTCATCTCCGGTATCATCCAATCAGAAGGGTAACGTCCCACCCCGGGTGTCCGCATATTTGCACCGGTGTTAATTTCCATCCGGGTCGATGTTTCTGCGATACCATCCAGACACACGCATACTGTTTCCTGATACCAGTCCTCATTTTCATCAAAAAAATAATTATTCTGATTATATTTCTTGATTAAATCAATATGTCCCAGAATCTCCGGTTCAAATGTTTTTGCCATGATCTCGATACTTTGGTAGTAATCCTTAATAAATTTCCGGGTGTCACCCCGATAGTATTTTTTTAGGCCTTTTTCAAAGTCCTGCGGGGATTCATCAATATAGGATACCGCATCGCCAGTGGTTATTCCCATGGCATGAATCGACATAATCGTATAATCCAGCTGGGGCCTAACCACTTTAGCCAGATCACTGATATCCTGACGATCGATAAAGAAATCAATTTCCATACCACAGTAAAGTTCAATTTGTGATGCATACCTTGTTTTCAGATCGTTAATATCATTAAGATAAACTTCGACATTTTCTTCCTTCATTGTCCAGTCATTTGCAAAAGGTAAGGGGAAATGGCTGGACAGACCCATACTTATAAGTCCTGCCGCTATTCCGGCCTTCACCATTTCTTCAAGGGTATTTTTACCATCGCAATAATCTGAATGAACATGATAATTTGCTAGTAACATTTTGATCCCTCCAAAAGTTTGCATGTGATGATTGTATCATGACATGTAGTGTAAAGCAAATAAAAAAAAATTGTCGAATCGACAATTTTTTAATTTGTTTATAGAATTTTATTAAGAAAGCTTTTTGTTCGCTCTTCTTTAGGATTAAGCAGTACTTCTTCCGGGGTGCCTTCTTCGCAGATGACCCCTCCATCCATGAAAATAACCCGATCGGCTACTTCCCGGGCGAAACCAATTTCATGGGTAACAATCAGCATTGTCATCCCTTTTTCAGCCAATTGCCGCATGGTTGCCAGAACTTCGCCAACCAGTTCAGGATCCAGCGCTGAGGTTGGTTCGTCAAACATCATAATTTTGGGATCCATGGCCAAAGCTCTGGCAATAGCAACCCGCTGTTGTTGACCACCGGATAAACGGGATGGGTACTCATCTTTCTTTTCAAAGAGACCAACCATACTTAATAAATCCAGGGCTCTGGTTTCAGCTACTTTTTTATCCTCTTTCTTGACAATCAGAGGAGCAATAGTCACATTGTCCAGTACCGTCAAATGAGGAAAGAGATTGAAATTTTGAAAAACCATGCCCAAATCGGTGCACAAGGACTGCACGGTGACCGGATCAATCTTCATCAGGTCTTTATTGTTGGCCCGTTTATCGGACAATACATCTTCAATGTAAATTTCTCCGTCAGAGATCCGTTCCAGATGATTAAGACACCGTAACATGGTACTTTTTCCTGAACCGCTGGCACCGATTATACAGACGACTTCGCCCTGCGAAACCTCGAGATTAACACCCTTGAGCACTTCCAAATCTCCAAAAGACTTTCGTACGTTCACTAATTTTACCATACTCATATTTTTTTCCCTATCTTTCGTAAATTCCCAGTTTCTTTTCCATCATATCAAATACAACCTGAATAATCGTTGTTAAGAACAGATAGATGGCGGCGGCATAAATGTAATAAATCCACGATCCGGTCGCACTCGCCATTGTTTTGGTGGTTCTCAGCAAATCAAATAATGCAATGGTCGATACCAGTGACGTATCTTTTAACAGCATAATCAGCTCGTTACCCAAAGGAGCAACCAGCCGTTTATAGGTTTGGGGGATAATAATTTTTGTCATCGCCTGGCGATAACTCATTCCCAGGGCTTTAGCCGCTTCCATTTGCCCTCCATCGATGGACTCAATGGCCGCCCGGATAATTTCGGCCAGATAGGCTGTGGCATTTAAGGAGAACGCCACAAATGCTGCAATCATTGGATTGACTTCAAATGTGATACCCGTTGCATCCAGATAGATTATCGGGATGGCATAATAAATAATGAATAATTGGAGCAATAAAGGGGTTCCTCTAAAAAACCAGATATAAAACCAGGATAGGCCATTGGCTACCTTATTTTTTGAGAGTCGCCCAAGAGCTACAATTACGCCGAAAATCGCACCAAAAACGATTGCTACTAGTGCAATCTCAATTGTTACAATGGTTCCGTTTAAAATTGCCCATAATTGGATTTCAGTTAACACGTTGATCTTCCCTTCGTCATAAAAAATTTGAACAGCGCTCCATGTCAGACTGCAGACAAAGCCTTTTTCATCTCGGATGACGCTTCTAATACCGCATCACAGAAAAAGACATTAACTCCTTAATTACTTTGTCTACAACCCTCACGAAAATTTGCTCAGGTGTATATTGACACATACAGACTGGCCAAGTTTGAGACATTTACCAGTACGCTGCTGTCTATAAACATATGAACAGGACTTGTCACAGCAACTGTACCAAGTCCTATTCCATTTATTTATTCAATTATTGATAATCCTATTCAATGACTACTAGTTCAGTGTCAATATCTTTTGTCATATCTTGACCAAACCACTTCATTGAAATTTCTGACAATTTGCCACTTTCCTGCAAAGCTTTAATGGCTTCATTATACTTTTCGGTTGTCGCCGTGTCCGCTAAACGGGAAGTAATCCCAATCGGCTCATTGGTTAAAACATCAGAGCTGACAACATAGAGATCAGGATTCTGAGCTACATAGTACATGGCGACCCCGACATCAGTGATGACGTTATCGATTTGTTTACCTTGAAGGGCTGCAAATGCATCCAGCATTCCATCAAATTTTTTAATTTCAACATTGACGCCTTCTTCAACCTTTAATTTTTCGGCTGCGATATCAGCTGTGGTTTCAATCTGAGCACCCAAAGTTTTTCCTTCAAGTTCTTTGAATGTTTTAACCGGGGTTGCATCTTTTCGTGAAACAATTACAATCCCGTTGGCAACGTAAGGATCAGACATACTGAAACCTTCAAGACGTTCAGGTGTTATACTGGTGCTGGAAATGATAGCATCGTATTGCTTTGCATTTAAACCGTTGAAAATACCATCCCAGGCTACTGTCTGGAATTCCGCTTTGACCCCTAATTCTTCAGCTAAAGCGTTGGCAAAGTCAATATCAAAGCCAACCAGTTCGTTTTGATCATCTCTGAATTCCATTGGCAGGTAGGTATCATCCACACCGATACTTAACACGCCATCGGCTAATGCATCTTCTGATGTTTTTGATCCTCCGGAAGAACAACCAGTCAGCATCAATGCTGATAACAATAAAACAACCAGTGATAAACCTAATAATTTTCTTTTCATCGTTTCTCCTTTCTAAATTCCTAATGGTGTTAATTATATATTATTTTGTAAACATTAACAAGTTTTTTTGAAAGCTGATGCATATTTAAACGTCCTGCAGGAAGCATTATTCACTTCTCAGGAAAAGGTATTAATAAAAATCCCAATAATGTTAAGCCCACCCAGCCAGGTGCCAATACTGCTTCCCAGATTGGCAAATACCACGACCATCAGCACCTTAGTCACCTTATTGCGCCAGAGGCCTTTGATACTACCCAAGTCTTTAGGCAAGGATTCAAAATCTTCCACTTTGGGCTTACGGAAATGCGCTTCGGTCATGCCAGCAAACCATCCTGCTGCCAGTAATGGATGCAGGGTCGTAATTGGAGCCGCTACAAAAGCTGTCAATACCGATAGAATATGCCCACCTGCCAGCAGGGTGCCCAACGCTGCCAGCAGACCAGTCCAGAGAATCCAGTTTTTAGCTTGCTCCCATCCCGAGCTGGGACTGGCAATAAAGGTTACCACAATCAGCGCCAGCAAAATAATCGGGATCATCCAACCAATCACCTTGCCAACATTGGATTTCGGTGGGATCACCTCCAGCTCGGCAATATTCTGGTCTTTAAAAATTTCTTCTTTGATCCCCGGCACGTGAGCCGCTCCCAGCACGGCCACAACCTTATGTCCCGGAGCATGCTTGATTTTATAGGCTAAATACTGATCCCGCTCGTCGACCAGATATTTTTTGACGCCTTTAAAAGCCGAACCCATTTCTGACAGTGCGGCCGTCAACATATCATCGGATTTCAGGTTTTCGAGATCTTCTTCAGTAATTTCTTCATCATCCACCACACTGAGAATAATCGAGAACAGCACCTTGACCTTCTCCCATAAACTGCAGCCCCGCCAGATTCGGTTAAAAGTAATCTGGATGCTGCGATCAGCCAGTACCAGCTCCGCTCCGTACTCTTTAGCACAAGCAATTCCTTCCATCATTTCCTGGCCGGATTCAATTCCGAATTGTTCGGCCAGCTTACGCTGGTAGTTGGACAACAGAATATTGACAAACATAAAACCCGCCCGTTTGCTTTTGATGATCTGAACCAAGTCCGTATTGGACCATTTGTCTTTCTGGTTAATGGCCTCGTAGCGCTGCTGATCCAGTTCAATGCAGATGGAATCCGGCTGTTCGTTTTTTATGGTTTCCCGAACCTCATCGACGCTGTTTTTGGAAACATGAGCCGTCCCAATCAAAATCAATTCTTTGCCATGATAACTAAGCCGTGTAATATTTGATTCCAATGAACTTCCTTTCTTCAGGCTCAATAGAAAAAACTGGTCAACGCAGTATGATTTAACTCAATCACGCTGACCAGCTATTCTGATGCCTAATTGCTGCATTTAATATAGTATTAAGTCAAGTAAAGTTTTTACATCCAATCCATTAATATAATCAGACAGCGCGATGTCTTTGAGAACCTTTGACAGCGCTTCCTCGGTTGGTTTTACCCCAATCAGCAGCGTTTCCAGTTCCTGAATGTCCCCATTGCCAAAATAATCGCCATAAAAGTGAAGCTCTTTGATTTCACCCTTTTCAACCTGAAGCAAAACTGTAATCAGACCAAAGTCGCATTTTCTTTCTTTTCGCAAATTATATCGAGGCGATTTTCCATAATTCCAATCCCATGTTGCATATTTTTCTGTTTTCAACTGTTCAATCGCCTGGATTTCTTCCTCTAAAAGGGTGATCATTTCCAAATTGTCATTTTCAAACATCGCTTTTAGCAACGCTGCTTTAAAATCTTCCAGGGTATAGTCTTCATCCAGGTAGTCGACAATGTTGGTGACCCGACTTTTAACTGATTTGATCCCCTTGGATTCAATTTTATCCTGCTTTACTTTCAAAGCACTCTGAATGGTAGCCAGATTTGAATTGAATAGGATCGTACCGTGGTGGAGAATCCGCCCCCGTTTAGCATATTGGGAGTTGCCGGAAAATTTCTTTCCATCGATGGCAAGATCATTCCGGCTGTTGAATTCTGCATTGACCCCCAGCGTTTTAAGCGCTTCCACCAGAGGGCGGGTAAAGGTCTGAAAGTCAAACTGTTCCTGACCCGCTTCATTAACAATAAAGGTGAAGTTGAGATTTCCTAAATCATGGTAAACTGCCCCACCACCAGAAAGGCGACGAACAACCTTGATATCATTTTCTTTGATATATTCCTGATTAATTTCCTCAATGGTGTTCTGGTGTTTTCCGACAATTACGGCATTATCGTTCTGCCACAACAGAAAATAACTCTCGTCTTTATCCATTTGATTAAAGACATATTCTTCAAAGGCCAGATTCTTTTGTGGGTCGGTTTCTTTCCAATCAATGTATTTCATAAAAGCTCCGGCTATTATTTAATCTCAGTAACCGAACCACGAATATGAACCTCATGCGGTACATAAACATTTTTAACGGTCCGATCGCCATCTTTTTCGCACAGCTTGATCAGCATCCGCATGGCAATCGCGCCGA
Source organism: Acetobacterium sp. MES1 (assembly GCF_002237635.1). Lineage (NCBI taxonomy): Bacteria > Bacillati > Bacillota > Clostridia > Eubacteriales > Eubacteriaceae > Acetobacterium > Acetobacterium sp. MES1. The sequence goes on from NZ_MJUY01000025.1 coordinate 128,868, forward strand.
TATCGTACATCGGCTGAGCTACTGTGGTAATCTGCGGTCTGGTCCATTCCGCAATCCAGAAATTGTTAAAGCCACAGATGCTGATGTCTTCAGGAATTTTCTTGCCCATTTCTTCAGCACAGCGAATCGCCCCCAGTGCCGTCTGGTCATTAAAACAGAAAACGCAGGTGAAATCGATCCCGGAATTAATGGCTTCCTGCATCATCGTGTAACCACCGGAGAGACTCAGTTTTTCTCTTAAGATGCGGCTGTCATCAAATTCGATGTTATTTTCTTCAAAGGCTTTAATAAAACCTTTTTTTCGTTCCTGATAAATATAGCCTTCTTCCAACTCATCAAAGAACAACATGAATTTTTTGTGGCCCATTTTTATCAGCTCAGTCGCCAACTCATAGGCTGCTGTTTCATTATTAATCAAAACGCCACTGAGCACGCCACTGTCATCAGGAATACAACCTAAAACAACTTCGCTGGGCGCATCAATCAACTCAGCCTGCATTTCGTCACTGAGATCTTTACCCACATAGATAATTCCATCGCATTGTTTTTCAACCAGCACGTTCAGCGATTTTTTTTCTTTTTCAGGATCAAAGTCGGTATTACTTAAAATGATATTATAATGATAGATGCCACAAACATCTTCGGCGCCCCGGACGATTTCGGTATAATAAGGATTAGTAATATCCGGGATCATGATTCCCATGGTATTGGTTTTCTGAATTTTCAGACTTCTGGCAATGGCATTGGGTTTGTATCCGGTTTTTTTGATGGCTTCCAATACCCGTTCCTTGGTTTCTTCGTTTACTAACGGAATATTATTAACAACTCGGGATACTGTTGCAACGGAAACATTTGCCTCTCTGGCAACATCAACGATTTTTACTCTCATCTCTTTTCCTTTCAAAATTCACAACAACAGATGCCTGCGAAGCACTTATTTGCTTCGCAGCCACCTATATTATTAATGCCAATAGTTAACGGCCTTCCACCTCTTTGATGGCATCCAGAATCAGCTGAGGTGATCGGCGACATTTTTCTTCTGAAACGGCGCAGGGTGCAAAACGGAGACCTTTTCCCAATGCCACAACAAAGGTGTTATTTTCCATTAAACGACTGCTGACTTCCTGGGGTTTATCACAGGGGATACTGATAAAAAAGCCATCGCAATAGGTAACCATTTTCAGGCCGATTTTATTGGCTTCCTCCACGAAAGCAGCGGCCCGACGTCTTAAAATGCTTTTATAGAAGCTCTGCTCAGCCATGGCCTGATTATATAATTCGTCATTGCCGAAGATTTTGGTGATGGTTTCCATCGCTCCCCGGGTGCCGTTTGACCAGTTACCGCGGTTGGAATAGGTGCAGGCATTGGCAAATTCATCGGCAATTTCTGCGGTGGGCGCCACACAGAGAATGGCGCCGTTTCGCAGTCCATACATGGTATAACCCTTGGAACAACTAAAGGCATAAAGGGTCAAAACATTATGCGGCATCCCCGTCAGCATTTTCATAAACTGACGAGCCTCATCCCCTTCGCCAGCAAAATCGATATAGGCCAGATCCACCAGCAGGATAATTTTAGATGTCGGCTGGGCGGTGGCGGTTTCGGTGACAAAGGTCTTGATCGCTTGCCATTCCTCCAGGGAAATGGTATAGCCAGTGGGATTATGGGCTGGGGTATTAAGAACCGTTAATACCCGCTGCTGTTTTTCCAGCAGCTTCAGGATGCTTTTTTTCCAGCCTTCTAAATTGAATCCACCCGCTTCATTATAAAGTGGGAAGGTTGTGACTTTGCGATGATTTTCATCGGCAATGGTCGCATAAGCGGCCCAATACCAGTCTGTCAGTAAGATTGTATCTCCCAGTTCGGTATAATTACAGAACGAATGGCGGACTGCTCCGGTTCCCCCCGGGGTTGCCACCGCCCGAATATAACCTTCTGGTTTACAGTTTTTAAAACAGGCTTCCGTGATCTTTTCTAAAAAATCCGGTTGCCCGGCTAACCCAGAATAATCGGCAATCAGGTGATTCGGCAGGCCTTTTAAGGTGTCATACACTGACTTGAATGTTACCAATTCGCCATCATCGTCCATCAGTGCTCCGATGGTTGAATTAATAACGGCTTCCGGTCCCAATTCTTTGGTACGGTTTGCCGCTTCTCCGGCGATTCGAAAGATCGGATCAGTACCACCTGCTCTTAATGATGTTTCAATAACCATTTGTGCTTTTTTCATGTTTCCTCCCACTAAATCCATAGCTTATTTGCGAATTTTTTTCTTTCAGTTTCGTATAAATTGGTTCCTTTGGTGTCAATCACGACAATCGCCGGAAAATCTTTAACTTCAATTTTTCGAATTGCTTCCGTTCCCAGATCCTCATAGGCAATGATTTCGACTGATTTGATGCAATCCTGCAATAAGGCCCCGGCACCGCCGACACAGGCAAAATAAACGGCATCATTACTTACCATACTATTGATGACCCGTTCACTTCGATTTCCTTTGCCGATCATACCAGCCAATCCACGATCCAGCAGTTCCGGGGTATACGTATCCATCCGACCACTGGTGGTTGGTCCGGCTGAGCCAATGATCTCTCCGGGTTTCGCAGGACAGGGCCCGACATAATATATAATTTCATCAGTAAAATCCATCGGCAAAGGCAAACCTTTTTCCAGCGCTTCAGTCATCCGCTTGTGAGCTGCATCCCGGGCTGTATATATGATCCCGGAAATCCGCACATGGTCACCGGCTTTTAGTTTTTTTCGATCCTTTTTAGTTAAAGGTGTTCTGATCTCTACAACAGCCATTTTATAATTCCCTTTCCACATGTCGATTAACGTAACAGGTGATATTAACCGCCACCGGCAGACCGGCGATATGGGTCGGAAAGACTTCCACGTTAACCCCAAGTACCGTGTTGATTCCCCCAAGTCCCATTGGGCCAATTCCCAAAGCGTTGCTGGCTTCAAGCAGATATTCTTCCAGCGCTTCGATATGTTCCAGTGGATTGTGTTCACCCAAGGGTCGGCTCAAGGCTTCTTTGGCCATGATCGCCGCTTTTTCCATGGTACCACCAACGCCCACCCCAACCACAATTGGTGCACAGGCATTAGGACCGCCAGTCTCCACGGTCTGGAGCACAAATTCTTTAACCCCGGCCATCCCATCTGCCGGTTTAAGCATCTTCAGAGCACTGGTGTTTTCGCTGCCAAAGCCCTTGGGTAAAATCTTTATTTTTAAGCCATCACCAGGTACGACCTGATAATGGATCACCGCCGGGGTATTATTGCCGGTATTGGTTCGGATAAACGGGTCGGCAACCACGGATTTTCGCAGATAGCCTTCTTCATAACCTTTGGCGACGCCAGCCTGGAGGGCTTCTTCAAGACTACCACCCTCGATGATCAGATCCTGACCGAACGTGACAAACATTACCACCATGCCAGTGTCCTGGCAAATGGGGATATTTTTATTTTTTGCAACTTCAAAATTACTGAGCATGGTTTCCAGAATCTCTCTGCCATTTTCAGATTCTTCTGATTGCCTAGCCCGACGCAGCCCCTCTATCATATCATCTGATAAAAATGTATTGGCTTCAATACACATTTCAGCTACATGATCGATAATCTGCAAAACTCCAATTTTTCTCACTGAAATCTCCTTGTTGTTTAATATTTTCTATAGATTATCAACTTGATCATCACACTCTTCTTCAATTTGCTTTGCCTTCTCTTTGCCAACTCTGATGGAATGAATCGAAAGATAGATCCCACCAAAGAGAATAACGAAATAAAAAGTAATCAGACGCCAGAGAATCATCGCGACTGCAGTATTGCCGGGTCCGTAAATGGGCCCAAACAATAATAAAAAACCTGCTTCTGCCCCGCCAGCGGCTCCTGGGGTCGGCACAAAGGCCACTGCCACATAAAGAATCGCTTGCAGGGAAATAATCGTCAGCGCATTAGTTTCATTCAAACCCAATGACCGATACACCCAATAGTTGACTGAATAGAAAACCAGGATCTGCACGATTGAAACAACAAATAGTTTTAAGGTCTGCAGTTTATGGCTTTTTAAGGCATCAATGGCGATCTGGTATTCCTTAATAAAGTGATTGACTTTTTCAAAATATTTTTCGGCATTTTTTATGATGTGAAGCGTCAGTAAAAGACGCACACAGCCAAGCATAATCGCTTTGGCAGCATTGGCATTAAAGGCCAGAATAAAGATCAGTACCACTCCGGCGATGTTTACGATTAAGCCTATGGCAATCAGCCATTTGGCAGCATCCAGGCTCTGGTGCAAGGCTGTAATGCTAAAAATAGTGGCAATGATGGCCAAAAAGGTAACCGTTACCTGATACAGTGCGTATTTTTGCACCAACACCGCTGTTCCGGAACCGATTCCATAATTTTTTTTTGACATTTCATAGAGCTGCAGGGGTTGACCCCCGGTGGCACTGGGGGTAATTAAATTATAATACTGACCAACCATGGTCACAGTCCAGGCAAAATGAAAGCTCTCATCGGGATTATCCCGCCGCATCAATTTTAGCAGCATATAAGCTTCCAAGATCCAATAGATGAAAACACAACCAATCCCCAAAATGAGACAATAAACATTGGCTTGTTTAATTGTTCTTAAAAAGGTTTCCGGATCAACTTGTGTTAAGATAACAATTGCTGTTGCACTGATTAGAAAAACAAAGAACAAATAGTTCGAGTATTTTTTCCAAAACTTTGATTTCCAGAATTTTTCTTTTCTTCCTGTTTGATCCATTGTGTACCATCCTGATCTCGATTGAATTAATTATAACATACTGTTATGGTAAAGTAATGTAATTTTCAGCTATTTTCATGAAATTTTCATGAAAATAGCATCCTAAATCAAACCCACAAAGCCATGCTGTCGTAACGCCTCATATAAAACGATATTGACTGCATTTGACAAGTTCAGTGATCGGGCCTTTTCATGATTTCTCATCGGGATACGAAAGCGATTATCGGGATGGGCTTCATGAATTTCGGTGGGAATCCCGGCAGTTTCCTTTCCGAACATCAAAAAAGCATTTTGATCATACTCAATTTGATGGTAAAACTTAGTGGCTTTAGTGGTCAGAATATACAGTTTGGCATCAGGATTCTTTTCCTGAAACTGATCAAAGGAGTCATAGACGCTGACATTGACAAGCTCCCAATAATCCAGGCCGGCCCGCTTTAAATGTTTTTCGTCCAATGAAAAACCCAGGGGTTTGATCAGATGCAGATTGGTCTCTGTCAATGCACAGGTTCTGGCAATATTTCCGGTATTTTGGGGGATTTCTGGTTGATAAAGTAAAATATTCATATTCTTCCTTCTCATTATAAGTTATTTGTTGATTTTATTATAATCGAAAAAAGTCCAATTTCTTTCTTTTTTTTAAGTTCATCCTGGAAGACCGGGATGATCTTAATACCAACAAAGAAATTGAACTTCTGTTACAGGTTGTTTTTTCAAATCATTTATTGCAGAGTATCCCCTTTAATATTGTTTTTCTTTGAATCCGGCTTTTGATTACTTTTTGGCAAAACAATTGAAAAGGTACTTCCTTTGTTGGGGATGGAGTCAATTTTTATTTTGCCATTATGTTTTTTGACAATATAATCAGCGATATTCAAACCCAGCCCAACACCACCGGTTTCACGGTTTCGGGCATCGTCAACCCGATAAAAACGGCTGAAGACTTTAGCCTTCTCTTCGTCCGTAAGCCCAATTCCAGTATCCTTAACCTCAATCACCAGGTGGCGCTTTCCCTGAACCAGACATAATTGAACCTTTCCACCGACTGGTGTGTATTTAATGGCATTATCCACTAAAATCCGGACCGCCTGTTTGAGTCGTTCTTCATCGCCCCGGTATTGGATCCCAGGCGAAATATTCTCACTGAGTTCAATTTCCTTTTCGTTGGCCAGTTCGGTCATCAGCTCAACCATTTGCTGACACATCGAGGATATGTCAAATACTTCCTTGTCGATAGCCAGGCGCTGATTTTCAGCCTGGGCCAACAGCAATAACTCAGAAATGAGTTTGGCCATCGTTTCCCCTTCACTGGCAATATTGTTTAACCACTTCATGTTGTCCTTGATCTGTTCATCCTCTTTGAGTTTCAGCACCTCAACATTGGTTTGAATAACCGTCAGCGGGGTTCGCAGTTCATGAGATGCATTGGCAATAAATTTCTTCTGATCCTCAAAGGTGTCTTTAATCGGCTGCAGGGATTTGCCAGCTAAAAAATAAGATATCGGAATCAACACCGCAATCGATCCTAAGCCAATTAAAAACAAAAATGAAATGACATAGGCAATAATCGATCGCTCCGTCGAAATTTGCTGAAAAACCTGAAGCACATAGTCGTTGGAATTATTGGAGTAAGGCAAGGTATAAACCCGATACTCAACATTGTCTGAGATTAGCAGATTGAACTGCGGAGCATCCTTTTTTTCAATCGCCAACTCGTACCCCAGCATAATCAGATTACGGTCTTCGACCTTCATCGATTTTACAACATGGCTGCTGTCCCACATAATAAATTGATAACCAAATTTATCATGAACCGAATCCCCGGAATTGATCGGTTGAGCGGTTGTTTGTCCATTGTTTGAAATGATTTCCTTGGCCACCGTAGTCAAATACATTTCTCCGGAAAGCGTAAGACTCCAGTTTACTAAAAAACCCAGCAGAAAGATAAACATGAACATGAAGATAACCAGAATCAAGGTATTAAACATGGTGATCTTGCGTTTGATTTCTTTAAACATGGGACTTAACTCTCCAACCTATTTTTTCCCAAGCGTGTATCCTACCCCTCGGATGGTATCAATTTTAACCTGAGTATCGACAATTTTTTTTCGCAGATTATGAACATAAATTTCAATATTATTTTCATTGACCTCTTTATCAAAGCCCCACACCCGATCCAGAATTTGTTCCCGGGTAAACACCTGATTGGGGCGCTTTAACAACATTTCCAGAATCTTCGCTTCCTTAACTGACAGCTTGAATTCTTTGCTTTCAGTTTGCAGAATATTCTTTTTGGTATTAAAGCTGACATCTTCAAAAACAATCGTCTCGCCCTTGATCCCGTGATCAGGACGACGGCCCAGGGCCCGAATCCGGGCAAACAGTTCTTTGGCAGAAAATGGTTTGATCAGATAATCATCAGCACCCAAATCCAGACCTTTGACCTTGTCATCAATAGTCCCTTTGGCCGTCAGCATCAAAACCGGGGTGTTAATGCCCTGGTCGCGGATCTGCTGCAAAATTTCAATGCCGCTTTTGATCGGCAACATAATATCTAAAACAATGACATCATAAATAGGGTTTAGAGCAAATAACAGACCTTCCTCCCCATCGTTGGCAATGTCACAATCGATGTTTTGTATTTTACATAATTCCTGGAGTGCATCGGTTATTTTTTTTTCGTCTTCTACAAATAATATACGCATAAAGCGACTCCTTCCACCTTTTGAATTTTGATTATAAGTTAACAGATTAATTATAGAGCCAAAATCTTAAAGCTATATAAAACAAGGAAAATATGATATTATTCTAAGATAATCGAAACCAACCGTACCGACCTGACACTTATCGATGATCACTCTATCTGACTCCAGGGTCATTGTCGGTACTACTTTTATCTTTTTATTTATCGATTGGTTATGGAGGTTCCCATGAAAGAGATACTGATTATTGAAGATGATAAGAAAATATCCCGGATCATTGAACTGCAGCTTAAGCATGCCGGTTTTGAGACGGTTAAGGCGTTTACTGGCCGGGAAGGGATCGAAGCCTATCATCAACATCCCGGCTTTGATCTGGTTTTACTTGACATTATGCTACCGGAGGTCTCTGGTTATGATGTCCTTAAATATATCAAGAGCCAAAATCATCACCTGCCAATTATTTTGTTGACCGCCAAAGACGATACCAATGATGTGGTAACCGGTTTTGACCTTGGCGCCGATGATTATGTGACAAAACCCTTTAATTTTGACGAGCTGTTGGCCCGAGTTAAAGCCAATATTCGAAAAAATGCTCCTGAATCCGCACCAAATAGCCATTTGATTTTTAAAGATATTGAGATCGATCTGGATGCTTTCAGCGTTAAGCGCCAATCCCAGGAAATCAGTTTATCCCGAACCGAATTTGACCTGTTTTATTATCTCGTCCTGAACCACGATCTGGTTCAGTCCCGGGAACAGATCCTCACCAAGGTCTGGGGCTTTGATTATGACGGTGGTGATAATATTGTTGATGTTTATATTAAATATCTGCGGGACAAAATCGACCGGGATTTTGATGAAAAACTGATCCAGACCGTTCGGGGGCGGGGCTATGTGGTTCGATAAGCTAAATATTCCCGGTCGTAAAAAGCCGTTAAAAATATATCATCGCATTGTGTTCTTTTTTATTCTGGCTTTGACGGCTGTATTAACGCTTTCGTTTTTGATGGTTTTCTTTTTCTCCCAGCAACTTATTTTAAACGAAAGCAAAGCGACGATGATCCGCTTTAATAATTACGTCATCAATACCCTGGACGAGAACATGCCCGCCCTACTCAGCTTACCAGCTGACCAACGACTGGAATTCATTTCAGAAAAACTTTATCCCTATGTCAAGGATAATTCGCTCATTGCCTATCAACTCAAGGATAACCAAGGCAATATCTATCAATCATCCGAAATCCTGACTGATCTGCTGGTTGCTGAAAACCTCGATAAGTATAATTTTCATTTATTCGAGTTCAGCTTTAATGACGACAACGATCAAACCATTACCGTAAACTCGTTGCGCTACAACCAGATCGAATACTATTATCTGGGGTCCTACTATGTGCTGGAAGACGGCGACATTATCTATCTCCAGATTATCAAAAACCTCAATGATAGTTATGTATTCATGACTACCCTGTTTATTCTGATGATCGCCATCAGCATTCTCGGACTGATTGCCATAATTCTAATCGGCATTTATGGTACCAAGCAAACCCTGAAACCGCTGATTGAAATCTCCGAAACCGCTAAAAATATCACCGAAAACAATTTAAATGTGCGGATCGAAGAAACCGGCAACAAGGATGAGCTGGATCAGCTGATCATGTCTTTAAACCAGATGATCAAAAAACTGGAATCCGCTTTTAATAACCAGAAGCGTTTTGTTTCGGATGCCTCCCATGAACTGCGGATTCCTCTAACGGTGATTCAGGGCTATATTGATATTTTATCCGATTGGGGCAAAAATGATCCGCAACTCCGGGATGAATCAATTGAAGCGATTCGGGATGAAATTCAGGGGATGAATAAGATGGTCGAAGATTTATTATTGATTACGCGAATTGAAAACAATTATTTTGATGAAGATTTTATTATTCTGGATATTTCGACGCTTTTGGAAAAGATTTTTTATCAGTGTCAGATGATTGATCCCGATCACCAATACATCATGGAATCCTGTGACCACGCCTTTGTCCGGGGTAATGAAGGCCTGCTGATCCAGGCGATTCGCGGTCTGCTGGATAATAGCCGCAAGTACACTCCGACTGGTGGAACCATCACCCTGAGCTGTCGCGTCCATAGTAAAACCACTAATGAAATCATTGTCAGCGATACCGGTTGTGGAATCCCCGCCGCCGAGCTTGACAAAATCAAGGAACGTTTTTACCGCATCAGCAGTGACCGTTCCCGGGCCACTGGCGGTTCGGGCCTGGGATTATCGATCATTGACAGCATCGTCAGCATTCATCGCGGCAAACTGATCATCACCAGCGAAATCAATCAGGGCACCAAAGCGACTATCTTGCTAAAAAAACAGTAAAAAAACGGGGCGGATTGCCCCGTTTGAGGTTGTCGATAAACTACCGTACCGACCAATTGTTAATCTGTTGTTCGCTGCACCATGCGAAATCCGCTACGCTCCTTTCGCATTGGTCGCGGGCAGTCGCCAACTATAAGCAAGCTTATGATTGGCTCGTTGCCTGCGCGCAGAATCGGACAGGCGATGCCGTGTCCGCTCCGATGCGTAGGGTCTGACCCCTAGGTCACAACATGATGTAACAATTGTCGGTACTAGGTTATCTTTTTTGACAGTCTGAAACGGGGCGGATCGCCCCGTTTTATTTCTATAAACATTCAGCAAAAATCTGCACCGCCTGATCAATTTCGGCTTTGGCAACCACCAGCGGTGGCACAAAACGAATGGCATTGCTGCCAGCAGTAATCAACAACAAGCCTTTTTCCATCGCTTTGGCAACGATGGCCCCCAAATCGGCATCAATCTGAACCCCCACAATTAGTCCCATACCACGCACCTCTTTAATAGCCGGATGCTCTTTTTTTAAGGCTTCTAGTTGGGCTTTAAGATAATCCCCTTTTTCCGTGACCGCTTCAAAAAATCCCGGTGCGGTCAGGGTTTCAATCACATATTTGGCGGTGGCCGTTACAAAAGGATTGCCCCCAAAAGTGGATGCATGGGTTCCCGGGGTAAAGACTTCGGCCACATGGTCTTTGGCAATGATGCCACCAATGGGAACCCCGCCCCCTAAGCCTTTTGCCATCGTCACCACATCCGGTACAACACCATATTGCTGGTAAGCAAACAATTTTCCTGAACGACCAATCCCCGTTTGCACCTCGTCAAAAATCAGCACGATGTTTTGTTCATCACAGATCTTTCGAACCTCTTTTAAATAGTCCGGATCGGCGGGATAGATTCCCCCTTCGCCCTGAATCGGTTCTAAAATAATCCCACAGGTTTTGGGGCTGATCAGCGCCTTTAGTGCCTCGATATCATTATAAGGCACATGATAAATCTCCGGCATCAAAGGCTCCAGATTTTGCTGGTATTTGGGTTGACCCGTGGCAGTGATGGCCGCATAGGTTCGGCCATGAAAAGACTGATTCATGGCAATGATTTCCACCGCTTCCTCATCTTTTTTAAGTTTACCATAAACCCGACACAGTTTTAAAGCCGCTTCACAGGCTTCTGCCCCGCTGTTACAATAGAAAACCTTATCCAGGCCACTGGCCTTGGTCAGCATTTCGGCCAGTTCAATACCCGGTTCGGACCAGTAAAGATTGGAAATATGAACCAGTTTTTCCATCTGCGCCTGCATTGCTGCCAGCAGACCCGGATGGGAATGACCCAAGGCATCAACTGCGATCCCAGCTACAAAGTCCAGATACTCTTTGCCATTATTATCGGTTAAAATACAACCCTGCCCCTTATCAAAAACCAATGGAAAACGCTTATAGGTTTCCATGATCACATTGCTTCCTCGTGTTATTAAATCCATATTGTCCTCCTTATATAATAGAACGACGAATCATCGTCCCGACTCCAGCGGCTGTGAACAATTCCAGTAGCATTGAATGTTCCACCTTCCCATCTAAAATATGTACCGAATTGACCCCCTGATTCAGAGCATCGACACTGTTTTCCACCTTGGGAATCATCCCGCCGGAAATAATCCCCTCTTCAATCAGTTTGGGCACATTTTCAGCAAACAACCGTCTGATAATCGAATCCGGATTGTCCGGATCCATATAGACCCCATCGGTATCGGTTAGATAAATCAGCTTTTCAGCTTTAACTGCTTTGGCAATGGCATACGCTACATGATCAGCATTGATGTTGTAGCTCTGGCCGGTTTTATCCGTGCCAATCGGCGCAATCACCGGCAGATAATCGTCTTTTAACAGAGTATTCAAGAGCCGGTTATCAACCCGGATAATGTCCCCAACAAAACCGATGTCCAGATTATTAACAAATTTCTTCTTCACCTTGATCATCCCGCCATCTTTTCCTGAAAGGCCGACAGCATTCATTTCACGGTTCTGAAGCAGCTGGACAATTTCCTTGTTGATTTTTCCGGATAAGACCATTTCGGCAATTTCGACCACCTTTTCATTGGTAATCCGCAACCCTTCGACAAATTCGGTCTGGATTTCCAAGTCACTCAGCATTCCGGAAATATCTTTGCCGCCGCCATGAACAATGATCAAACGGATGCCCACCAGACGCATCAGCGAAATATCATCCATCACCGACTGCTTTCTGGCCTCATCATACATAAAACTGCCACCATATTTAATGACCATGGTTTTCTTTTTAAACTGTTGGATATAGGGCAAAGCTTCGATCAGAATCTTGGCCTTTTCAATATATTTTTCCATTATTTACTCTTTTCTATTTAACTTCGGTAATCGCCATTGATTTTGACATAATCGTAGGACAAATCACATCCCCAGGCCACAGCTTTTTCATCGCCTTCTTCCATTTCAACCACAATATAAATATCTGTTTCGGACAGCACTTTCTTCGCTTCATCTTCATCAAAGGCAATCGGGGCACCATCGTTTAAGAGGGTAATCATCCCAGCCTGACTGGAAAAAACCAGGGAAACCTTCAAGGGATCAAATTCAGCCCCGGAATAGCCCAAGGCACAGAGCACCCGACCCCAATTGGCATCTTCCCCAAATAAGGCGGTTTTGACCAGACTGGACGTGATTACCGATTTAGCCAGCTTGCGGGCATCATCTTTGGTTTTTGTCCCACGAACTTCCACTTCCACAAACTTGGAAGCGCCTTCGCCATCGCGAATGATTTTTTTTGCCAGGGTTTTATGTACATATATAAAAGCTTCTCTAAAGATCTCATAATCCGGGGTATTTTCCTGCAAGGGCAGATTTCCAGCCATCCCGTTGGCAATCACCGCTACCATGTCATTGGTACTGGTGTCGCCATCCACAGAGATCATATTGTAAGTATCAACAGTGGTTTCTTTTAGCAACTGATCAAGCAGGGCTGGTTCAATATTTGCATCAGTCGTCACAAAGGACAGCATCGTCGCCATATTGGGATGAATCATCCCGGAGCCCTTGGCCATGCCGCCGATCTTTACGGACTTACCGCCGATTTCCACCTCGACGGCAATGGTCTTTTTTACTGTATCAGTGGTCAAAATCGTATTTGCAGCAATGTCGCCGTCTGCTGGGCTGTTTCCCAATTTTGCTCCCAGGAGTTCAATCCCAGACAGAATTTTTTCCACCGGTAAAATCACCCCAATCACCCCAGTTGAAGCAATCAGCACATCCTCCGGTTGCACCCCTAAAACCGCTGCCGCTTTGTTGGCTGTAGCTGCTACAGCTTCCTCGCCTTTTTGTCCTGTGCAGGCATTGGCGTTGCCACTGTTGACCACCACTGCCTGCTTGTAGGGATTATTCATGGCTTTGTTACACCAGAGAATCGGCGCAGCCTTGACAACATTGGTAGTTGTCATGATGCTGGTTGCCCCGGGTACCTCTGAAAAAATCATTGCCAGATCATTTTTTTCATTCTTTTTAATGCCGCAATTGATTCCCCCGGTTTTAAAACCCAGAGGTGTTGTCACTCCACCTGTCTTTATTAGTTTCATGTCTTTACTCCTTGTATTTTAATGAATCGTCTCTGATCCGTCAGGTTTTCACCAAACTGTCATACCGACCAACTGCTAATCTGTTGTCGGTGCGGACTCTATATTCTTATATCACACCATTATTAACTGATTTGTCAATGCTTATTTAAATGGGAAAATCGGCAATAAAGTCGATACCGGTTTTTTCAGCCAGTCCAAAACAGATATTCATATTTTGTACCGCCTGCCCGGCGGCTCCTTTAATCAGATTATCAATGGCTCCTACGACAATGACGTGGTTGGTTCTAGGATCGATGGACAACCCGATATCACAAAAATTAGTTCCTTTCACCCAGCGGGTTTCCGGCATCCGATTTTCCAGAATTCTGACAAAATATTCGTCGTTGTAGAATTCACGGTAAATCGCCTTGATCGCTTCCAGACTCAGGTCAGCGGTTAATTTAGCATAGGATAAGGCCAGAATGCCCCGATTCATTGGAACCAGATGGGGGGTGAACAGAATATTAAAATCCTGACCATTTAATAGCCGCAATTCCTGCTCAATTTCCGGCGTATGTCGATGGGTACCGATTTTATAAGCCTTGATGGTTTCATTGCACTCGGAGTACATCAAATCGGTGACTGTTCCCCGGCCAGCTCCAGTTACCCCTGATTTGGCATCAACGATAATGCTGCCCGTATCAATCAGATTATTTTTGATTAATGGCGCCAGGCTTAAAATGCTGCAGGTTGTATAACAGCCGGGATTTGAAATAAGCTGGGCCTTTTTTATCTCTTCCCGATGCAATTCACATAATCCATAAACCGCATCATTCAGTAATGAATGGTTAAAATGCTCGGTTTGGTACCAATCCTCATATACATCGATATCTTTAATCCGGAAATCAGCCCCCAGATCGATGACCTTTGTTTTTGTGAGTACCTCTGCCGTAACGGTTTTGGATGCAATTCCATGGGGTAACGCCAAAAATACCACATCCGACTTCTCTGCCAATTCTTTGATGTCGGTTGCTTCACAAACGAGATCGGTAATACCTTGAAAGTTTCCATAGATATCACTGAATTTTTGTCCGGAAAAGCTTCTGGTTCCGATTGTCACCACTTCTACTTCAGGATGCCGCATTAAAATACGGATCAGTTCCTGTCCGGCATAACCAGTTCCTCCGATAACAGATGCTTTAATCATTTTATTTTACTTCCTTTCTTAAATGTCTTTGTTTAAGAATAGTAAGAGTTTAGGCAAACCGGGTCACACAATCCCACAAAAAATCGAGATGCGGTTTATCTACAATCTTAGTATTCTATTTTTATACTATCCAAGTAAACTCTTTAAATATTTATTTTACCAAAATATGTGAAGTCTGTCTGTTAGTTTCTTAAATATATAATATATTATTTTTGTATTATACTAGTTTTTATATGCATAATCAAGCGTTTTTATGTATATTTATAAATTTATGCGAATTATTTTCTTTTTATACTTGCTTTTCTCTTGAAATGATTGTATAATCATTCATGTGATTAAGTTGATTATACCAACGAGATAATTATCAGGAGGATATAAAATTGAAGAAAAAAGTAATTCTTGCCTATTCCGGGGGATTGGATACCACAACCATTATCCCATGGCTTAAAAATACCTATGACTATGATGTTATTGCTGTGTGTGTCGATGTGGGACAGGGTACTGAACTTGACGGTCTCGAGGAAAGAGCTCTGGCTTCAGGTGCCAGCAAATTATATATTGAAGACGTAACCGACGAATTCGTCGAAGATTATGTGTGGCCCGCGCTTCAAGCTGATGCCATTTATGAGAAAAAATACTTGTTGGGTACCTCCCTGGCCCGTCCTTTGATTGCCAAGGTGCTGGTAAAATATGCTGAACTGGAAGGCGCTGAAGCCATCTGTCACGGTGCCACCGGCAAGGGAAATGACCAGGTTCGTTTTGAATTGACCATTGGTGCTTTAGCACCACAGTTAAAAATCATTGCCCCCTGGCGAATTTGGGATATCAAGTCCCGGGAAGATGCCATGGACTATTGTGTCATGCATGATATCAAGGTACCGATGTCGATCAGCAACAGCTACAGCCGGGATAAAAATATTCTGCATATGAGCCATGAAGGTCTGGAACTGGAAGATCCCTCCCTGGAACCACAGTATAAAAAATTACTGCAAATGACCACCCCATTGGAAGAAGCGCCGGATGAAGCTGAAATTGTCAGTCTTGACTTTGAACAGGGAATTCCCGTCCGACTAAACGGTGTAGAAATGACGGGCCGGGAACTGCTTGAACAACTCAATATTATTGGTGGCCGTCACAGCATTGGTGTCGTTGATCTCATTGAAAACCGGGTGGTAGGGATGAAATCCCGGGGAATTTATGAAACTCCCGGCGGTTCAATCCTTTACAAAGCCCATGAAGAATTGGAACATATGTGTCTTGATCGTCAAACCTTTGGCTTTAAACAACAGGCAGCCGTTAAATTTGCTGAACTGGCCTACAACGGCGAGTGGTTTACACCGCTGCGGGAAGCTTTAACAGCCTTTGTCGATGAAACCCAAAAAACGGTTACCGGAAATGTTCGTTTAAAGTTATATAAGGGCAATATTATTCTCATTGGCGTGACCTCACCTTACTCACTCTACAATGCCGAAATTGCCAGCTTTACTACTGGTGATCTTTATGATCATAAGGACGCTGAAGGATTTATCCATTTATTTGGCTTACCGCTTAAGGTTCGTGCTTTAATGCGACTCAGCCGCGAAGAAAAAGGGGAATAGAATATAATGAAAAAAATGTGGGGAGGTCGGTTTTCTAAAAAAACCGACCTTTTAACTGATGATTTCAACTCGTCCATATCCTTTGATCAACGCCTGTACAAACAGGACATCACTGGAAGTATTGCCCATGCCCGAATGCTTGGAAAACAAAATATTATTGATCCCAACGAGGCTGAACTGATCATCAAAACGTTAGAAACCATTCTTATCGATATCGAAGCCGGAAACGTTGAGTTTTCGGTATCAATGGAAGATATTCATATGAATGTCGAAGCCATTTTGACTGAACGAATTGGTGACGTCGGCAAAAAACTCCATACCGGCCGAAGCCGCAACGATCAGGTGGCGACCGATATGCGCCTCTATGTCAAGGAGATTGCCGATGACTGCAAGTCTCTAATTCGCAACCTGATTCTGACCCTGCTCGATCTGGCTGATGACCATACCAACACTATCATGCCCGGCTATACGCATCTGCAACGGGCCCAACCCATTACTTTTGCCCATCATCTGATGGCTTATGTGGAAATGTTCAAGCGGGATATGATCCGAATGACCCAGGTTAAAGCGATGGCAGATACCTTACCGCTGGGTTCCGGTGCTTTGGCAACCACTACCTATCCACTGGATCGATCTGCAGTTGCCGCAGAATTGGACTTTGCCTTTGTTTCCCTGAACAGTCTGGATGGCGTTTCGGATCGGGATTTCTGTCTTGATTTCCTTGAAGCAGCCTCCGTCTTAATGATGCACCTCAGCCGTTTTTCGGAAGAGATCATCCTCTGGTGCAGCAGCGAGTTTAATTTCATCACCCTCGATGATGCCTTCAGTACTGGCAGTAGCATCATGCCTCAGAAAAAAAATCCGGACATCGCTGAACTGGTGCGGGGTAAAACTGGCCGGGTATATGGCAACCTGATGGGCCTGCTGACCACCATGAAGGGGATTCCCCTGGCCTATAATAAGGACATGCAGGAGGATAAGGAACCAGTATTCGATACCTATGATACCATTAAGATCTGTCTGATCACTTTTGCCAAAATGATCAAAACCCTGACCGTTAATAAGGAAACGATGAAAAAGGCAGCCGCCGGCGGATTTTCCAACGCCACCGATGCCGCTGATTGGCTCGTTAAGCACGGGATCGCCTTTCGTGATGCCCACGAAATCATTGGCAAATTAGTTTTTTTTGCGCTGGAACAGCAAAAAAGCCTCGATGAACTAACCCTGGAAGAATACCAGAGTGTCTCACCGGTTTTTGATGAATCCATTTTTTCTGCCATCGATCTGAATGTCTGTGTCAACCAACGAAATATTATTGGCGGACCAGCCGAAGAGCAGGTTCGCAAAGCCATCGCATTGAACCACCAATGGTTAGTTCAGAATTAAACGCTAAATGCCCTGTCTTAACAACGCAATTAAATCAAGAAAGTTTTTTTAGCTTCCTTTGTCTTGTTTTTCACAAAGAAATATGGTATGCTTTAGCTATATCTTACGCATTTTTACACAGAATTAAAATATAGAAATAGAGAGTATAAAATGGGAAAATACAAGGTTGGTAAAGAAACCAAGGAAAAGATTTATGAGGCATCTAAAGCCTTATTTTATGAATATGGCTATACCAGTACCACCTGCCTGAAGATTGCCAAAGAATCCGGGGCGAATGTTGGTCTGATCAATTATTATTATGGTTCAAAAGGCGGCCTTGGAATTGAATTATATAACGAACTCATGTCGACTATCAAAGCGAAGGTTACCGAAAATCTTTACAAATTAGGGCTCGAAACAACCCTTTTACTTCAAACCGCCGTTGAGTGGCGGGTATTGAACAACAATATGCGATTCAATAAAAATTTCAGTCGATTTTACTACGATTTACTGGGAGAAAATGTTCTTTACAAGGAACAAAGTGTGGTCACCGATTTTTACCGCAATCTGGCTGAAAGCTGCGACCTTCACTACAGCGACTTTGAGATTGCCTTTATTGCGTTCGCCAGCGCCGGTGCTACACAAGGTATTAATCTTGCTTATGATGCCGGGCTTATTGATTGTTCTTCTCAAGATTTCATTAACTCCAGTATTCATCTATTGCTGAACAATATGGGTCTTGATCCCAATCTTATCAAACAGATAATTAGCGAATCCTACGAAATCGAAAAAATGTTTACCGTGCGAATCGAAAAAAATTTTAACATTGTCTGATCGTATCATTTTTTCTGGCTTCTCCGGTATCCTTACAGCGTCATGCTTAACATGGCGCTGTTTTTTTATACTCTTTCTCCCGCTTTTTTTAACTTCAATTAATATTTGAACTACATAACGTCAACACACTATTTTAACGCTCCACTCATCACTGTAAAATTTTTATAATTCATGTTTTAAACGTTTATAAATGTGTAAAATTCTATATATTTTCGTAATTATTCACTTTTAATGTAAATAATGCTGGACATTCCCGATTTTGCATGCTATTATCATCATACGCTTAAACGTAACTAATATTGTACTTGTATAACTTATTGATCACTGAACCACTATCTTAGCTATATCGAACTATTTTTCGGTTCAGTGATTGAAAATAGTGCTTTTGGGGGTGATTCGCACACCAATTTAAGAAGGAGGATTTAAAAAACGCATGTTATAACCCCCTTGCTATTATCCGTTGTGAACCAAGCCAAACAGCAAACGTTTAAATGACATTTGAATCCTAACTAATCATGTTATTTTTCGCGGCTGACTGGCTACATACCCATCTCGAAAATCGGGGCTGGGTAAACTTTAAACATCCTGGTCTGATTCCAGGGAGATATCTTTTAGAAGAGGTGAAATTATGAAAAATAATACGTTCCTAAAAATTGCAGTATTATCGGTTTTCTTTGTCCAAATGGGGGTTGGTACCATCACACCGGCTATCGCCAGTATCGCTGCGGCCTTCCCGGATGTTCCATTTACATCCCTGTTGCTTGTTTCTACTCTGGCGGTATTAATGTCCGTTCCGGCCACCCTGATCTCTGGTCGTCTTGCTGGTGGTGTTGTCAAATACAAAACGCTGTTAATCATTGGTATGATTCTCTTTATCGGTGGTGGTATAGCCCCCTATTTTATGACCGCCTCCAGCTTTACAGCGATTCTGATCGTTCGTGCCATCTTCGGTATTGGACTCGGGATTGTTACGCCTTTGGGAGCCGCACTGATTATCGCTTTCTTTGATGGTGAGGTACGGGCTCAAATGATGGGCCTTAGCGGTGTCGTTGGTAACGTAGGAGGAATCCTTTTCCAATTACTCGGTGGTTTTGCGGCGACAATTTCCTGGGAATATGCGTTTTTAGTTCACGGATTAGGGATTATAACCTTAGTGATTATTCTGTTCCTGCCTGAGCCAGCAAAAGCTCCCGTTCAAGCAGTTGGCGAAGCAAAGCCCAAATTACCCGGGGCCGTGTTTGCTTTTGCCGGTTTAATTTTCTTCTTGATGGTTCTGATTTACCCGATGCTGGTTAACATGTCTTCAATTATCGCTGCCGGTGGTATGGGAACTGCTGGAGATGCTGCTCTTGTCTTGACAATGTTCACAGTCGGCGGAATGCTGGGAGGTTTAATTTTTGCGAAAGTCTTCGGGATTTTCAAAAGCAATACCATGCCAGTAGGCGTTGCTTTAATAGCTGTCGCCATGGTCAGTATTGGTCTAGGAAATTCCATTGCCTTTATGTACATTGGTACAACGATTGCCGGTATTGGTTTAAGTTTTATCATGCCAAGCATCTTCATGAATTTGGGCGCAGCCGTCCATCCCAGCCAGATGCCCACCGCCTCGGGAATTGTCATGGCATCCATGAATGTCGGTGGATTCTGTTCAGCTTATTTCTTCGCTCTTTTAGCCGGAGTTATGGGCGTTGACATGATGGTTAATATTAAATTTCCTTTCTATGTTTCAATGATCACTTTTGCAGCCATTGCGATCGCTCTTCTCTTTATTAAACCCAAGCCGCAAAGTGCAGCTCAACCGGAATAATCAATCTGAATTTCAACCTAAAAAACCACAACTGCAAAATGCGTTGTGGTTTTTTAATCTTTGATATTTTGAGTTACTCATTAATCTCGCTTAGATGCGTCTTAGGGGGTACCATTGTCAGACCAATCCCCATCAGAATGATCGCAAAACCGATTAACGAAAGAAATGATGGCGTTTCTCCCACAAAAAAGAACACAAAAATCGGATTGAGTATGGGTTCGGCCAATGATAGAATCGAGGCTTTCAGTGGTGAAATCAGGCGCACCCCCCCTGATAAAAAGAGATAAGCAATACCAATCTGAAAAACACCCAGAAAAATCAAGCCCAACCAACCATAAACTGAGATGCCGGTGAAGTCCAGCTGACTGGACATGGTTAACAGAATGATCAAACTCAACCATAGGTTGTTTAACCCCACAATTGAAGCATCCGATATGGGATAGTCTTTGTCCAGTAAATACTGAACTGCCGCATAGGCAATCCCATTGGTTAAAGCCAGCAGATCACCCCAGGGGTTTCCACCATCAGCCGCACTTAGTATTAGAATGATCCCCAGTAAGATAAACAGTCGTGGAATCAAATCACGCTTTGTTATTTTTTTCCCTTTGACCACGTAAAACAAGTAAAGCCATAGTGGTGCCGTACATTGAAGAATAATGGCATTAGCTGCCGTTGTAATCTTTGTTGTTAGTACAAACATCATGCATAAATAACAGTAGGAGACCACCAAACCAACATAATATTTCGAAAATTTGATTTTCTTCCATTGAATCATGGGCAAAAAAATAAGACCCGCTATGATTGCCCGTCCAAATGTAATCGTAAAAGCATTCGCATTGATCAGCTTGATAAACAACCCACCGGTGCTGAATAACATCATGGCAATGAGCACATATAAGGTTCCCTTTGTCGTTTTTTCCATGGGCACCTCCTTTTTATTTTTCAACTTGTTTTATCATAATACCATAACCATCTAATTATTTCTCTATATTTTTACGTTTATTTCCGGTATAATGTCCATAATAAGTTGGAGGTAAACTTTGTATGTTATCACAGATAAAAAGTAGCGGATTACTGGGTGTTAATGGCGTTATTGTCACAGTCGAAATTGATATTTCCCGGGGTCTGCCCGCATATTCACTGGTCGGTCTACCGGATGCAGGCATCAAAGAATCCAAGGATCGGGTTTTTTCGGCCATCAAAAACAATGGTTTCAAATATCCGATGGAACGAATCACCGTTAACCTCGCTCCAGCCGATCTGAAAAAAGAAGGTCCAGCCTTTGATCTGGCCATTGCTCTGGGCATCCTGACTGCTTCAGAGCAACTGACTTGGGATCATCCCGAGAGCTTTTTGGTTATCGGAGAATTATCCCTCAGCGGCGAAATTAGAAGCGTTAATGGGGTGCTACCGATGGTATTGGCGGCTAAAGAAGCTGGCATTGCCAACATTCTGGTGCCATTTGATAACCGTCATGAAGCAGCGGTGGTTCAGAATGTGAACGTTTATCCCGTAAAAGATTTTCACGAAGCAGTTTCCTTTTTAAAACAGGAACTCGTCATCGACCCCTTTATGATCAATCGCAAGACGCTCCTGAATGTGGAAAACAGCTGTCATAGCATCGATTTTTCTGACATCCGGGGTCAGGATCTGGCCAAACGGGGGTTAGAAATTGCCGCCGCCGGGGCTCACAACTGTCTGATGAGCGGACCTCCAGGGTCGGGAAAAACCATGTTGGCTAAAGGTTTTCCTTCCATCCTGCCGGATCTCACCTTGGACGAAGCGCTTGAGATCACCAAGATTCACAGCATTTCCGGACTCCTGAAAAATAATGCCATCATCAGTCAACGTCCTTTTCGCTCTCCCCACCATACCATTTCTAAAGTTTCACTGGTTGGTGGTGGCCGAATCCCCAAGCCTGGTGAGGTTTCACTGGCCCACCTGGGGGTGCTTTTTCTCGATGAGCTGCCAGAATTCCAAAAATCGGCTCTGGAGGTGTTGCGTCAGCCGATTGAAGATCAGGAGGTGACGATTTCCCGGGTCAACGCCTCGCTGACTTTTCCGGCCAGTTTTACCCTGATCACTTCAATGAACCCCTGTCCCTGCGGTTATCTCACAGACCCAGCCCATGAATGTATTTGCACGCCCCAGCAGATTAAAAACTATCAAGGCAAAATATCCGGACCATTGCTGGATCGACTGGATATTTTTGTGGAGATTCCCAGCACCACCTACGATGAGCTTCAGACCAAACCCAAGGGTGAAAGTTCTTCTGTTATCAAAAAACGGGTCGATGCTGCCCGTGAACGACAAAATCAACGCTATCAGAATTTGGATATTTTTTATAATGCCCAGCTTACGCCAAAACTTATGGAGATTTACTGTAAACTTGGCCCAGCTGAAGAAAACCTGATGAAAAATGTCTATACCAAGATGAAACTCAGTGCCCGTGGCTACCATCGGATTTTAAAGTTAGCCCGTACCATTGCCGACTTAGATGGATCCAAAACCATTCAAGTCAACCATTTATCCGAAGCGATTCAGTATCGGGGGATGAACCGATTGTCCTGATGTCGGCAATCGATGTTGCGTCTCGCTGTGCAAAAAAGACAAAAGACTATCCGTTTATCGCTGATAGTCTTTTTATCTTAGTACTAAAATTATTTTTTTCTAATCATCGAATTCACAAAGCGATCTTCATTTTTGCGCAAATACCAAAGCCCGCCGATGCCTATTGCCACCAATGCCAAACTGATCAGTTGAGCAGTTCTCAGCCCCATAAACATCAAGCTGTCGGTTCTCAGGCCTTCAATGAAAAAACGCCCGATGGAATACAGGCCAAGATAGACAAAAAGTAATTCGCCGTCGACCTTTTTAATTTTGTCTTCATAGAAAAAGATAAAACCAAAAACCAGCAGATTCCAGACCGATTCATACAGAAAAGTCGGGTGCACCCTGATGATTCCCAGAGCAGCATCATTGACCGTAATGGCCCAGGGCAAATCGGTTTGCGAACCATAGGCTTCCTGATTGAAATAATTCCCCCAGCGCCCAATCGCCTGACCTAAGGGCAGCGCCGGTATCAAAACATCGGCCAGCGCAAAAAAACTGATCTTTTTAACCCGACACAAGATAATAGCCACAATGATGCCAGCAATAATGCCGCCATGAATAGCCAACCCACCATGCCAGGTCGCAATGATTTCTTCCGGATGGGCCAGATAATAGTCATAACTGAAGATGACATAATAAAGCCGGGCTCCGATGATCACCGCTGGGGTCATATACAAAAAGAAATCCATAATGATCTCAGGATCAAGCCCATATTTGGGTGCCCGTTTTATCCCGATGAACAATCCGATCAGTAATGCCGAGGCAATTAAAACCCCATACCACCTGACATCAAAGCCAAATGCAGTAAATGCGATTGGGTTTGGTGCAATCATAATTAAAGAATTGTTGCCAATTGACCGTTTTTAGCTCCGGCAGCATTTCCTTCTTCAACATCAAGATGCATGTCTAATTTAAATTCTGGGTGAACCCGTACCAGGACATTGTCAAAAATCAAACCTCGAGGTCCATCTAATTTTACCGAAACAATATCTTTGTCTTTCAAGCCAAATGCTGCGCCTTCTTCTGGACTCATATGAATGTGTCGGGCTGCAACGATGGCACCTTTAGCAATTTCGACTTCGCCAGCTGGTCCGACAATTTTAACGCCAGGCGTATCTGCAATATCGCCGGAATTACGAAGTGGTGCTTGAATACCTAAACAGAAACCATCGCCAACAGAAACTTCCAATTGGGTTTCTGGTCGAACGGGTCCCAAAATACGAATTCCTTTTAAAGTTCCTTTTGGTCCAACCACATCTACTTTTTCTTCGGCGGCATATTGACCTGGTTGTGATAAATCTTTCATTGGTGTTAATTGGTAGCCTTTACCAAATAATACCTCTAAATCTGCCTGTGATACATGAATGTGTTTGTTAGACAACCCGATGGGTACTTTTCTTTCCAATTTATATCTCCTTAAATAAATATATTTTTAACAATCTTTATTCTATCTAATAACCAATCAAATGTTAAGATAATATTTTGTCTTCTTTACTTTTTTTCGTTTTTTTTATTTTTTGGCTTAATTCCAGCATTTCCTGGGCATGTTCCCAGGTTTTTCGGGTTACTTCTGCGCCACCCAGCATTCGGGAAAGCTCCTCTTTTTTACCCTTTTCATCCAAGGGTAAAAATCGTACCTCTACCCCCTCATTCTGCGCAAGCTTTTGCACCATAAAATGCTGGTCGGACATCGCCGCAATCTGGGGCAGATGGGTAATGCAAATAATCTGTCGGCCTCTGGGTGGCGTAACACTGAGGGCCTGAATTTTTTCGGCTACCACCTGGGCAGTTCGACCACTGATCCCGGTATCAATTTCGTCAAACACCATCGTTTCAATGGCATCCAGATTTCCGAAAATACTTTTTAAACTCAGCATAATTCGGGATATTTCCCCTCCTGAGGCCACCTTCCCGAGTGGTTTGGGTGCCTGACCCGGGTTGACAGATATTAAAAACTCCACCAGATCCTGACCATGGACACTGACCCGCTCCGGATCATGTTCCACTGAAATCTCAACCTGAGTCTTTTCCATAGCTAACTCCGCCAACTCATTCTCAAGGGCCTTTTTCAGCGCACTGGCTGTTTTTAAACGCAATTGATAGAGATTATTACTGATCTTATTATAATTATCTTGAAGACCGCTTAATTCCTGATAATATTTCTGCAGATTTTCATCCCGATTCAACAGGTTTTTTAAACGAATGCTGCTCTCTCTGGCGTAGCAAAGAATTTCGGTAATATCATGACCATACTTCCGCTTCAACTTGGCAATGATGCTTAGTCGGGTTTCAATCTCATCCAAATCACCCAAGCTGTACTCCATATCTTCGAGATATGAACGGATTTCAAACGAAAGATTTTCTGTTTCACTTAAAATGCCATTAACCGTCTCCAGACGTTCCTCAAAACTTGTGTCTATTTTGGCAATTTCAGTCATACTTGCCGCCAGTAGACTAAGGGCATCAAGAATCGGGGGCTGCTCGGCGTTTTCTCCTCTTAGCAATTCATAGGCTCTGCTGGTGTGTGTAAAAAGACGTTCCCGGTTTTCCAGAATCCGTTTTTCCCCTTCCAGTTCTTCATCTTCACCAACAACAAGAGCCGCCGCTTCAATTTCATTGATTTCAAACTGCAAGGCTTCTTTTTCTCGCTCCAACTCACGTTCATTTGTTTCCAATTCTGCAATCAACTCGTGAATCCGTTTAATCTCGCCTGCCGCAGCAGCTATCTGATCCCGATATTTTCGGCTTTTTTCGCCGCCGAAGGCATCCAGTAGCTGGCGATGATTCTCCCTTTTGAACAAGGATTGATGTTCATGCTGGCCGTGGATATCAATGAGCTCATCACCGATTGCTTTTAATTGGGTGACGGTGATAATCAGACCATTGGCGCGGCAAATATTACGACCCCGATCATCGATTTCACGGATTAAAATCAACTGACCATCCTCCATGGGGATACCATATGCTTCGCATTTTTGAATCAGAGCTGGCTGGTCACTGACATCAAAAAGTCCCTGTACCGTCATCTTGCCCTTGCCCTGACGGATGTTGGTCTTATTACCGCGGTTACCCAGAACCAATGTCAAAGCGTCAATGACAATGGATTTTCCGGCTCCGGTTTCTCCGGTGATCACATTGAGACCTGGATGAAAATCCACCACCAGATGATCAATCAGCGCATAGTCGTTAACAACAAGATTTCTCAGCATCAGTCCCTCCCTATTTCATCAACTTTTTAAATTTACCGACAATTTCTCCAACCATATCCCGATTGCGAACCAACACAAAAATGGTATCATCTCCGGCAATGGTTCCAACAATCTCACTCCAATCCATTGAGTCAATGGCCAGAGCCGCTGCCTGGGCCATGGCTGGCAGGGTTCTCAGGACAATGGTGTTTTCCACATAGTCAATCGTAAGCACCGACTCCTTAAAAACTGCCGTAACCCGTTCATTATAAATAGTACCAATGTCCTTTAATGGGGCATAGTGCTGAATACCATCGTGACTGCTCACTTTGATCAGCTTCAATTCTTTAATATCCCGGGAGATGGTGGCCTGGGTTACCGGAAACCCGGCATCTTTCAATGCCTGGGCCAACTCTTCCTGAGTTTCGATGAGATTATTTTCAATGATTTCAATAATTTTTAATTGTCTCGATACTTTCATGTCTTTCCCTTCTTTCTCCAAAGTTTGTCAAGATCGCCACCTGTTGTCGTGTTAGTTATTTTTGCCTTTTGATTTTTTAATACTCACTGGAAAGCTTGATTCGTAGCCGGTCATAACTGCTCATCTGGTTGAGCCGAATCAACCGGGTGCAATAGGTGGCCTTTTTGACCTTAACCGCATCTTGTGGTGAAATCGAAACGGTGGTCTGTCCATCAAAGGTAACCATAATGTCTTTTTCACGATCTCCGAATTCCAGTTTGATGACCTCATCCTCCGGCAAAATATAAGATCGGTCATGAAGTCGATGGGGACAGATCGGGTTAAGAATCATCACTCTCGCCTGGGGTGACACCACTGGCCCTCCAGCAGCCAAAGAATAACCGGTGGATCCGGTGGGAGTGGCGATAATCAACCCATCAGCCCGAAATTTGTCAATAGTTGAGCCGTTAGCCCGGGCTTCAATATCCATCATTCGAAAGCCCCGACTCTTAACTAGAACATCGTTTAATGCCATATAAAAGCAGGCGCTTTCATTTTCTTTTTTGATGCTGCAACTTAACATCATCCGTTCTTCGATGTAATAATCTCCAGAAGTTAAATTCTTAAGCGCCTCTTCATAATTACCCGCCTCGCCTTCGGTAAGAAAACCCAATTTACCCAGATTAATGCCAAAAATTGGTATCGAATAAAAACAAACTTTCCGTGCTACAAATAAAAGCGTGCCATCCCCGCCCAGCACCAGAATACAATCCGGCTTTCGGTAAAAAAGGTTTTTAGGATAATAAATAACACATTCATGGGGATATTTTATCTGGCCTTCCAGTAGGGCTATTTTAAAGCCGTGCTGGATTAGATAACCGATGCATTTTTCTGCCAAAGCAGGGCTGTCCGGCTTATCCATGTTGAGATAAATACCGATTTCCTTAAAGTTTTTAAATTCAGCTTCCAATCGTACTCACATCCTATTCGTCCTGGGGTTCTTTCTTTTTTTTGCAACTTTCATGGGCGATGGTTACCACTTGATGAATCAGTGATGCCCAGTTTCCCTCAATCTCGGGTTCGGTATTTTCAACAAAAACTAAAAACTCAATATTGCCTTTAGGCCCCTGTATCGGAGAAAAGTCCAGACCTTTGATCAAAAATCCCTGCTTTTCGATGGCAGTCATCACTTCAAGCAAAATCGATTCATGCACCTTTTTATCCCGGATAACACCGTTTTTACCAATTCTTTCCCGTCCTGCTTCGAATTGCGGCTTAATCAACCAGATCCCCCGAGCTCCAGGTTTCATAAACAATTTGATCGCCGGAATCAATTTGGTTATTGAAATAAATGAGACATCCATCACGGTACCATCGACCAGTTCTGAAATATTCTCGGTTGTCAAATAGCGAAAATTGGTTCGTTCCATGGAAACAACCCGGGAATCGGTGCGCAACTTCCAGTCCAGCTGTCCATAACCGACATCGACTGCGTACACCTTTGTAGCACCATTTTGTAGCAAGCAATCGGTAAAACCTCCGGTGGATGAGCCAATATCGATAAAGGCTTTTCCTGCCACCTCCAGATCAAAGACTGCCAGTCCCTTTTCCAGTTTTAAACCGCCCCGACTGACATAAGGCAGATCGCTACCCTTGACCTGAATCATCGCCTCAGTGTCCACCAGATCGCCAGCCTTGTCCCTGACCTGGTCATTGACCTGAACTAACCCGGCCATAATGGCTTTTTTAGCCCGCTCCCGGGTATCAAAATAATTCAGGCTCACCAATAATTTATCTAAACGTTCTTTCAATTTTTCCTCTTTTCATGGGTCTTTTTCCTTTTTCCAATTATCTTTTAACCAACTTAAACATCTTTTGGAGTGATTCTAAAAACTTGGATTTCATTTTCGGCGATGGCAGATATAGCTGGCTAATTCCTGAAGAAAAACAGTCCGTTCGCCAATTGGTCTAAGCAGTTCGATGGCTTCCGCTTCCAACTCGTCAACCCTGATTTTTGAAGCCTCCAACCCGTAGAGTGACACAAAGGTGGATTTATGATTTTTCTCGTCACTACCGATGGGTTTGCCCAGATCGGCCTCATTACCTTCAATATCCAGAATGTCATCAACAATCTGAAAAGCCAACCCAATTCGGTGACTATAGCTGATCAGTCGTCCCTGGGTGGCTGGTTCAGCTTCGGCGATAATACAGCCACTTTGGACACAGGCTTCCAGCAAGGCCGCCGTCTTGTGCAAATGGATATAGTCCATTTCATCGAGCCCGATAACCTTGTCTTCACTGAGGATATCGGCCACCTGACCGCCAATCATTCCCAGAATACCGGAAGCCCCCATGATACATTTCATGGCACAAAGATAATTTGTCAACGCTCTTCCCGTAAGTCCCTGGGTGCCCTGTAGCATGATTTCAACTGCATAATTCAACAGCCCGTCTCCAGCCAGAATGGCCATGGCATCGCCATACACCTTATGATTAGTCGGCTTGCCCCGTCTCAGATCATCATTGTCCATGGCTGGCAAATCATCATGGATCAACGAATAGGTATGGATCATCTCAATCCCCATGGCCAGCGGCTTGATTACCTCTACATCCCCTTCAAGAGCCTGGCAGGTTTCCATCATTAACATCGGACGCAGTCTTTTTCCTCCGGCAAACAGGCTATATTTCATGGCTTCGATAATTACTTCTGGTGTATCCAGATTCTGTTGAAAAACTTTTCCAAGCTCCTCATTGATTCTTGCTACCCGATCCCTTAGCTGAATTTTGAACCCACTCATACCTCCAAACTCCCCTCGAATTCTTTTTCTTCGCCATCAATCATGATGGTTATTTTTCCTTCCAGGGTGTCCAAATCTGCGTTACACTCATTAATGAGCTTCATTCCTTCTTCAAAAAGCTTCATGGATGCTTCGATTTCCAGCTCATCACCTTCCAATAATTCGGCAATGGCCTCCAAACGATTCATTTTTGTTTTCAGTTTTTTAACTGCCATTATCTAGTCTCCTTCGTGGATTGAATCCTTGCTTTGGCCTGACCGTCCACAAAGTGGAGCGTCACCGGCTGATCAACCTGTAAACCGGCGACCGAAACAACGGACTTGTCATAGTTATCCGTCACCCGAACATAGCCTTTTTTAAGTACATTTACCGGACTCATGGCTTCAATCCGGGTTTTAATATTGATTAATTGCTGTCGCTCACTTTTAAGTTGCCCCATTAACGCCCGAACCAACCGTTCGTTAATGATATCCAAAAAAAGACGTCTCTCTTCGATGCGTTCCTGCGGTCGATAACGCAATAGCTCTTTTCTGATCTGCAACAACAGTCGGCGGTTTCTGTCGATAGTCGCTGCCATGCTCTGACTCAGCCTTTTTTTTTGAGCAACCAGGTTCTGAATCATACTCAGAGTTTCTTCCGCTACCAATTCTGCTGCTCCAGAAGGGGTCGGTGCTCGTAAATCAGCCACAAAATCGGCAATCGTATAGTCAATTTCATGCCCCACCGCCGAAACAATCGGTAACTCCGATTCAAAAATAGCTTTGGCCAGACGTTCATCATTAAATGCCCAGAGGTCTTCGATGGAACCGCCACCCCGGCCGATAATAATCACGTCCACAGACCGGGCCGTATTGAAGGCTTGAATCCCTTTAATTATCGTTCCGGCCGCTTCGTCACCCTGAACCAGACTGGGATAAATGACAATATCCATCAGCGGATTTCGGCGTTTAATAATTGAAATTATATCTTTGATGGCCGCCCCTGTCGGTGACGTCACCAGACCTACCCGGCTGATTATTTCTGGCAGCTTTTTTTTATGATCCCGATCAAAATAACCTTTGGATGCCAGTTCATCTTTTAATACCAGGTATGCCTGGAACAAGTCCCCCAATCCCTGGGGTTCCATGGAACGTACCGTAATCTGGTATTGACCACTGGGCAGATACACGCCCAGACTCCCCCGAAGCGTGACCTTCAGACCTTCTTTGGGCAGAAATTTAAGACCCGTAACGACATTTTTAAACATCACGCAATCAATTTTACTACCTGCATCCTTTAGTGAAAAATACAAATGTCCCGAAGCCGCCCGCTTGACATTGGAAAGTTCACCCTGGATTATCAGATTTTTTAGCAGACTATTGGACTCCAAAAGCGTTTTAACATATTGATTAACCTCAGACACGCTGAGAATTTTTGCCTTCATCACTGACTGTACCTCGCATGTTTATAATAATCCATACCCATCAGAGCATTGCCAGCGGCGTTATCCCGGGAATATTCCCCAGGCGAAAAATAAAGCTTCAGTCCGGTCGCTTGCAGTTCGTTAATCACTATTTTTTTGATAATCTGATTGGACATCACACCACCAGAAAAAAGTACCGACTGAAACGGATATTTTTTTGCCAAACCGCCAATGGCTTTAGAGAGCGTTTTGGCAATGGCTTTAAGCACCAGATAAGCGACTACCGGCGGTTCCACACCAGTCTCCAAAAGGCGGCGGGCCTGATTTTCCTGTCCGGAAAAGTGAAAATCCAGATCCTTCATGGTTGAAGAAATAAAAACATTACTGTTAAAGGATGCCGGATTCACCTGGTTTGCCAGTACTTCCAGCGCCTTACCTGCCGGAAAATCACATCCCATCAGAACCCCAACCCGATCAACCAATTGCCCGGCATTGAGATCCCGGGTCGTTGCAATAATGTCGCACTTATAACCAATCGTCTTTTTTTCAACCAGCAATATTTCCGATGTGCCACCAGAAAAATGAACCGCACAAAAGATCGCTTCCAAATCTGGGGATCCGCTCCCATAAATGGCCGCCCGAATATGATTCTCCTGATGGCTCACCGCCAGCCGTTCTATCCCCAATACCCCGGCCAGCGAACACGCAAGTGATTCTCCCGAACGGAAAACTGGCATATAGGAATCAGACAGTGGTCGGGGACGCTCAGAATAACAGATAATCTCGATTTCCCGGCCCCGGGGCAACTCCTGAAGGAGTATCGGCAAATGGTGGACATGCTGAAAAAGGGCATCCGATTGACGAAGCCCTCTTTCTCCTGACTTCACTTCCAATAGGATGCCCTTGTTATAAATCATGTTTTCATTTTCGTCTACCAAGGCAACCGAAGTTGTATAATTACTGGTATCGATACCAAGGCTAAGGGCACTCATTGAGTTCATCCTTAACGATTTTATTCAAGATACCATTAACGTAATTTTTTCCATCCTCATCTCCAAATTTTTTTGTGAGCTCTATTGCCTCGTTAATGACAACTTCAAATGGTACTTTTTCGTCCATATATTTCAGCTCACAAATGGCCAGACGCAGAATTGATTTTTCCACCTTTGGAATGCGATCAATTTTCCAGGTGCTTTTGAGATAGTCATCGAGAATATCATCGATTTCTGGAAGATGAGTTTCGGTCGTATCGATCAGAGTCTTTCCATAAGTCAGATCGAGCTCATTATCCTCTAAAAAATATGCAATACTTTCAGTGAAATCTCCTGGTTCCGGATGAAAATCTAATTGAAATACCCCTTTTAACGCATATTCCCGTTCTTTTTTTCGACTCATGCGCTTCTCCTTCTGATTCTAATATTCTAAAAAAGGGGCTTTCGCCCCTAGATGCCTGAACCTTCTATTCGGACATTAATTGCAGCTACCTGAAAACCGGCCATGGATTCCACGGCAACCTTTACTTTTTTTTGAATTGCTTTAGAAACCTTGATAATGTCGACACCTGGTTCGGTAATCACGTAAACCCAAATCAGCAAACCCTCCGGATCCCTGGCTATTTTGACCCCTTTAATTGTTGAGGCAAGATAGAGTTTATCCATGATTTCATCGGTGATTCTTAATGAAATACGTGCTACACCATTAACGCCAGTAGCCGCCAAGCTGACAATCGAAGCGATCATTTCGTCATTGATATTCGGTGCCTGATTGTTTTTCATTTCTAGTTTCATCTTAGTTACCTATGTTCTTTAGATTTCCTGATGACAGTCGCAACCATCCTCGCCACAGCATGAAATTTCTTCATTCAGGATAAATGGGGCGCCACAGTCCGGGCACGCTACGGTGTTATTTTCAAACGACTCAAATTCGGTAATATAAACATTGCCACACTCGGGACAAATGATCTCGTAATATTCCTCTTCGTCAAATTCGTAATCATCATCGTCACCGAAGTCTTCATCGAGAATGAATTCTTCCAGCTCGGAAAGATCATCATCAACCATTTCCACATATTCTTCTAATTCTTCCTGAGCTTCGGTAATGCCATCCAGGGCATCAACAATATCTTCGAGAATATCCAATACCTGAACCAGAACCTTGCCTTCGTTAGAAGCCTGATCTAACTCCAGACCGTCAACCAGTCCTTTGGTATAAGCGACTTTTTCATTAATATATTTCATTTTATACCCTTTCCATATAATCACCCGTCCGGGTGTCAATACGAATCTTATCACCTTGTTCCACGAAAAGCGGTACGGTGATAATTGCTCCAGTCTCAACCGTTGCTGGTTTATTGGCGCCAGTTGCGGTGTCGCCCTTAAAGCCAGGATCGGTTTTGACAACTTCCAATTCGACAAAATTGGGGGCTGCTACCGAAAATGCCACGCCTTTTAACGACTTTACTGTCGCAATATCGTTTTCTTTCAAATATTTTAGAGCTTCCTCAACTTGATTAAAGTTTAATGGGATCTGCTCATAGGATTCCAGATCCATGAAATAATAGAGACCACCATCTTCATATAAATATTCCATCTCACGGGTTTCAACCTGTGCTTTCGGATAGCGTTCGGTCGGGCTGAATGATTTTTCAACCACTGCTCCTGTAATAACATTTCGAATCTTTGTTCGAACAAAGGCGGCGCCTTTACCTGGTTTAACGTGTTGGAATTCAATGATTGTAAATGTATTCCCATCCATTTCAAACGTTACACCTTTTTTAAAATCTCCTGCTGATACCATGTTAACCTCCGATATGCATATGTTAATTTTTACTTTTTAAATTTAGTACTATTATTCTATCACAATTTTTATGAACCGTCATCCCAATTTATTATTATCGCTTCATTATCAAATGGATAATTTTCCAGTCAGACACCGGATCCGGCCGCTGAGATCCATTATGGTTTGAATCTCCCGATATCCATTATTTTTTAGTAAATCAGTTACATCATCAGCCTGATGATCCCCTATTTCCAGTGCCAGAAGACCATCTTTTTCTAAAAACAAATGGGCCTCACCAATGATCCGCCGATAAAAATCCAAGCCGGATTCGCCGCCATCCAAGGCCATATGAGGTTCATAGTCAAGAATGCCCCGTTCCAGGTGATTCATCTCTGTCCGACTGATGTAGGGCGGATTCGAAACAATTATCTGAAAGGTTTCTCCGTGCGGGATTGCCGCAAAGAGATCCCCATGATACAAGGTCAGCTCCCCATCTGCCAATTGATCGGCATTCGTCTTTGCCACTGCCAGTGCCGCCGCCGAAAAATCACTAAGACTGACGTCGGCCTGTTTAAAATGTCTTTTGATCGAAATGCCAATCGCCCCACTGCCTGTACACAGATCCAGAATTTTAGCACCCTTTGGATAGTTTAGTTGTAAATATTCAAGCAGGTACTCCACCATCGGTTCGGTGTCGGGTCTGGGAATTAAAACATCCCGATTGACGAAAAATTCCATACCCATAAATTCCTTTTTTTCCTGGATATAGGCGACCGGTTCCAATTGACTACGTCTTTTTATTACATCACGATAAGTTGCTTCTCGTTTTAAATCCACCGCTTCGTGTGAGTGGGTATAAAAATAAACCCGATCCGTGTCCAGAATTCTGCTCAGTAGAATTTCTGCCTCAAAACCGGGATGCTCGATTCCAGCCTGAGCCAGCGCCTGCCGTCCAAAATCCAAAATCTCTCTGATGGTCATTTTTCTACCTCAACATAAAACAAAAAAACCGTGCATAACTGAACAAGAAAAAAGCCGGTTACAAGAACCGACTTCTTTTTTATTCTGCTGACTCGTTTTTAATGCCGTATTTTTTATTAAATCGATCAACACGTCCGCCAGCATCAACTAGTTTTTGTTTTCCAGTGAAAAATGGGTGACAAACTGAACAGATTTCCACTTTTAATTCTGGTTTGATAGAACCTGTTTCAAATGTATTTCCACACGCACACTTAACTATTGATTTGCCGTAATTTGGATGAATGCCTTCTTTCATCGAATCCACCTCGTTTCTTATTTATTTAATTGCTTATTGTTATTTTATCAACCGTGATATTATATCAGACTTTTCTTAAAAGATCAAATATTTTGTGCCTTATATTTATCAATAATTTTTTTCATAAATGCTTCATTGTCTTTGGTGCGTTCCAGAATCGAAATAATCTTATCGGTGAGATCATAAACCGTAGTGCCCTTGTAAAGCTTGCGAATATCGAAGCTGACTTTCAGTTCTTCGTTGGATAAGAGTTTCTCCTCCCGACGGGTACCAGACCGGTTCAGGTTGATGGCCGGGTAGATCCTTCGCTCCGCCAGTTCCCGCTCTAAATGTAATTCCATATTGCCAGTCCCTTTAAATTCTTCAAAGATGATATCATCCATCCGGCTGCCGGTATCCACCAGGGCGGTGGCCAGAATCGTCAGACTGCCCCCTTCTTCCACATTCCGGGCCGAACCAAAAAACTTTTTGGGAAAGAATAAGGCTTCCGGATCGAGCCCCCCCGACAAGGTTCTCCCGGATGGCGACACCACCAGATTGTTTCCCCGGGTTAACCGGGTTAAACTGTCAACCAGGATCACCACGTCTTTGCCCTGTTCAACCAGGCGTTTGCCCCGTTCCAAAACGATTTCGGCCACCTTGATGTGATTTTCCGGGGGCTGATCAAAGGTCGAATAGACAATATCGGCATCGATCGATCGTTTCATATCGGTGACTTCTTCCGGCCGTTCATCAACTAACAGAATAATCAGCTCGATTTCTGGATGATTGGTGGTGATGCCATTGGCAATTTCCTTTAAAAGAATCGTCTTGCCCGCCTTTGGCGGGGCCACAATTAGTCCCCGCTGACCTTTACCCATCGGCGAAAAGAGATCAATCATCCGGGTTGACACAACATCCTGGGTGGTTTCCAGGGTGATCCGCTGTTCCGGAAAAATTGGTGTCAGTCGTTCAAATCGAGGCCGATTGGCAATTTTTTCGGGAATAGCGCCGTTGACCGTTTCGACATAAAGCAACGCATCAAACTTTTCATTCTCACTGGACATCTTAATCTTACCGACAACTTTATCGCCAGTCCGCAGATTAAATCGTCGGATCTGATTGGCTGGAACATATATATCATGGTCGCCAGATAGATAATGGTTGGTTCGCAGAAATCCAAAACCATCGGGGTTGACATCCAGTATTCCTTCCTGAGAATTTTTAAAGCGATCCCGATCTTTTTTGTCATCAACATAAAGCATACTGTTGATTTTCTGGATAATATCTGCCGTTTTGGTGCCGTTGACCTTTTCCAGAAACAGCATCGCTGAATATTTTTCGCCAGTTTTGGGTGGCCGTACCTTGCCGCTTAAGACGTCCCCGGTTTCCAGTTTGAATTTCTGGATTTGCGAACCGGAAATATAGACGAATTCCTCATTGGATTTCATCTCTTTGTTTTTAACAAAACCAAAACCTTCCGGTAGAATTTCCAGATTCCCTTCCACTACCACCACATTATCCATGGAATCTTTAATCTTATAATAGGGTGATCGGGTGCCGTTTGACCCATTCGTGATCCGCGAATGGGTTTGGGCCAGCTGTTTTTCTGGATTATTTTTTTCAGCTGCTTTTTTTTCCGATATTTCGTTAGTGTCTGTCAATACTTCTTTTTCCTTTATCTCATGCTGATGATGTTGATGCGCCAATTGCTCTGCCGAGGACTCCAATTTTTCTTCAATGGCCTCGATCAGTTCAATTTTTTTAAGGCGGCTGGTTTTTTCGATACCCAGACTTTCCGCCTGTTTACGCAATTCAACAACCGTTAAATCGTCCAGTGATTTCTTTTCCAATATGTGCCTCCATGGGTTGTAGATGGTTTTAGAATGAATGTTATGATTTTTCTCGATTTTGCTGTGCTGATATGATGCTTCAAGTCGCAGAATAATCTGAAGGTTTGTTTAATGTAGATACCTTAATCTACCACAAATATCCATTCTTGTCAAAAAATCCAGGTGACACATTACTATTTGGTGTTTTCTAACTGGCCTAGTACCGACAATTGTTACATCATGTTGTGACCTAGGGGTCAGACCCTACGCATCGGAGCGGACACGGCATCGCCTGTCCGATTCCGCAGCGAACAACAGATTAACAAGGGTCTGACCCCTTGGTCATTGATCGGTACGGTAGTCCAAGCAAACCTTAACCGCTTATTCCTGTTCGCCTTCAATAATTGAAATCATAATGGCATTTTCCACCCGCCGCCGCTCAATTTCGCAGCTGACGAAATGAGGTTTCATAATCGTACCGTTAAAGTTATAGGCATTGGCATGACAGCCCCCACCGCAAAAATATTTGGCCCAGCAGCTTTGACAGTCTTCTTTTTCCAGCAGGTTGCCAGCATCGAAGATTTTTTTGATCTCGCCATTGGTGATGCCATTACTCACATCCCCCATCTTAAATGCTTCATTGCCGACAAACTGATGACAGGGATAAATGTCCCCCTCCGGCGTTACGGCCACATAATCCTTACCGGCCCCACATCCGGACAGCCGTTTGTAAACGCAGGGGCCATGATCGAGATCCACATTAAAATGGAAAAAGTTATAGTGCAGTCCTGCTTCATGACGCGTGAGGTAAGACAAGGCCAGCGCATCATATTCTGCCATGATAGTGGGGAGATCGGACTCGGTCAGGGCGTAATCGTGAGTTGCCTCGGCCACCACCGGTTCCACCGAAATGCTTTTAAAACCCTTTGCCGCCAAAAACTCAACATCCTTGGCAAAATCAAGATTATGATGTGTATAGGTGCCCCGGACATAATGATCTTTATCACCCCGCATTTTAGCCATCGCTTTGATGTTGTCGATAATCACATCAAAAGAGCCCTGATCATTGACCGTTTGCCGCATCTGATCATTGACTTCTTTACGACCATCCAGACTAAGCACGATATTATCCATCGTTTCGTTTAGATATTCCCGGGTTTCGGCATTTAACAGCACCCCATTTGTGGTCATTGTGAATTTGAACTGCTTATCGTTTTTAGCGGCCATCTCTTTGCCATATACCACTAATTGCTTAACCACATCCAGATTCATCAGCGGTTCACCACCGAAGAAATCAACTTCCAGGTTTTTTCGGTTTTTGGACTGAGCGATGATAAAATCGATGGCTTTTTTGCCAACTTCCAGCGGCATCAGCAGTTTTTCACCATCAAAGTCACCTTGCGCAGCAAAGCAATAAGCGCATTTCAGATTACAGTCATGGGCGACATGCAGGCATAGCGCCTTGATCAAATCTTCATTGGCATAGTTCTCCCGTTGATAGTTCATTTCCCGGAACAATAGCCCGGCCGCTTTGACACCATCCAATTCATCCAGACATTCATTGAGTTCGGTCACTGAATATTTTTCTTGAAAGCTGGCAATGATTTCGGCTCTGGTTTTACCTTCATAGTGATCCAGCACTTCAAAGGTCAGTTCGTCAACCGTCAGTACTGTGCTGGTATCCACGTCCAAAACAATATTGAGACCATTCTTTTTATATTTATGTATCATTTTTTCTCCCATCATGAAAAAAGGGACTATCTCTTACGAGACAGCCCCTTTCAGGCTTGTTTATTATTTTTCAGTCGTTTGTTTGCATTTTTGATTTCCTACGGTGCAGGATGTTTTACAGGCAGATTGACAGGAAGTTTGACATTCCCCGCATCCTCTGTTCTTCACGTCAGTGAGTTTACCTTCTTTAATGATTTTAATGTGCTTCAAATTATTCACTCCCTTCAAAAATAATTTTTCCCGACAATTACCGGCAGACCCGCTAAAATCCGGGTCGCCGAGTGCTGGTCCGTTCTCTTTATTTTTTGTCTTCGTCGATTTCTTCAAATTCAGCATCGACAACGATTTCTTCATTATCCAGATCTTCCAATTCTTCAAAATTGTCATCTTCTGTTGCAACAACAGCGTCCCCAACATTGACAATTCGGGCAATGGCCGATTTGGTAATCAACGCCTTATGATAATCTGGCAATAACTCGATGGTAACATTTTCTTCACCAATCGCATAGACGATTCCATAAAATCCGCCAATTGTAATAATCTCGTCCCCTGGTTTCATACTGGATCGCATTTCTTTAATCTCTTTTTGCTGTTTTTGCTGTGGTCGTAAAACAAAGAAATAAAAAAACACCAGTACTAAAATCAGCGGGAGAATTAATGTAAAATCAATTCCAAACATTCACATTCTCCTTCATCTTTATTCAGTTATACCGAATTTCTCAAAGAAAGCTTCCTTATAGGCTAATAAATTGTCATCCATTATGGCCTGTCGAATTTTCTTCATCGTTACAAGTGTAAAGTATAAATTATGATATGTCAATAACCTGGCCCCTAAAATTTCATTGGTTTTAATGAGATGACGGATGTAGGCCCGGGTGTAGTTTCGGCAAACGAAACAATCACATTCAGGATCAACCGGTGTAAAATCTTCCTTATAAGTAGCATTCCGAACCACCACCTTACCATGACTGGTAAAAGCGGTGCCGTTTCTGGCAATCCGACTCTGGAGCACACAATCAAACATGTCAATGCCCCGAATCGTGCCTTCAAACAGCGCATCCAGGGAACCAACCCCCATTAAATAGCGGGGTTTATCTTTGGGTAAAAGCGGGGTGGTGGCATCCAGCATCTTATACATCACATCTTTGGGTTCCCCCACACTGAGTCCGCCAATGGAATAACCCGGAAAGCCGATGTCAGTGAGCTGTTCTACACTTTGCGCCCGCAGATCAGCAAACATCCCCCCCTGAACAATCCCAAACAAAGCCTGATCCTCGGGGCGTTTGTGGGCCTCTTTACAGCGCCGCGCCCAGCGGGTGGTCATTTCCATGGATTTCTTGGTATACTCATAATCGGCACCAGCCGGGGCACACTCGTCAAAACACATGATGATATCGGCCCCGATGGAATTTTGCATATCAATGGCCTTTTCCGGGGTCATAAAATGTCGGGAGCCATCCAGGTGTGAAATAAATTCAACGCCATCTTCGGTGATCTTTCTTAAGTCATTTAAAGAAAATACCTGAAAGCCGCCGCTGTCAGTGAGCACCGGCCGGTTCCAGTTCATAAACTTATGGATCCCGCCAGCCTTATCCATAATCTCCTGGCCGGGTCTCAAATAAAGATGGTAGGTATTGCCCAGAATTATATTGGCATCCATCTCTACTAAATCTTCGGATGATAGGGACTTCACCGTCGCCTGGGTTCCCACTGGCATAAAAATCGGGGTATTGATAACCCCCCGCTTGGTATGGATCTTTCCCAGTCTGGCTCCGGTGTCCTTACACTCCTTAATCAATTCATAACGAAATTCGCTCATTCTTTTCTCCTATTTTTCACTCAATAAACAAGGCGTCCCCAAAGCTGAAAAAACGATATTTCCAGTCAATGGCTGTTTGGTAGGCTTTCATAATCGCTTCCCGGTTATAAAAGGCTGAGACCAGCATCAGCAGGGTCGATTCTGGCAGATGAAAATTCGTGATCAAAGCATCCACCACCTCCCATTCATAGCCCGGGTAAATAAAAATATCCGTTACCCCGGTGTAAGGAGTAACCACCCCATCATGTAGCTTGGCATTACTTTCCAGGGTCCGCACCGAGGTGGTCCCCACAGCGATAACCCGGCCACCCCGTTCTCTGGTTCGTTTAACAGCCCTGGCTGTTTCTTCCGGCACCTCATAATATTCTTCATGCATATGATGTTCTTCAATCACATCACATTTAACTGGACGAAAGGTGCCAATGCCCACATGGAGGGTCACCTCGGCAATTTCCACCCCCATGGCTTCAATTTTCGAAAGCAGATCCGGGGTGAAATGAAGCCCAGCGGTAGGAGCTGCCGACGAGCCTTCCCGCTTGGCATAAACGGTCTGATAGCGGTTATTGTCTGTCAAGGTTTCATGAATATAGGGCGGCACCGGCATTAGGCCGATCTCGTCAATGATTTCCTCAAACACACCGGAATATTCAAAACTGATTATTCGGAGTCCCCCCTGGGTGGTTCCCGTGATTTCACCCTTTAGCTCGGGACCAAAAACAATCCGGGCCCCAACCCGGGCCCGTTTTCCTGGCTTGACCATGATTTCCCAGTCTTTCTGGGACAGATGCCGCAGCAACAGGATCTCCACCTTTCCACCGGTATCTTCCCTGGTCCCGAATAACCGTCCCGGTAATACCTTGGTGTTATTCATCACCAGCAAATCTCCAGGTCGTAAATAATTAGTAATCTCAAAAAATTTATGATCTTCAATGGTATTCTTCTCCCGGTTAATCACCATCAGCCGGGAGTTGTCCCTTTTTTCCAGGGGACACTGGGCAATCAGTTCATCCGGGAGATCATAATAAAAGTCCGTTTTATTCATCAATACCTTCCTCATTGTCATAGAAATTTATTTTTAGCTGCTGCGGACTTTGTGCCTCATTCACATAGTCCTCCAGTCCCAAATGGGCATAACCACGGCTGGTGATCATCCGACCACGAGGTGTTTTTGAAAGAAAACCCAGTTGAATCAGATAGGGTTCATACACCTCTTCGATGGTGTTTTTTTCTTCACCGATGGCAGCAGCAAGGGTGTCAATCCCGACCGGTCCACCGTCAAATTTTTCCACGATGGTTTTTAACATAATCCGGTCGATCTCATCCAGCCCGACATCATCCACTTCAAAAAGATCCAGGGCTTCCCGGGTGGTCTTGAGGTCGATAATACCCCGGCCTTCGATTTCACAATAATCCCGAACCCGTTTTAACAAGCGGTTGGCAATACGCGGTGTTCCCCGGGAGCGGATGGCCAGTTCGATCGCCCCTTCGTCATCCATTTCGATGCCGATAATGCCGGAAGAACGGCGGATAATGGTGGCCAGTTCCTCCGGATTATACAATTCCAGTCGCTGAATCACTCCAAAACGATCCCGTAATGGTGAGGTTAACAGGCCTACCCGGGTGGTGGCACCAATCAGAGTAAAGGGTGGCAGCTCCAGCCGGATCGAACGGGCACCCGGGCCTTTGCCGATGATGATATCCAGAGCATAGTCTTCCATGGCTGGATAAAGCACCTCTTCGACCGAGCGCTGCAGCCGGTGGATTTCATCAATAAAGAGGATATCGCCCTCTTTTAAACTGGTCAGAATGGCTGCCAGATCGCCAGCCTTTTCAATTGCTGGGCCAGAGGTGGTTTTGATTCCGACCCCCATTTCCCGGGCGATGATATTGGCCAGGGTGGTTTTTCCCAGCCCCGGTGGTCCATAAAGAAGCACATGATCCAGGCTTTCTTTCCGCTTCTGAGCAGCTTTGATAAAAATACCCATCTGTTTTTTTACTTTTTCCTGCCCGATATACTCATCCAGACCCTGGGGTCGCAAATTTTTTTCTATTTCAACATCCAATTCCGTAAAATCAGAGGTGATGATTCGTTCTTTCATGTGTTATCGTCCCTTCAATGGATTAGCCGAGCGAAGCGCCCCGGTGATCAGCGCTTCAATGCTACTCTCGGGGGTAAATGCCCGGGCTACCATTTCGGAAGCTTCTGAAATACTATAACCCAATCCCACCAGTCCGTTAATCGCCTGGGTAACCGTATCATCTTTAGCCTGTAAGGAAACAGACTTCAGATCTCCGACTGAAACATCCTTATAGCGATCCTTCAGCTCCAGGATAATCCGACTGGCCGTTTTTATGCCAATTCCCGGGGCCTTGGCAATGCTTTTGGGATCATCGTTGACAATATGGCCAATCAGCTCGTTGCGGCTAAACTGCGACAAAAGTCCCATAGCTGCTTTGGGTCCGATCCCGGAAATCCCGATCATGGTTCTAAAAATCTCCCGTTCATCGGTGGTGGCAAACCCATACAGCGAAACTTCGTCTTCTTTGATCACCTGATGAAGGTGCAGCTTGACCTCCGAATGCAGACTCGGCAGCTCATTTAATGTATTGGTCGACACCTTTACCTTATATCCCATGCGGTTTTGATCAATGACCACATAATCCATGGCTTGTTCTTCCAAGCTCCCGATCATATATTCGTACATAAGCCCTCCTTCAAAATTCAAACATGCTTTACCCATTGTACCAAAACAAAAAAATATTACAACACAAAAAAAGCACCCTTAGGTGCTATCCCAACGTGTCGTACTCCATTTTTGACGCCCTAGCGAAAGCTAGGTGGGTGTCTTGTCTCTAGTTTCTGTTTTCCACTGATATAATGAGGCCTAACATCTGCCAGCGAACAATCAGACTCCCTGAGTATTGATGTAGGTTCAAAAATAAAGTAAAAAACGAACACTTTGGGATAACTTAATTATACACGGTTTTCTACGGAAATCAAAGGATAAATTTTTGCCGCAAACCAGCAGTCAAATTCACTTATTTCAACCCACCGGATGGTCTACAGTAAAATGTCCAGGGCCGAACGAATACTATCTACCGGGAGAATCGTCATTCCGGCAATTTTCAAGCCTTTCTGGTTGCCTTTGGGGATAATGCAACGCTTAAAGCCCAGTTTTTTTCCTTCGATCAGGCGTTTTTCGATGTGCTGGATGTTACGGACTTCACCCGTTAATCCCACCTCGCCCAGAATCATCAAATCGCCGGGGATCTGAAAATCCCGGAGGCTGGAGTAAAGTACAGCAATTACTCCCAGATCGAGTGCGGGTTCATCCACCTTGATGCCACCCACCACATTGATGTACGCATCCACCGACTGCATCTGAATTCCCAGCCGCTTCTCCATAATTGCCAGCAATAATACCATCCGGTTATAATCCATGCCAGTGGCCATTCGTCGGGGATTTCCAAAGCCAGTGGGCGAAACCAGCCCCTGCAGCTCAATCAGCAACGGCCGGGACCCCTCAATACAGGGCACCACCACCGATCCACAGGTATTTTCGGGACGGCTGTCGAGCATCATCTCCGATGGATTGGCTACCGACTGCAAGCCATTTTCAGTCATTTCAAAAATCCCGATTTCATTGGTGGAGCCAAAACGATTTTTGACACCCCTTAGAATCCGATAAGCGTGATATTTTTCGCCCTCAAAATAAAGCACCGTATCAACCATATGCTCCAGCACCCGGGGACCGGCAATGGCCCCATCTTTGGTGACATGCCCCACCAACACCATTGCGATATTATCTTTTTTGGCCAATTGCATCAGTGCGCCGGTGTTTTCACGGATCTGGCTGACACTGCCTGGAGCTGAGCTGATGTCCGGGCTGTACATGGTCTGAATCGAATCGATAATGACAATATCCGGCCGCTCTTCCAGAATAATCGTCAGCAGATAGGGAATATTAATCTCCGATAAGAAAGAAATCTTTTCAGATTTTACCTGCATTCGCTCTGCCCGCATTTTTAATTGCTGTTCCGACTCTTCGCCGGAAATATATAAAATCTTATAGCCCTGATTTCCCAGGGCTTCAGTGGTCTGCAGAAGCAACGTCGATTTCCCGATCCCCGGGTCACCGCCCAGCAAAATCATCCCCCCGGGGACAATCCCACCACCCAGAACCCGGTCAAACTCTTCATTGCAGGTCGGGTAGCGGGTGTCCCCAGTATAGGTAATCTCCGCCAGGGACTTCGGTTTAGAATAAACACCCCGTTCCCGGATGTTTTCCTTGCTTCCCTGCTTAGAAAAATCCAACTCTTCCACCATGCTATTCCACTGCCCACACTCCGGACATTTACCCATCCATTTGGGCGATTCATAACCACAGCTCTGACAGACAAAAATACTTTTTTTCTTTGCCATCTTTTCCCCTTATTCACTACTCAATCCATTTATAAACCAGATAACCGATCAAACCGCCAAT
Organism: Acetobacterium sp. MES1; assembly: GCF_002237635.1. NCBI lineage: Bacteria > Bacillati > Bacillota > Clostridia > Eubacteriales > Eubacteriaceae > Acetobacterium > Acetobacterium sp. MES1. The sequence continues at coordinate 173,467 of NZ_MJUY01000025.1, forward strand.
CAGATTTAAAATAATATCATCGACATCCGCCCGACGACTGGCTAAAAACAAGTATTGGATCAGCTCGATAGCACAGGTGGTTCCCAGTATCACCACAAAGACATGGAAGAAGCCGACCTTGTTTTTTCGTGCTAACGGATATAGGAACCCCAGCGGTAAAAACAAAATGATGTTTCCGGCCAGGTTTTTGAACGAATCGGTAAAGGTGTATAAAAGAATTTCTGTTGGATTCGTTGGTTTGGTTGCCAAAAACTCCCAATCAATAAAGCCATTAACCATAATGTCATAAAAAAAGTTATCAATCGTAGTCAGCGGTATCAAGTTTACGGTGGTCTCATAGGTAATATTAGAAGCATCGGGTAATAGCGTCAATATAACTAGAAATCCCAAATAAGCCAGCAACAGCAGCTTAAAGAGAAATGCGACACGGTTGTTTTTACTCATATCCTGGTCCTTCCTGGTTGATTGCTCGTGTAAGCCTTGCTATTATAACGAATAAACCTTTAGAGTGCCACAGAAATTTTCCTGACCGGAAATTTTTGCAAAAAAAAGAAAAAATATCGAAAGTAAGCCCTCGATATTTTTATTCTTTGTTTTAAATTAAAATACATTATTGTATCCATGCTAATTCAAAACTCAGCATTAATTTTATACTATGGCAATTATATCCAACTTTTTGGCATTTGTAAAGGGTTTCGCTCGTTAGTTATTTATCTAACGATGCATCTTTTTCAAAACCATTTACTTTATAACAACAACGGTTTTAGAATCATTGTTGTTATAAAGTAAAAACAACATCCACAAAAGCTGGTTCACTGCGAATAATCTGGGCCGTGCCATTGGTTTTATCCTCGATCCAGGCTAAAAATCCGTTTGTTTCCGCCACCGGGATCTGAAAAAACAGGGTGACATTTTCGCCAAAATCTTCATTTACCGGAATCACCTCCCGTTCCATTAGACCGTTGCTCAGTCCCCCATAACTTGCGTAACTGACCACCACTTGCAATTGATCCGAAAACTGCTTCTTGATCACAGTACAATGATTCAGAACATTACTGGCGCCGCCGCCATAGGCCCGGATCAAACCGCCGGTACCCAGCTTCACGCCGCCAAAATAGCGAATGACCACCACCAGTACATCTTTGAGCTCCCGATGATCAATGACCTCCAGAATCGGTTTACCGGCGGTACCGGAAGGTTCGCCATCATCACTGGCTTTTTGGCGCCGGGGATTGGTGTTAAGCACATAGGCCCAGCAGACATGGGTGGCTTTATAATGCTTTTTTCGGATTTCAGCCAGAATCGCATCCGCTTCTTCCTCGGTTTCAATGTGAAAAACCATATTGATAAAGCGGGACTTCTTGATTTCAATCTCCGTTTCATCAGGAATTAATACCGTTTTATAATCTTCCACAATTATACCTCTGTCACCTGATACTTTTCAAACAGATGAGTTGGAAAGTCATCTGTCATTTCGATGGTCACCAGATTGCCGTCAGCCTGATAGTCGATCGCCAAAACCACTTTCATCTCATGCAGAAGTGCCAGTGATTTATTGTCATCATAGGGAATCAGCAGCTGCATTTCCCGTTTTTCTCCTACCAGCACCCGATTGATGATGTCAAAGAGGCTCTCGATTGCCATCCCTTCTTTTGCGGAAATATACAAAGCCAGTTCCTCAACCGCCACCTGATTCTTTAGCAACAAAGCATCCTGTTCTTCCGGGGTCAGCTTATCGATTTTATTATAAATCATTATAACTTTTTTATTGCCGGAACCAATATCCGAAAGCACCTGATTGACCACCTCGATCTGGGCTTCATAGTTATGATTGGACACATCCACCACATGCAGCAATAGATCAGCGGTTTCGACTTCCATCAAGGTGGTTTTAAACGCTTTGATCAGATCATGGGGTAGTTTGTCAATAAAGCCAACGGTGTCTGAGACCAAATACTCACCATGTTCCGGATCGACCTTTCGCAGGGTCGAATCGAGGGTAATGAAAAGGCCGTCTTTGGTCACCACTTCACTTTGAGTCAGCCGATTAAAGAGGGTACTCTTGCCAGAATTGGTATAACCAATTAAGCTGACTGTTTTAATTTTATTTTTACTGCGCTGGACGGCGTTGAGCTGATTGCTCTTGTTGATCCGTTCAATCCGGGCTTCCAGCTCTTCTAACTGTTTGCGGATATGGCGGCGATCGGTTTCCAGTTTCTTTTCACCAGGGCCTCGGGTGCCAATGCCACCGCCAGTCCGGGACATTACAATCCCCAGACCTTTTAGATGACTCATCCGGTATTTCTGCTGGGCCAGTTCCACCTGAAGCTTGCCTTCTTTGGTTTTAGCGTGGCGGGCAAAAATATCCAGAATAATAGTGGTACGATCAACCGTTTTGGTACCGGTGGCGGCTTCAATGTTGGCTATTTGCCGGGAATTGAGTTCATCATTGGCGACAATCAGGTTAATGTCATGATTCTGAATCACCTTGATCAGTTCCTGGAGCTTCCCCTTACCGACATAAAAGGTTGGATCGATCTGATTTTTTGACTGACAAACCTCTTCCTCCACAATACCACCAGCCGTCTTAACCAGTTGACGTAATTCTTCCATCGAGTCCACCAGTTCAATGCCCTTATTTCCCGGCAGATCCAATCCGATCAGTAATGCCCGTTCCTCTTCATCCTCGGCATCGAAGCGATTATTGGGGTCATCTTTAATAAACCGGTCAGCCAACAGGATATAGTGTTCCAGCGGAAACTTGTTTAGTTCTTTCAGGGTTTTGAACAGTCCCTGACCATACTCCATGGTTCCTTCTTCTACCACCGGTACTCCAATGCTAAAGCTGGTCGGTATTTTTTCGTCGACACCAATGGCAATAATACACTGGAGGCTCTGTTTTTTAGCCGCCGAAAAATCCTCAGCCGACAGCCGCGGATTGCCACCGGGATGAGTGTGAATGACCCGGTATTTATTGAGAGCCTTGACATGATAGAGCATCTCCGCATTGCCGATATTGACAGTGGATGCATCACCAATATTTACCCATTGAACCCGATTTTTGTCATTGGTGCAGATCAACACCTCCCGTTTTGTAATCAGGGTCAGTCGTTTTAAAATTTCCAGTACGTATTCATCCAGCAGGACCTGATTTTCCATTTGATAACCAATCAAGTCATTCAGTTCATTGATATAGCTTTGGCGAATGCCACTTTTATTATTATCTGCCATTATTTTTTTCCTTTGATTTATTAGAGTGTCTTATTATAGCACAAAAACCAGGCAAAATAGTTGCCTGGTCAGGTTTATAAAGACTAGAGTTTGACCACTTCGGATTCGGCCACGGCGGTTTCCATCATCGCACCCATCATTTCCGCAATTTTTTCTTCGGAGCGGAGCATCTCCGAAACCTTGGGTTTGGTTTCCGGATGTTTGGGCACAAAAATGGTACAGCAATCTTCGTAGGGCAAAATCGAAGTTTCAAAGGTGCCGATGGTTTCGGCAATTTTGACAATTTCGGTTTTATCAAAGCCAATCAGTGGTCGAAAAACCGGTAGCTCGGCTACCGCATTGGTAGCTCCCAGTCCTTCCATTGTCTGGCTGGCCACCTGCCCCAGACTTTCTCCGGTAATCAGCGCCTTGGCACCTTCGTTGTGAGCAATCATCTCAGCAATCCGCATCATGTAACGACGCATGATGATGGTGGTTTGCCGTTCCGGGCACATCTCCACAATTTTGGTCTGGATCTCAGTAAAAGGCACTACAAAAAGTTTGATCTTGCCACAATACTGGCTCATGATTTTAGCCAGATCAATAACCTTTTCCTTGGTCCGATCACTGGTGAAAGGGAAGCTGTGGAAATAGACCCCGATGACTTCCACCCCCCGCTTGGCCATCAGATAGCCAGCCACCGGACTGTCAATCCCGCCGGACAAAAGCAGTGCTGCTTTACCGCTGCAGCCTACTGGCAAGCCGCCGTTACAGGGGATAAACTGGTGATACATATAGGTTTGTTCGCGAACCTCCACCCACAGATTCAGGTCTGGGTTATGAAGATCCACCGTAATCCCTTCAATGTTGTCCAGAACTACTTCGCCCAGACGGCAACACAGATCCGGTGATTTAATCGGGAAGGTTTTATCCCCCCGCTTAGCGGTAATCTTAAAGGTTTTTATTCCTTCGGTGGACCGCACCTGTTCAATGGCATTTTCTTCAATTGTCTTAATTTCACTGTCAATAACAATGGCCGGACTGATGGACACAATCCCAAATACTTTTTGCACCCGTTCCATCGCCCGATCCAGATCTTCATCACTCACATTGACAATCAGACGTCCCTGAATTTTTTTAACTTTCGCCGATGGTACACTTCTCAGGGTATTTCGAATATTTTTTGCCAATAATTCGATAAAATAATTTCGGTTCAACCCTTTCAGGGCAATCTCCCCATAGCGAACCAGAATAACATGTTCCATTAATTTTTTTGCTCCTGTCATCTATTTTTGTTTGGCTTAATCAACAGCCGCAAGCTGCTGACTGCCTGGGCAATGGCGGCCACTGCTGTTTTAACATCATCGTTGGTAATGTCTTTTGAAAAGCTAATGCGAATGGTTCCTTCTTTGTATTCTTCGGCCAGCCCGATGGCTTTAAGGACATACTGTTTCTCCTTTTTATGCGACGAACAGGCTGAGCCGGTGGAAACAAATATTCCCTTGGATTCAAGGCTGTGCAGCAGTACTTCGCCCCGAACCCGGTTAAATGAAACATTAAGTACATAGGGACTGCCGTTAGGATCACCGTTGATTTTGATGTCATCAATTTTTGTCTCTAATTCATTGATAAAGTCGTTACGCACGTTTCGGATCGCTTCAAACTCATCCATAAATGAGTCGCTTCGTAAACGAACGGCTTCACCAAAGCCAACAATCCCCGGAACATTTTCCGTACCTGAACGAAGGTTATTTTCTTGGCCACCGCCCCGCAGCAGGGGTTTAATGTCGGTACCCTTTTTGAGATAAACGGCGCCCACGCCTTTCGGCCCGAAAATCTTGTGTCCGGACAGGGTCAGGGCATCGAGCATGCTGGCCTGCACATCGATGGGAATTTTCATAAAGCCCTGAACAAAGTCAGCATGAAAAACACACTTGGCATTAACCGCCTTAACGATTTTGCCAATCGCTTTGAGATCCTGAATGGTTCCCAGCTCATTGTTTACCCCCATAATACTGACCAGAATGGTATCCTCGTTCATAGCCGCTTGCAGCTCCGTCAAATCAATATGTCCTTGAGCGTCAACCCCCAGAACCACCACCTCAATCTGATGATTCTGATAGAAGGTAAACACATCCAGTACCGAGGGATGCTCGATGGCTGAGGTGATAATCCGCATCCGCTCCCGTTTTTTATTCTCCACCACCCCTTGGATAATCATATTATTGCCTTCTGTCCCACCGGATGTAAAATAGATCTCCTGGGTTTGACAGTTCAGGTTTTTTGCGATTAATCCCCGGACTTCCTTAATCGCCTGTTCACTGCGAATCCCCAGGCGATGAAGGGATGAGGGATTCCCGTAATTGTTAACTAGGGTATCCATCATCTTTCGCGCCACCTGGGGATGAACCCTGGTGGTTGCCGCATTATCTAAATATATTTCGTTCATTGTTTCGATCCTTTTCCCATACGGCCCAATTTCTTACGATTTGAATTAGCATTCCTCATCCAAAAAAATCCGGCTTCCCACTGCTGAACGCTGGCCCTGATATTTCCCCTGATAAGGATTCAATGCCATATCATCCATTTGAGCAAAAACCAGCTGACAAATCCGTCGGCCTTTTTCCAGTTTAATTGGTAAGCGATTGGCGTTATAAAGCTCCAGGGTAATCTCGCCTTCAAAACCCGGGTCTACCCAGCCTGCATTCTGAATAAATAAACCCATTCGACCGATCGAACTACGCCCTTCAACAAAGGCAGTCAGATTGCAGGGCAGCTTGATGTATTCCATGGTGGTTGCCAAAAGAAAGGAATTGGACGGGATAATGATTTCATCCGCTTCCATGGAAATATACTTAATTTCATCCGTCAAGGACATGGCCTCAAAATTATTTTCATCCAGCTTTAAAAAACTGGTTCCCAAACGAATGTCCACCGAGGCTGGCTGTACCTGCCCCTGTTCCAATGGATCAATGACCAGCTCCCCACTTTCCAGATATTTATAAATGGTTTTATCCGATAAAATCATATTTCCTCCAAATTTCAATAGGTCTGCAAAATTTTCCCATTAATTGTATTATTAATCGATGTTTCTGTCAATTTTTTGCATAACGAGTCCTCTGCGTCTCGGCCATTAACGCTCCGACTATCCCATTTTGCCGCATGCCTAGAGATTGACAATGGTTACCCCAGAGCCTCCTTCGTTCATGGCCCCTAGGCGAAAATCTTCAATCAGCGGGTTTGTTTTCAGGTATTCATGAATAATCTCCCGAAGCCTGCCGGTACCCTTGCCGTGCACAATTACCAGCTGCTTGTGTCCTGAAAGCATGGCATCCCCAATCATCTTATCCACCAGAAACAGAGATTCTTCACCATTTTTGCCGCGGAGATCAAGTTTGGTCTCCATCACATGACGCTCGACCTTTTTAAAGGTCACCTTTTTTTCTTCCGGCTTGGCCAGGGCCGTTGACATGCTCAAATCCCCTACATCAACCTTTAGCTTGATCATCTCTGACTGAACCATGGCTTTGTTCTCGTTGGGCAGCAGATTTAACACCTCTCCCTCCCGACGCAGGCTGTTGATATAAACCTTCATCCCAACACTCAGGTCATCCATTTCCAAAGCTGCCCCCTGATAATCTTTGGGTCGGCTGCCAAACTGATAGAGATTTTTCTCTTTTTCTTTGATCCGCTTGCGAATCGCTTCCAATTCTTTATTGTCCTTGATTGATGTGGTCGTCGTTTCCTGAATGGTTCGGATTTCCCGGTAAATCTCTTCAGTCTCGGCCCGGGTTTTCTTAACAATTTCCATTGCTTCTTCCTGGGCTTTTTGCAGCAGCGCTTTTTGTTCATTTTCAAATTTCTGCTTTTCCCGATCCATTTGGCGTTTCAGCGCTTCGGTTTCCTGCTTCAGGCGAATAATGGCGTCATGTTCCGCTTCAGTGCGACGCCGCTTTTCATCAATTTTAATCAGCGTTTCTTCAAAGCGAATGGCTTCATTCTTAATCAGGTCGCGGGCATTTTCAATAATTTCCTCACCCAGTCCCAGGCGAATGGCGATTTCAAATGCATTGGATTTTCCCGGTACGCCAATTAACAGGCGATAGGTGGGCCGCAGGGTTTTGACATCAAACTCGACGCTAGCATTAACCACCCCCGGAGTGACCAAGGCGTATTCCTTCAGTTCGCTGTAATGGGTGGTGGAGACACTGGTAACCCGACGCAGATGCAGTGCATTTAGAATCGAAATGGCCAGAGCGGCCCCTTCGGTCGGGTCTGTGCCAGCGCCCAGTTCATCAAATAATACCAGTGAGTTATTGTCAGCCTTATTCATAATTGTCACGATATTGGTCATATGCGATGAAAAGGTGCTCAGACTTTGCTCAATGCTTTGTTCATCCCCGATATCGGCAAAGATATCTCCAAAAATCCGGGTTTTACTGCCCTCCCGAACCGGGATAAACAATCCGGACTGCACCATCAAATTCAATAGTCCGATGGTTTTTAAAGAGACCGTTTTTCCCCCGGTATTGGGCCCAGTGATCACCATGGTATCAATGCCTACTTCAAAATATATATCCGAGGCGACAACCTGGTCTTCCGGAATCAAGGGATGCTTGGCCCTAAGCAGCTCAATGGAACCAGTTTCTGAGACACTGGTACGAACTCCATTGATGGTTAGACCATACTTGCCCTTACCAAACTGAAAATCCAGATCCACCAGCACCTCATAATTGCAGATAATTTCATCCCGCAAATCAGCTACCTTCTGGGTCAGATCTTTGAGAATCCGGGTGATTTCGTGTTCTTCTTCGGTAACCAGAATTTTAATATCATTGTTCAGTTCCACCACCGCCATCGGCTCAATAAACAGGGTTGCCCCACTGGCCGATTTGTCCAGTACAATCCCCGGCACCTGGCTGCGGTATTCCTGTTTAACCGGAATAACATAGCGGTTGTTCCGGATCGTCACAATTTTTTCCTGAAGGATTTTTTCATAAGCAGTAGAACTAATCATTTGATTCAGTTTTTCGGTGATCCGCTTGTATTTAAACTGCATCTCCCGGCGAATCCGGGACAGCTCCCGTGAGGCGTTGTCGGCCATTTCTTCCGGTCCCAGGATTTTGCGGCTGATTTCTTTTTCCAACTCTTCACAGGGTTCCAGTGAGGTAAACTGATCCTTGAGCAAAACAAGGGTATCCATCTGGGTGTCCCCCTGATAATAATTATCCATATCCCGGGCAATCCGCAGGAGCGTGGCGATCGACAACAGCTCTTTCATTGACAGCATCGAACCAATGGCTGCACGCTTGACATAATCACTCGTGTTTGGTACATCTGCCAGGGGTGGCCGACCGTTGCGGAGGATCATCCCCAGACTTTCATTGGTTAAATCAAGCGCTCGATTAACTGCTGCCAGACTTTCTTGCGGCAACAGATTCTTTGCCTGATCCTTCCCACCCTGAGTGACGCAATGTTCACCCAGGCTTTTTAATATTTTATGATATTCCAAGACCTTTAAGCTTCTTTGATCCATGTATTATTTCACTCCTCTATTTTACGCCTCGTCTAAAACTCCCCCGGGTGGTTCCTTCAGTTCCCAGCCCTTCGGGAAGACCCCAATGCTTGTCATAAATTCCCTGTCGGTAATAACTGATGATGGTTCTTAACTTTTCGATATTTTCGTTATGGTAGTAGATTCGCCAGGTGTCAACGGCCTTCAATTCAAGGATTTCTTCTCTCAAAAATAGCGTGTCGCCATTATAGATATGAATCAAGCCCTGATCATCCCGCTCCACCGGGAAACTGAAACCCCGCTCATCGAGCAGTTTACCGGACATCTCCCGATGACACAAACCAGTTGTTCCTTTTTTCTTTTCCAGACAATTTTTGCAGCCAAACAGGCATTTTTTACTGACCATCAGCTCCTGAACACCATAAACAGGTAACACCATATCAATCTCAGAATGCCCGGTAATTTCTTGTAACTCGGTTTCAATAAGTTCCGGCGATAACACGGCACCACCAACACCCCACTCTTTTAATGCCCGAGTTGCCAGGGTATTAAACACGTTAAACGACAAATCGGCCTCCACATAAGATGATGTTTTATTCAGCAGTTGCAACGCTTCATAATTACCAATTAAAAAGCCATCCTGATTCAACTCTTTTTTTAGTAATTGCCGCACTTTTTTAGTCATCTGGTCATCCATAATTTTAGGCGTCTTCAATAAAACTGTGATTCCCCGATCCTTCAAGAGGGCGGTCTTTTCTGCTACGCCCTCCCCCAATAAAGGCAACACAACCTGATCCAGTCCATCCAATTGCATTAAAAAGTCGATCATTGGCATTTTTTCAAATGATAGTGAAACCTGTTTCTTTTCACCATCTGATTGCCGTTTTTTTAATCGCTCCGGTTTGGCCAAAAGTTCTTTTTCCAACGGCACAATTGTAATGGTTGAATGTAACAAATCGGGACTGACCTCTTTTTTTTCAGTGTCAGCCAGCTTCTGTGTCAGTTTAATCAGCACTTCTTTACGCAAGGTGTTTAACTGACTACGGGATAGAAAAACTTGATCATCCAATTCCATGGAAATGATACCCAGTTCGAAGCCAGTGCCACCGATCCGGGAAATTTGCTCCCGCACCATCGCCTCATCAATGGGATTTTTTAGTGGTGCTTCGGGATAAAAATCAGCACGATAGGTGACTGCGCACCCCTGTGCAGAAGCGACTATTTCTGCCGGTTTATCGAGCTTCAGGAACAGTTTGAAATTGATTGTCGAGGCTGGCTGATCAAGCGAACGGGAGCCCCGTTTTGTAAGGCTGTCCATCAAGTTTTTATCGAAATTTTTGTATAGCAGTGTTCCCGGCGAAACCCCATAGCGACAGGGAATGACCACAGTTTCGCCACCAGAACCCTGTTCACACCGGCGACCCGACGGAGTGAAAATCGCATCGACTCTGGTTCCTGTTTTGCCGTCCTCGCCAAAGGATAACCCATCCCCAACATTGAGTTGCACATCCTCATAAAGACGAATCCCCAGCGGTTGATAGGTGCTTTTATGATTTGTATTTTTGGCAGTTTTAGCAAGACTGACAACCTGACCAATTAAAACACCCCGGTTCTTACCCACCTGAGCATTGAGAATATCTGCTTCATTAAAAAGATGGCCCCGGGTGAAATCCCGGTTAAACACCTGCATGACGGCCCGATTATCGATGGTTTGATCAACCTCATCTCCGGCAGCAGCATCGATGCCTTCCCGATAAGCCCGGGTGATTCCATAAACATATTCCGGTGTTTTCATCCGTCCTTCTATTTTTAAAGAATCCACGCCAGAAGCGCTAACGACCGGAAGCGCATCCAAAATATTTAAGTCCTTGGGACTGATAAGATAGCCTTCCTTTACCAGACGAGCGTTCTCATCGAAGAGTTGGTAATGCTTCCGGCAGGGTTGGGCACAGAGCCCCCGGTTCCCACTACGGCCGCCAATCATACTGCTCATCAGGCACTGACCGGAATAGGCGTAGCACAAGGCTCCATGGGCGAATATTTTTAATTCAATCCGGGTTTTCTTTTTAATATCAGCCACCTGGGTTAGTGACATTTCCCGAGGCAACACCACCCGGGAAAAACCAAGTTTCTGAAAAAACAGCACCCCTTCCAACCCATAAACGGAAGCCTGGGTGCTGGTTTGCAGTTTGAATTCCGGAAAATAATGTCGGAGCAGATAAATCAACCCGATATCCTGAACAATCAAGCCATCCAGGTTAAGGGTTTTTAAAAAATTAAGCGTATTGACCACTTCTGCCATTTCACTGTTTTTGATCAAAATATTCAAGGTGACATAAACTTTCACCCCATGCTGATGACATCGGGTGACCGCTTCCTTAATCTCATCGTCCGTCATGTTTTCGGCATTACGACGGGCATTAAAGGATTTGCCACCAAAATAGACTGCATCTGCACCACCGTTGATGGCCGCTATCACAGCTGCCGTGGTTCCGGCCGGAGCCAGCAGTTCTGGTTTTTTATTCATTTTTACCTCATGTTCCTATTAATCGCTGTTTCACGTAACATCTATGCAATTGATTATTATAACATATCGAGATAAAATAAAGAAGATTTGATATTCTTTTAATTATTTACAGGAAAGAGACTAATCTTCTTGATAAATCAGGGTAGAAAAAGTATGATAAGAAAAATGTTGTATTCTGGTATGATTTAGACGTGAATTGATTTGCAAACTGAAAAGCAGAGAAAGGAACCATTCATGAAAATTGCGATCTTAACCTTGGGAACCCGCGGTGATGTCCAACCTTTTGTCGCCCTGGGACAAAAAGCCCTGGAAAAAGGGCATCAGGCCGTCATCTGTACCGGAAAAACATTCAAGCCATTTATTGAAGCAGCCGGAATCGAATTTAAAGAAGCTGCTAGTGATCTGATGGCGATGCTGGAGACCACTGAAGGACAGATGGTTTTTAAACATGCCCTGCGCCATCCATTCCGAACAAAAAAATATCTCGATGAAGTGGTCAACCCGAATTTTCGAAAGTCTTTGGATCAATTTTATGAAGCCGCCCAGGGGACAGATGTGATCCTCTATCACCCCAAAGCCTTCGGTGCTCCCGATATTGCTGAAGCTCTCGACATTCCCTGTATCAGCATTCCCCCGGTACCGATCACCTTGCCAATTGATGAATTCCCCAACCTGGCCATCTCTCCGACCAAAAATCTGGGAAAACATTTCAATCGCTGGACTTATTCAGTAATGGCTCAGGCCGAACGCTCAAGTATCAATGAAGTCAATGATTTCAGAGAAAAAAACCTGCATCTGCCCAAACGCAAAAGCGGACTCTATACCTTTTCTCTGAACGATCAAGCAATCCCGATCATTTATCCCATCAGTAAGGCCTTATTTCCGGAAGTAACCAGCTGGGAGGGCCGGGTTCTGACGCCGGGGTTTTTTTATCTTGATTCCGCAGCCGAGCAACTTGACTCCAGCATCACATCGTTTTTAAGTGCCGGATCAGCTCCTATTATCGTCTCATTTAGCAGTATGCCTCTTAAAGCGCCTGAACAATTCAAAAACTGTCTTCAGGAAGCGCTTCTTGCCACCCATCAGCGGGGTATCCTATTAACTGGCAACAGTGGCATTCGCTTTGAAGATGACGCCGATCTGCTGACCATCGATGCAGCGCCCCATTCGCTGTTGTTTCCCCATGGAAAAGGAATCGTCCATCATGGTGGTGTGGGAACCATGGCCGCCGCCATCAAAAGCGGCAAACCGCAGCTGATTATACCCTTTTCGGTGGATCAACCCTTCTGGGCCAACCGCCTCTATCAACAGGGGTATGCCCTCAAACCGCTCAAGGAAACCCAGATCACGACACGATCGCTGATTCAACGCTTCATTGCCTTTGAAGAAGAGGCGGTTCAGTCAAAAGCCCAGGCCCTGAAGTCCCTCATCGATCAGGAAAACGGAACTGAAACGGCCCTTGCATTTATTGAGAAGCATTGTCGAAGCAACGTAAAGAGGAATCGATAAAACCACTCTGATTTGCTCCACAACTAAAAAAAGCAGCTCCGGTTGTTTACCCGAGCTGCTCAATAATTCGCTATTATTTCGCCATTTCATTCAACATGATAATCCTCAAACCCTCTTTTGACCTTTTTTATTTGGGAAAAGGTTCGTTTCATGCCAATTGACTGTATCACTAAAAATAAACCAAGGATGCCAAACGCAATCCCAACGATTATCACAATCAGATTGGCCGGACCCATCGGATTAATAAAGGCGTAAATCCCAAAGGCAATAAATCCTACCCCAAGCACGATTTTTGCAATTCTGCCGGCAGTCCCAGAATTTGCAGAAATAATCAATAGAAAAATCCCGGTAATAATTGCCCAGATGCCGATTATGATAATAAAAAATGAGACAATCACATTGGGTACCAGTAAAAAAATAGCGCAGATAATCAAACTAAAGATACCTCTGCCCAGGCTAAAGCCGACCTCAGCGCCGTATTTGCTACGCAACACCAGGGCTGAGACAATATAGATAATTCCCATAATCCCACGATAGACACCAAAAACAAAGACCAACAGGGTAATGGCCTGATTGCTAAAAAAGATGGCAAAGATGCTCAATGCAATAAAACAAAGCCCATCCAGCAGCATCAGCCACCATCTGCCATATGACCGTTCCAACATATCAATACCCAGGGATCTCGCTTCACTTTGATTCATCTGACAACCTCCATCTTTCTCTTTTACGGCTATTTTTGTCTTTATTCTTTTTCCAATGCTGCAACGACCCGATCAAAAACCTGTCCTGCCCGGAGTTTAACCGGGTTGCAGGCTTCCACCTCATCACGATGGTGTTTTTTGATATAATCACAATCCAGACTGCCAAATTCTTTCTCAAATTCTTCAACTAAAAGCTTAGCTACTCGCGTCATTTTAGCCTGGTCTGATGGTCTTTCCTCAGTATATAAAGCGCCCAGGGCTGCCAGTGAACCAGAAAAGGCGCCACAGGTTCTTTCAGAATAAAATCCGGCCCCAAAACCCTGAAGCATCCGAAAACTCTCTTCCGGAATTTTTAACTCATATGTGTCATTGGCCGCCCGTAGCAAAACCTCGGCACAATTCATATGATACTGGGATTGTTCTGCAACCGGTTTGTCTTTTCCAAAGGCATTATAACTCTCAATCGATTTTTTCATTTTTTCCTCCGCTTTTGCTTTTTGGGTGATTCGGGGTACATTCTAATCTTAATGTGCCTTTTTGATATACCCCGAATTAATGACATAACACACGAATCAATAAAATTCTATTTTTGATCGGCGGTTTTCTTATCGATCGTTTTTCAGTTTTTCAACCATATCCAGTCGTTCCCAGGGCAGATCCAGATCTGGGCGACCAAAATGACCATAGGCGGCGGTTTGTTTATAGATTGGCGCTCGCAAACCTAGGTTTTTAATAATCGCTGCCGGTCTTAAATCAAAATGTTTTTGAATCAAGGCAATAATTCGGTCGTCTTCAATTTTTCCGGTACCGAAGGTATCAACATATATTGACACCGGTTTTGCCACCCCAATGGCATAAGCCAATTCCACTTCACATTTGTCGGCCAGACCAGCAGCGACAATATTTTTAGCCACGTGTCGGGCGGCATAGGCTCCGGAACGATCCACCTTGGTGGGATCTTTCCCGGAAAACGCCCCGCCACCATGGCGACCATAACCACCATAGGTATCGACAATGATCTTCCGACCGGTTAATCCACAGTCTCCCTGAGGTCCGCCGATAACAAAACGGCCCGTGGGATTAATGAAATATTTGGTTTCGGCATCCAATAATTGAGGATCAATGACCGCTTTAATCACTTTTTCAATCATATCTTTTTCAATGGTTTCAGACGAAACATCAGCACTGTGCTGGGTCGAAATAACCACCGTATCAATTCGGGTCGGGACGCCGTCATTGTATTCCACGGTTACCTGGGTTTTCCCATCTGGGCGGAGGTAATCCACAAGATTCTCTTTGCGGATATCGGTGAGTCGTTTGGCCAGCTGATGCGCCAAAGAGATTGGCAACGGCATCAGTTCCGGGGTTTCATTGCAGGCAAAGCCAAACATCATCCCCTGATCTCCAGCACCAGTAGCCAAATCAACCTCACTGGCTTCACCTTTTCGGGATTCCAATCCCTCGTCCACACCCATGGCAATATCCGCCGATTGTTCATCGATGGCTGTGATAACTGAACAGGTGTCGCAGTCAAAACCATATTTTGCACGGTCGTAACCAATTTCGCGGACGGTATTTCTGACCAGTTTAGGAATATCCACATAGCAAGAAGTGGTGATCTCACCGGCAACCAGTACCAAGCCAGTTGTCACCAACGTTTCACACGCCACCCGAGCCATCGGATCCTGCTCGAAAATCGCATCCAGAACGGCATCAGAAATCTGATCACAAATCTTATCGGGATGTCCCTCTGTTACCGATTCTGAGGTAAATAATTTTTTCATTTTGTTCTCCTTTTTTATTCTGTAATGTCTATTTACCTGATACTTAAATCACGAAAAAAGCCTCGTCTGATGACGAGGCTAATGTTCACATTAAATCCCATCATTGCGAAAATATCGCAGGTATTGGCACCATGCACATGCTGGTTGCCGGGTTTCATCGGGCCTGTCCCTCCACCTCTCTGGATAGGTAAATATTCAATTACTTTTTTTTAAATCATACACATCATTATTTTCTTTGTCAAGCATTTTATTACTGACTAAAGTTTTGGCAAGGATAACCTCAGCTTAATTTGATGAGCAAATTAAGCTATCGCTACAAGACTTCACAGCCACAATCAGTGATCACCACATCATCCTCAATCCGAATCCCAAGACCCCGTTTTTCCAGATAAAGCCCCGGCTCCACGGTCATGACCATGCCTGGTGCCAGGATCAGATCTCCGGCTGGTCGAACATCGTGGGTGTCCAAACCCAACGGATGACCGATTCCGTGATAATAAAACTCCGTGATATCATTGTTTTCAGGAACAAAACCGGCGCGGCAACATTTTTCCAGGAACAGCTCTTTGGTCAGATTCTGCAGTTCTTTAAGCACAGCCCCCGGTCGATAGGCTGTGAACATTTCCTGTTGAACCGCATTGACAATTCCGTAGAGTTTTTCCTGATCCATTGTCATTTCTCCATTCACTGCAAAGGTACGGCTGATGTCACCACAGTAGCCGTCGACCCGGGCCCCCAGATCCAGAAGCACCAGCTCACCGGCTTTTAAGGCACAGCGATTGGACACATAATGCAAAACGGTGGCATTCTTTCCTGTCGCAACGATGGTTTCAAAGGCCAATCCCTCGGTTCCAGCTTTTTTGACAAAATACTCAAAAAAAGCTGCCAATTCATATTCGTAGGTGCCCGGTTTAATCAAAGCCTGCATCTCTGTGATGGCCGCTTTGGTAACCGCATTGGCTCTGCCAATCGCACTGATTTCTTCCGGCGTTTTAATCAGTCGCATTGCTGCCAAAATCGGATGCAAATCCCTTATTTCACACTGCTTCAACGTTTTTTTGAGCTCTTCGTCTTCGGTTTTAAAGCTTTGATGTTGGGGTGATTTAAAATCAAAATACAAAATCTGACTGGATGATGTCAGACCAATCACCCGGGGTAGCTCTTTGATATAAAAGACTTCATTAATACCCGAAACCGCTTTTGCTGCTTCACAAGTAATCTTCTTACCCACCCACTTTTCTTTCAGTGGATCCGCTTCTTCAATAAAGAGCTTCCAGGACAAATCACCGTGATGATCTTTGATCGCTACCAGAACCACCTCCGGCTCACGAATCCCAGTTAAATAATAAAAATTATTATTGGCAAAAAAAGGATAGCTGGCGTCCTCGGTCATTGCGATTTCCCGACCAGAAAATAGGATTGCCAAGCTATTATTTTCCAGCTGTTCTGCCATCTTTCTTCTGTTTTCTAGATAAAAATTCTGCGATAGTGCCATTACTACTCCTGTTTTCTAAAATAAAGACAGCCCACCGGCAACCAATGCCGTAACAATAATTCCTGCCGTTGCCGATCCCAAAGTAACTGAAATCATACTATGTTTAAAATCCAGTCCGATTAGCGAAGCTGCCAGACACCCTGTCCAAACCCCGGTTCCCGGTAAGGGAATGGCAACAAAAATAAACAAACCCCAAAACTCATACTGCGTCAGTTTATCTGATTTTTTCATTCCTTTGGCAATAATCCAACTGGCCATCTTCCCGAATATTTTAGTACCTGACATCCATTTAAGGATAGCTGGGATAAACATCAAAATAAATGGCGCCGGGATAATGCTCCCCAGAACCCCCAATAGATAGGCCTGTAGATACGACATATCATAAGCTAAAATTGCCAGGGGAATGGCCCCGCGCAGTTCAACAACCGGAATGGCTGAAATAACGATGATCTCCAGCCAATCCGGCAAAAATGCCAAAAAATTAATAATTGCCTGTTGCATATAAACAAATCTCCTTTTAATCTCTCCGGTTAAGTGTTAGAATGACTATAGAATGCCATTAAGTCTATATTGTACCTTTTATGAATGATTTTGACAAGCTTCGGTTAAGGAACACTTACTTCGGCATCATGATAAACACAGGAGCACTCAATGAAAAAAATTCTTGGCCCCCTACGTCGGGGGGTTGAAAAATATCAAATGATTAAGCCCGGTGACCGCGTTGCTGTCGGTTTGTCCGGTGGTAAAGATAGTACCGCACTATTGGTCGCCATGAAGCGCTTTCAGTACTTTTCGCCAGTCCCTTTTGAACTGGAAGGAATTACCCTCGACATGGGCTTTGGGGGCATGGATCTGACTCCATTGATTGATTTATGTGCCCGCCTGGATATCCCTTATACCATCAAAAAAACTTCCATTGGACCAATCGTTTTTGAAGAACGACAGGAAAAAAATCCCTGTTCACTCTGCGCCCGGATGAAACGAGGTGCCCTCCACGATCTGGCGATTGAGCGGGGTTGTCGTACCATTGCCCTGGGTCACCATGCCGACGATGCGATTGAGACTTTTTTTCTTAGTCTGTTTTATGAAGGACGAATTAACACCTTCTCACCGGTAACCTATCTGGATCGAAAAGACATCACCCTGATCCGACCCTTAATTTTTGTTAAGGAACGAGATATTATCGGCGATCCGGAAATCAAAACTCTACCGGTCATCCCGAGCACCTGTCCTGCCGATGGCCATACGAAACGGGAAGACATCAAAATGATGATTAAAAATCTCCGCAAAACCATTCCGGATCTGGATGACCGGGTGTTAGGCGCCATCCAAAATAAGGAACAGTTGAACTTGTGGTTTTAATCTCTAATTAATAATATTTTATTATAGTAACAAAAGAAAGTAGGTATAAAAATGAATGAAAAAATTCTCGTTGTCGATGATGAAGCATCGATTGTTGATTTAATAAAATTGGAACTGGAATTTGAAGGTTATCAGGTGGAAACTGCCAGCGACGGTGTGGAAGCCGTCGAAAAAGCACTGGCGATTCACCCCGATCTGATTGTACTGGATATCATGCTGCCCAAGAAAAACGGTTATGATGTCTGTCGGGAACTCTCCCCCCAGCTCGGTGTTCCGATTATCCTTTTAACCGCTAAAACTGATATTATTGATAAGGTTTTGGGACTGGAACTGGGTGCAGATGATTATCTGACCAAACCTTTTGACAATCGAGAGCTGTTAGCCCGGATCAAAGCCCATCTGCGTCGTTCAAATATTACCATTGAGCCCCAAAAACAAGAATCACTCCTTAAAAATGGTGATTTGAGCATTTATGCCGATGAGCGAATGGTCATGCTGGATGGCAAAGAAATTCATCTTACTCCCAAAGAGTTTGAGTTACTCTTTTTGCTGGCCTCCAATCTGGAACAGGTTTTCCCCCGAGATACCCTACTGGAAAAAATATGGGGATATGATTATTATGGCGATACCCGAACCGTTGATATGCACGTTCAGCGCATCCGCCGTAAAATTGACACCCAGGGCAATAAATACATCCAAACTGTTTTTGGAATTGGATATAAAATGAGGAAACTTTAATGCAACTAAGCTATCGGGTTCGAATGATCTTATACAACATTCTGCTTTTTGCTTTTGCATTTTTAATTGTTGTATTTTGCGTTTTTCAGGGAACCTCCTATTACTACATCAATCAAACAAAAGATGACTTACAAAAAACAGCCCAGGACTCCACCTTGTTTATCAGCCAGGAATTAAAAAACATTCAAAGCTCTGACCCTCTAAAAAACCGGTTTATCGGCAATAGTCTGTATCTCTCTAAAAGCATTTCTGAAAAAGAAAACCATCGGGTTCTGCTGTTTGACACAGAGGGCAATCGCATTGCGGACTCCGTCGATGAGACGACCATCAATAATATCCTTAACACCGAACTTGAGCTGTCGTTGGCTGAGAATGCCCCGGTATTTACCCTCAAATCGATTAATGATGCCAGTATGGCTTATTTTACCGCCCCAATTACCATTGATAATAGCATTGTGGGATACATTGGTTTTGTATATTCGATGCATGAAATGGATACTTTTTTGCATGTTGCCGGGATCCTTTTTGCGATCGGCGGACTGATTGGTCTGTTGGTTCTAATTTTTGTCACCATGTCATTCTCGAAACACTTTTTTCAACCGATCAAAGATCTGACGAAGATCTCCAAAGAAATCAATCATGGCAATTATAATTTGACGATTTATTATAAGCACACCGATGAAATCGGCGATCTGACCCAGGCCTTTAATGACATGGTTACCAATATCAACAATGTCATCCTGCAGCTGGAATCGGAGCGAAAACGTCTGGCCGGAGTTTTGGCATCGATTGATGACGGGCTCTTGGCCATCGATAAGAATGGCAATATAATCACCTCAAACAGTTACATTAAAACGTATTTCAATGTCAGCAATCCCAAAACGATTTATGACTTTCAATATCAGTCATTTTTGCGGGATATCTTTGACAGCCTTAAGAACGGCAAGGATCATATTTCTGAAGAAATTGACTGCAACAACCGGAATCTTTTGCTCATTGGCAGTCCCATCCGGGAAAAAGGTTTTGAAGAAAACTATATGATTATTATCCGTAACATGACCGCTGCCCGGCATATTCAGGAAGAACAGCGAAAATTCATCAGCAGTGTTTCCCATGAGTTACGCACCCCACTAACGACGATTATTGGCTATACGGATATGCTTACCCGTCGACAGGTGGCAGATCCGGAAATTATCAACCGCTCGCTGAATACCATCAACCGTGAAGGGCACCGATTGTTGCGCTTGGTTGATAATTTATTAAATGTGAATAAATTTGATAAAGCCGAGTTTGATTTTAAGAAAACGAATCTAAACATCGTTTTGCTGCTTTCCGATGTCGTCGAACAAATGCAGATTAAAGCCAGCCAGTCCGACGTTGAAATTAACTATGTGTCTGACGAACTTCCAGAAATTTTGGGAGATTATGACCGGCTTCAGCAGGTCTTTATCAATATTATTCATAACGCCATCAAGTACTCAAACCGTGGTGATATCATTGATGTTGTATCTGCCATCGAAGATAATCACATCGTGGTGTCCATCCGGGATTATGGTCCGGGGATTTCAGAAATCGAACAAAAGCGCATTTTCAATGCTTTTTATCGGGTTGAAGAAGATCGCTCCCGAGGTACTGATGAAGGCGGTTCCGGATTGGGCCTCTATATTGTCAAGCAGATTGTCGAAAAACACGAGGGGAAAATCGACATCGTCAGTCAGGTTGGCGAAGGTACCAATATTATTGTCACCCTTCCCATTCTATCGGTTTTAATTTATGGAGGTGATCAAGATGAAAAAAACGCAAAATAAACTATGCTTTTTTGCTCTCATCCTCTTAATTCTGATCACCAGCAGCGGCTGCCAGAACCTCTTTATTCCCACTAACGTTCCGGTTGTTTTGCGCAATGATCCGGTCTCCAGTAAGCCATCCCCCCAGCAAATCAGCATTCAATCCTATACGATGGCGTCTCCCGGAGTGGTTCAGGACATCACCAATAGTGGCAACAATCTGGTTCTTTTCACCTTTGGTACGACCTATAACATCAACACCTATAACACCGAAACCATGCAGTTGTCGGCTTTTGTCAATTCTGATAAAAAAGCCTTGAGTGCCCTTTATGATACCTTTGATACTGGTATCTATTATGCCGAAAAGCTGATTGATCCGCTTACTGGCAATGTTGGCAGCCAGATTATCTGGTCAGATGTCAATCAAAATACTACCCGGGTTATTTCCCTTCCCGAAGAAAACGTCATTCAACACTTCGGCATTGGCGATTCCGGCCAGGTAGTCTATGCCAACAACAACAACCAAATTGTTCTGGCCGATAGCGAGGGAAATCGTCAGGTTTACAGTGTCCTTAATAACTATACTATTTTGGCTGTTGACTTCATCAGTCAGGAGAAAGGTTTTATCTTTATTGCCACCGATCCTCAAAACGAAGAGCGAACCAATTTATATTACGCCAAAATGAAAGATGGGTCGAACGAACTGGCTTCAACGATGATTGCCGAGAATGTGAGCAGTTTTGATATAAACGATTTAACCAATCAGGTTGTCTTTATTAAAAACAGCGGAGATGCCCAAAGTATTCGCACCTGGAACACCAGTGCCAGTACCACAAACAGCCTCGCTACTGGTAGTTACAAGTCAGCCCGGTTTACACCCAATGGGGAACGGATTGTCTTTACCCAAACAACGCCAAATTCCGATTCTCAGCTAAAATCAATCTGGATTATGGATGCCAATGGCAAAAATCCGCTCCAACTTACAGCCCCACTGAATATCAATTCTGAGATTATCTGTCATCCATACAAGTCGGTGCTTTTTTTCTCAGTCGAAAAAAGCTCTGACAGTATCAGTTCTGCTGATGAACATACCCTATCCCAAACCTATCAGCTCACTTACAAAATTGACTGAAGCGAATTTGTTCCACAAAAAAGCGACCGTATTGAAAAACAACGGTCGCTTTTTTGAATATTTATGGCTAATTACATCATTTGAACCCGCCCCTGATAGACAACCCCACGTTTGGGGTCAACTGAGATCAGCTTACCATGTTCCAGAATCTCCAGCGCTTTAACAACATTTACAATAACCGGAATATCATAATGAAGTCCAGCAATTGCACCTTCCGAACTGAGTCCACCTTCTTCCGTAATTATTGCAGAAGCCAGTGGCAAGACCTGGCTGACCTCCGGTGTCAGGGTTTTTACCACTAAAATATCGCCTTCCCGGAAATCATCCAGGTTAGCCGCAGTAATAAGCTTGGCATGGCCAGTCACAGGTTTTTTGCCAATACCCACCCCATTGATAATCGCATTTCCAACGGTATGAACTTTGATCATATTGGTATTTCCCTGAACGCCCAGCGGGACACCGGCGGCGACTACTGCCAGATCACCAAATTTGACATAACCCTGTTCGACAGCTTTTTTGACCACGTCCATAATCATTGTATCCGTGTCGCCAAACTCTGGCGTATAAATACAATTGACTCCCCAAACCAGGGCTAACCGACGGACGGTTGTTACCTTATCGGTTACCGCCAGAATGCCGCAATCCGGGCGGTATTTAGAAATCATCCGGGCGGTGTGTCCTGACGATGTTGCCGCAATAATGGTTTGAGCATCCAACTGTTCAGCAATCTGGCAGGCCCCTTCGCTAACGGCATTGGTAATGGTCAGCTCGCCATGATCAGGTTTTTTCCGACGGGCATACTCCTCTGAATCTTCGCTTTTTACGACAATATTATACATCGTCTTGACAGACTCAACCGGATAGGAGCCAGCTGCGGTTTCACCAGATAACATCACAGCATCGGTTCCATCAAATACCGCATTGGCTACGTCGCCAACTTCAGCCCGGGTTGGTCTGGGGTTACGCATCATTGAATCCAGCATCTGCGTGGCCGTAATAACCGGTTTGCCCAGTAAATTACATTTTCTGATAATCGTTTTTTGAACCAAAGGAACATCTTCCGCAGGAATTTCTACCCCTAAATCCCCTCTGGCGACCATGATCCCATCTGAAACATTTAGTATCCGGTCAATGTTCTCAACACCTTCCTGATTTTCAATTTTAGAAATAATGTCAATACGGTCGCCGCCATTACGTTCCAGAACTTTTCTAATTTCCAGTACATCATGAGGCTTTCTGACAAAGGATGCCGCCACGTAATCAACCTTCTGCTGGATGCCAAAAATAATATCACTGCGGTCTTTTTCAGTCAGTGCTGGCAATTCAATGCTCATCCCTGGCAGGTTAATACTCTTTTTACTGCCCAGGGTTCCACCGTTTAAGACGCTGCAAACCATCTCCGTGTCAAAAACGTCTTCCACTTCCAGCTGAATTAAACCATCGTCAATCAGAATTCGACATCCTGGTGATACTTCATTGGGAAGATTTTCATGGGAAATGCTGAATCGCTTTGCATCGCCCGAAATTATTTCAGTCGTTAACGTTACCTTTTCTCCAGCCACCAATTCCACTTTTCCAGCACTTAGTTCTCCGGTTCGGATTTCCGGGCCTTTGGTATCCAACATAATCGCCACCGGGATTCCCAGCTCTTTTCGCACTTCTTTAATCCGCGAAATTCTGGCAGCATGTTCTTCATGGCTACCATGAGAAAAATTCAACCGTGCCACGTTCATTCCATTGAGAATAAGTTCTCGTAGTATTTCCTTTGTATCTGCTGCTGGTCCTAACGTGCAGACAATCTTAGTTTTTTTCATTTTCTACCTCTTTTCATATTTAATCTGTATTATAAAATAACGGATGAGGCCGTTAAGTCTCTACCAACATCGTTATTGGTTTTTGTTGCGATCTTTGATTTACCTATTTTAAACTAATTTCAACGGAGATGAGCCGGTCACCATATACAGTGGTGCCGATTTTTCCTGATTCATTTTAAATGGATAATACCGAGGCCATATCGTAAATATCCTGACGGAAGATTTTTGGCATTTGCAGTGCTTCCTCAATGGGAATGCCCAGATACGACCCACAGCGCTGCGCCATCACCGTTCCAGTTTCTTTTTTGACAATACTTAACACCGCATTATATCCCATAAAGCTGGCCAGATTCCGATCCATATTGGAGGGTGAGCCACCTCTCTGGATATAACCCAAATTGGTGCCCTTGGTTGTGACCTGGGTTTTCTCTTCGATCTTGACGCAATAATCCCGGTAATTACCGCACCCCTCTGCAAGCATCACAATACTATGAAGTTTGCCCCGGTCTTTACCCTGGAGCAGACGCAGGCAGATAGCATCCAGATCGGTTTCAACCTCCGGCAAGATCAAGGCTTCTGCCCCTCCTGATAATCCAGCAAACAGGGCGATATCGCCACATTTTCGCCCCATTACCTGAACCACATTAATGCGGTTGTGCGAATAGGTGGTATCTCTGATCTTACTGATGGCATCAAGAGCGGTTGTCACTGCAGTATCAAATCCAATGGTATAATCAGTAAAGCCCAGATCATTATCAATGGTACCGGGAATTCCCACCACACTCGCCCCCAGTTTCTGAAGCGCCAAAGCACCATTCATACTGCCATCACCACCGATAACAATCAGGTGCTCAATCCCATACTCCTCGAGCACGTTGGCGCTTTGCCGCACCCCGGCATCCGTTGCAAAAAACTCACTTCGGGATGTTCGTAATACAGTTCCACCCCGCTGCAGAATATCAGCCACCGAGTAAACACTAAGGGGTGTAATGTCCCCTTCGAGTAATCCTGAATAGCCCCGATTAATTCCGTACACTTCTATTTTATTATAAATTGCTGTCCGCACAATGGCTCGAATACAGGCATTCATTCCGGGTGCATCGCCTCCACTGGTTAAAACTCCAATTCTCATTTTACTTTACCTCCACATTTTTTATTCCTAAAATTTGGCCTAATTCTGTGATCAGTTTTTCTTCAGGAGTAACCCATAAATCTTTATTGGCTCCAAAATGTTTATTTTCGTTTTTCAGATATAACACCACCGGCACCGGCCCCGGATACCTAATTAGAATCGATTTAACTGAATTTATCAAGGTCTTTTCTGTTAAATCCCCTAAACTCAAAATCAGTTTTTGTCGGTTCTGCACGCCGCCATTAGTGGTATAGGTAGCGGTTTTTTCTTTTACTTCAAGGTTCTCTCTGTTTTTAGGAGGCTCGCCGATGGGATAGATTTGCGCCGCAATCACCGAGGTTCGAGCTTCCTCATTGTAATTGATCCGGCCCTTGATCACGACCGGCTGATCAGGTTTTAAATAGCGACGATATTCATCATAGGTTTTGGGAAAAACCACTACCTCGATCCGTCCATACAAGTCTTCCAGGGTTATAAACGCCATCATCTGACCTTTTTTTGTCATCATGGTTTTTAATTCCACAATTAACCCGCCAATACTGACCTGTTGTCCATCCCTGATCCCAGCATCTTTTAAATCCTGATAACTGTCAACCAGATTGGAAAACAAGCTGACTGTTTTTTTGAGGACATCCTCATATTTCTCCAGTGGATGGCCGGTAACGTAGAGACCTAAAACCTCCTTTTCCATTGCCAGCCGTTCCTCTTTGGAAAACGGCTGTTTTTGCGGGAAGTGGTCTTCTTTCAAGTTCGTCAGTTCTTTTGAACCGCCCAGTCCAGCCAAATCCAACAGAGACATCTGCCCGGAGATCCGGTCTTTCTTTTCCCGCTGTACCTGATCAACAATCAGTTCAGCCGTAGCCAGCATCTGTGCCCGGCTACTGCCGATCGCATCAAATGCACCACCTTTGATAAGACTTTCGATACTCCGCTTATTAAGGGATTTGAGATCCACCCGTTCACAAAAATCCCGGAGATTCTGAAAATCCCCTTTCGCTTTTCGAGCTTCAATGATAGCGGCGATGGCGTTTTTCCCCAGACCTTTAACCGCTCCCAATCCAAAACAGATGGAATTGCTGGAAACACTGAATTTCTCATAGCTGGCATTAATACTGGGTGGTAATACATGAATACCCATTTTTCGGCAATCTTCAATATATTTTGCCACTT
This sequence comes from Acetobacterium sp. MES1, assembly GCF_002237635.1. Taxonomy (NCBI): domain Bacteria; kingdom Bacillati; phylum Bacillota; class Clostridia; order Eubacteriales; family Eubacteriaceae; genus Acetobacterium; species Acetobacterium sp. MES1. Next base: position 199,343 of record NZ_MJUY01000025.1, read on the forward strand.
TTTTCTCATCATCCATAATGCTGGACATTAACGCCGCCATAAACTCTGTGGGATAATAACACTTCAGCCAGGCCGTCTGGTAGGCAATCACTGCATAGGCCGCAGCATGGGATTTATTAAAGGCGTATTTGGCAAAATCTTTCATCTCTTCAAATATTTTTTTAGCAGCCGTTTCGGAAACGCCACGTCGAATAGCACCATCGATGACAACTTTTCCTGTTTCATCCACCTCACCATGGATAAATACCTGACCCTCAGCCTCCATCACACTGCTCTTTTTCTTGGACATGGCCCGCCTGACCAGATCACTTCGTCCCATTGAAAAGCCGGCCACGTCCCGAAAAATCTGCATGACCTGTTCCTGATAAACCATGCACCCATAGGTTACGTTTAAGATTTTTTCAAGGATGGGATGGTCATAGGTTATCTGCGATGGATTTTTTTTATTCTCAATGTAGCGGGGAATCTGATCCATGGGGCCAGGTCGATACAGTGAAATTCCGGCGATAATATCTTCAAAGCTACCGGGCTGAAGATCCTTGATAAACTGCTGCATGCCCCGGCTCTCCAGCTGAAAAACACCCAGGGTATCCCCTTTTGAGAGCATTTCATAGACCTTGGCATCATCCATTTCCAGACTGTCCAGATCCAGCCGCTTGCTGATGCTATGTTCAATATTTTCCAGGGCATCCCGGATCACCGTCAAGGTGCGCAAACCCAGGAAATCCATTTTCAACAGGCCCAGGTCTTCCAAAAGACCCATCGGAAACTGGGTTGTGATCACATCATTGTTGCGAAACAGCGGAATGTACTCCACCAGTGGCAAATCAGAGATGACCACTCCGGCTGCATGGGTGGAGGCATGTCGGGATAAGCCTTCTATGGATTGAGCCGTTTTTACCAGTTTGGCAATATCCGCATCGCCCTCTTCCATCTTTTTAAGTTCAGGATTTTCCATCAACGCTTCTGCAATGGTAATATTCACCCCGGGATGAATGGGTATTTCTTTAGCCACCCGATCGACCAGATTATAGGGCATATCCAATGCTCGACCAACATCCCGAAGAGCCCCCCGGGCTGCCATGGTTCCAAAGGTTATAATCTGTGCGACCCGATCTTCGCCGTACTTGTTGACGACATAATCGATGACTTCCTGTCGTCGTTCATAACAAAAATCCACATCAATATCTGGCATCGTTACCCGCTCCGGGTTTAAAAAACGTTCAAACAGCAATTGGTATTTAATCGGATCGATGGTCGTTATCCCCAGGCTGTAGGCAACCAGACTACCGGCGGCACTTCCCCGTCCCGGTCCAACCATAATCTGGTTATCTTTGGCATACTTGATAAAATCCCAAACGATTAAAAAATAATCATCAAAGCCCATATTATGAATGGTTTTTAATTCAAAAACCAGACGATCCAGTAACTCGTCAGTCAGCTCTGCGTATTTCTTTGACAGCCCTGTCATGCAGAGTTCTTTTAAATAGTTTTCTGCGGTTTTTCCGGGAGGTAATTCAAATTGGGGTAGATGGGTTTTTTCCAAATCAAAACTGACCTGACAACGTCTGGCAATCCGGTTGGAATTTTCAATAGCTTCCGGCATGTCCGAAAAGAGCTTGCTCATTTCTTCCGGACTCTTTAAATAGAACTCGTTGTTGGGAAAACGCATTCTTTTTTCTTCGGAAACAGTCGCAGCAGTTTGAATACATAGAAGAATGTCATGGTTTTCACTGTCTTCTTTACGAACATAATGGACATCATTGGTGGCAACCAGAGGAATGCTCAATTTTTTCGACAATTGAATCAACCGTTCATTAATTAGCGCTTCTTCCCGGAGCCGATGATCCTGAACCTCTAGAAAGAAATGATCCTTACCAAAAATATTCTGGTAAAGCAGACAGCGCGCTTCAGCGCCGGCCAAATCATTGTTTAAAAGCATTTGAGGGATTTCACCGGCAATACAGGCGGACAGGCAAATAATCCCCTCGCTGTGATCCCGCAAACACTCATGATCCACTCGGGGTTTATAATAAAATCCATCAACGAATCCTTTTGAGACAATCTTCATGAGATTTTTATACCCCAGATTGTTCTCTGCTAACAAGATAAGATGGGCTCGTTCCTTGTCATAGGCCGGATCTTTTTTTTCAAGACCTCTGGGCGCTACGTATACTTCACACCCGATTACCGGGTGGATTTTTTCAGCAAGGCAGGCTTTGTAAAAATCAATGGCTCCAAAAAGCACCCCGTGATCGGTTAGTGCAATACTGTCCATCCCGCTTTGTGCTACCGCTTTAACCAGCTCATCGATTCGGCCGAAGCCGTCGAGTAAACTATACTCACTATGTACATGAAGATGTGTAAATTGTTTTTCCATCTTTTTTTCCACTCTACTGTTAAAATTTAGTTTCATAATTTTTTAACTATTTCCGATTTCTTTAATTTTTATTATAGCATAGATTCTTAAAAATGAATAGACATTTTGTCCCGGTCGGATGATATTGATCCCGGTTCGCTTTATCTTATATCTTTCCTACATTATATACTATTTTTAAGTGATTATTAAATTTCATTTGAAATGATTAGCGATAATCATCGTTTTATTTGTTATTTTTTTAACGTTGTTTTTTTACCGGTAATCCTTTACATTATTTCTGAGTTATGTTATTATGTGTTCGTAAATAATTTTACGATTGTTTGCGAAATGATTTAATAATTTCATATATTGGCAGGAGTTATGGAGGGCCGTACTTTCGTTTTTACATTAAGAGAATATGTAAATCTGTTAGTATGTGCTTTTTTTGTTTGCTTCTGTTCCTTTCCTTATGGTTTCATTATGTTTCTCAAACATAATTAAATAAATAATTAAATAAATAGGGGGTTATACTTATGAAAAAGTATATCTTATCACTGGATGCAGGAACCACGAGTTCAAGAGCGATTTTATTTAACCATGACAGCGAAATCGTTAGTGTTGCACAAAAAGAATTTACTCAAATCTATCCAAAAGCCGGTTGGGTTGAACATGACGCCATGGAAATTTGGGCTACCCAAAGTGGTGTTGTTACTGAAGCAATGTCAAAAATTGGCGCAACCGCTGAAGAGATTGCTGCTATCGGTATCACAAACCAACGTGAAACAACTGTCGTTTGGGACAGAAAAACTGGCGAACCTATTTATAATGCCATTGTTTGGCAATGCCGTCGTACTGCATCTTTCTGTGATGAATTAAAAGCCCGTGGTCTGGAAGACTACGTTCGTGAAAACACCGGTCTTGTAATCGATGCATACTTCTCCGGAACAAAAATCAACTGGATTTTAAATAACGTTCCTGGTGCTCGTGAAAGAGCAGAAAAAGGCGAACTGGCTTTCGGTACTATTGATACCTGGTTAATCTGGAAATTAACTGATGGTAAGGTACATGTAACTGATTATTCAAATGCTTCCCGTACCATGGCATTTAATATTAAAACCCTCAAATGGGATGAAAAAATGTTAAAAGAACTGGATATCCCTGCTTCTATGTTACCAGAAGTTCGTCCATCCTCTGATGTTTATGGCACAACTTCTCTTTATGGCACTGAAATCCCAATTGCCGGTGCTGCTGGTGACCAACAGGCTGCCCTCTTCGGACAAGCTTGTTTCGAACCTGGAATGGCTAAAAATACTTATGGAACCGGTTGCTTTATGCTGATGAACACAGGTGACAAACCGGTTAAATCTAACAGTGGTTTGGTTACTACCATTGCCTGGGGCCTGGATGGTGAAGTCGATTACGCCTTAGAAGGTTCAATCTTCGTTGCTGGTGCGGCCATCCAATGGTTAAGAGATGAAGTCAAATTAGTTGACTCTGCTCCAGACAGCGAATTCTATTGTAATAAAGTTGCTGATACTAATGGCGTTTACATGGTTCCTGCATTCGTAGGACTAGGCGCTCCACATTGGGATATGTATGCCCGTGGTGCAATTCTGGGATTAACCCGTGGTGCCAATAAATCACATTTAATCCGAGCAACGGTTGAATCTTTAGCTTATCAGACAAAAGATGTTCTGGATGCTATGGAAAAAGACTCTAATATTAAATTGGCGGCATTAAAAGTAGATGGTGGCGCTTGCGCTAACGATTTCTTAATGCAATTCCAGGCTGATATCTTAGGCGTTCCTGTTGATCGTCCTTCGATCGTAGAAACAACCGCTATGGGTGCTGCTTACCTGGCTGGTCTGGCTGTTAAATTCTGGGATGGTAAAGCTGATGTAACCAACGCCTGGAAACTTGACCGTTCATTCAAACCTGCGATGGATGCCGATGTTCGTGCAAAATTATATGCTGGCTGGTTAAAAGCTGTAGAATGCTCTAAAGGCTGGGAAGACGCAGAATAATCTGTTGTCCCTAAAGAAATATTTGTAACATCAATTGTTGGGGTGTTTTTGACACCCCAACAATTCAGATTTTTCTCTTTCCTATTTTTGTGATTGTGTTATAATGAATTTACAAATACAATCCGACCGGGAGGAGTTTTATGTCGACGAGAAAGTGTCTTCTCATGTTTCAGAACAACCCCATCATTGTCGCCGTTCGTAATCCTAAAGATATTTACGATGCCATCCATTCAAAATCACAAATCATCTTTCTGCTGACTGGCAACGTATATAATTTGAAAAAGATGGTGGAACTTTGTATCAAAGCCGATAAATATGTGTTTACCCATCTGGATCTGATTAAAGGTTATTCACAGGATAATTATTTTATTAAATATCTAAAAGATGAGATCAAGCCAACAGGGATTATTACCACTAAAAACAATATTATCACTCGGGCCAAACAGGAAGGTCTGATGACGGTTCAGCGTCTATTTCTATTGGATTCTTCAGCCATGGATATTTCAATCAATTCGGCCAAGAAAATTAAGCCCGATGCCATCGAAATTCTGCCTGGCCTGGTTCCAAAGCTGATCACAGCCGTTAAGAAAGAGGTCGATATTCCAATAGTTACCGGGGGATTCATCGAGACAGAGGAAGAAGTTCGTTCTTGTCTAGCTGCTGGTGCATTATCTGCCAGCACATCTCACAAGCCATTGTGGGATAAAATAGAGCTTATTCGGGAAGAGCAACGATTGCTACACAAGGAATAAGTAAAAATAAAATACAAGGCAACGGAGAGCCATACTGTTTTCTTAAATGAATCCTTATTTAAGAAAATTGTATGGCTTTTAATTTTTTATAGTTCTTAGGAGGAATATATTATGTATGATATCGCCATTATTGGAGCTGGTATTGCCGGTTCCTACATTGCTCGGGAATTAACCCGATACAAACTGGACATCGTTTTACTGGACGGAGAAAATGATGTTGGAAATCAGATTACCATGGCCAATTCTGCCATTGTCCATGCAGGCTTTGATGCACCTGCTTCAAAATTAAAGGGAAAATTCAATGCTCCCGGAAACATCATGTATGAAAAAGTCTGCGAAGATCTGGATGTTCCCTTTAAACGTTGCGGCTCCCTGGTTGTTGCCCACAATGAATATGAGATGGCAACCATTCAGGAACTGTATCAGAATGGTCTGAAGAATGGTGTTCCCGGACTCCAGATTTTATTCAAAGATGAAGTCCATGCCATGGAACCCAATCTGAATGAAGATATTTGCGGTGCCTTATATGCACCCACCGCAGGCATTGTCTCACCGTTTGAACTGTGTATTCACGCTGCTGAAAACGCTGTCGACAATGGTGTGACCCTGAAAATGAACCATATGGTCAGTGATATTAAAAACCACCACGGCTATTTCGAAATCATTACCAATGCCGGTAATGTGGAAGCTAAATACGTCATCAATGCAGCCGGATTATTTGCTGACAATATTTACGCAATGGTTGGTGAACCCTATTTTAAACTGCTGGCCCGAAAAGGACATTACTTTATTTTTGATAAAGAAGCCGGTTCTCTGGTTAACAGTGTGATCTTCCCATGTCCATCTAAAAAAGGCAAAGGGATTCTGGTTGCTCCAACTGTTCATGGAAATCTTTTGATTGGCCCGGATGCCGAACCAGTTTCTTATAAGGGTGACATTGCCACCACCGGTGAACGCCTTGATTATATCAAAGAAAATGCTCTGAAAAATTGTCCAGATCTGCCTTTTAATAAGATTATCCGCTCCTATGCCGGTCTGCGAAACACCCCGGTAAGAGACACCTATACCACAACAGATGGTGACTTCATCATTGAAGAATCACCAGTACGTGGCTTTATCAATGTGGCTGGCTATGAATCACCAGGGCTCACTTCCATTCCGGCTGTAGCTCACCATGTTGTTGAAAATATTGTCAAACCAATGATTCCCCATCTTGAAGAGAATCCTGACTATAACCCTAAAGTCCGCAAACATCTGCGTTTTGATGAAATGACCGAAGATGAAAAAGTCGAAATTATCAAAGAAGATCCGAAATATGGTAAGGTCATCTGTCGCTGCGAAACCATTACCGAAGGTGAAATCATTGATGTTATTCACCGTAGCGCTGGTGCTAGAAGTGTTAAAGCGGTAAAAAAACGGACCCGCGCCGGAATGGGCCGCTGTCAGGGCGGTTTCTGTTCACCCCGGGTTGTTGAAATTCTGGCCAGAGAGCTTAATGTTCCATTGGATGATGTAATGTATGATCAACAGGATTCTGCCTATATCCTTTCCGGTCACACAAAATCTGTTAAGGAGGAAGCATAATCATGATTTATGATGTTGTAATTTTAGGTGGCGGCCCTGCTGGGCTAGCCGCAGCTGTTGAAGCTAAAAATGGTGGAGCAGAAAATGTTCTGATCCTCGAGAGAGACCGGGAACTGGGCGGTATCCTTAACCAATGTATCCATAACGGTTTCGGTTTACATACCTTTAATGAAGAATTAACAGGGCCAGAATACGCTGAACGTTATATTCAGAAAGTCAAAGATCTTAATATCCCCTATATGCTGGATACCATGGTACTTGATATGCACGACAATGGTGATCTTAAGTCCATCCACGTCATCAATGAAGAAAACGGGTACATGATTATTGAAGCCAAGGCTGTCATCTTAACCATGGGCTGTCGGGAACGAACATCTGGAGCCATTGGAATTCCTGGGTACCGTCCTTCTGGCGTCTTCACTGCCGGTACGGCCCAGCGGTTTATAAACATGGAAGGCTTTATGCCCGGTAAAGAAGTGGTTATCCTCGGATCTGGTGATATCGGACTGATTATGGCCCGCCGAATGACCCTGGAAGGTGCCCATGTTCAGGCAGTCTGTGAGCTGATGCCCTACTCCAATGGTTTGGTTCGTAATATTGTTCAGTGTCTGGATGACTATGATATTCCATTAAAATTAAGCCATACCATTACCTTTATCCACGGTAAAGATCGCTTAGAAGGGGTTACCGTTGCCAAGGTTGATGAAAAGCTCAAAGTCATTCCCGGCACCGAAGAGTATATTCCCTGTGATACCCTGTTGCTTTCTGTTGGATTAATCCCCGAGAATGAAATTACCCGTAATGCCGGGGTTGTCATGGATAATCGCACGAATGGTGCCATTGTTGGCGAACTGCGTCAAACCTCTATGCCGGGTGTGTTTGCCTGCGGCAATGTTGTTCATGTTCATGACCTGGTGGATTTTGTCAGCGAAGAAGCGGTTCTTGCCGGTAAGGGTGCCGCAAAATTCATCAAAGGCGAGCTTGATAATGAGATTACCTTCACCACCACCAACGGCGACGGCATCGGCTATGTTGTTCCCCAACAAGTTGCCATGAAAAATGTTGAAGACAAGGTTACCTTCTATATGCGGGTTCGTCAGGTCTTTAAAGATAAGGTCGTTAACGCCTATATCGGTGATCAGTTAATCGCCACCAAAAAAGAAAAGAAATTACTACCCGCTGAAATGGTAAACTTTAAAATTGCCAAAGATGTTTTAGCTCAATATCCTGCCGGAGAAATCCGATTTGTCGTAGAGGAGGCCAAATAATGAAAAAAGAAATGACCTGTATTGTTTGCCCCATCGGGTGCCAAATGACGATTGAAGAAAAAGCTGATGGTACCTACGAGGTCACCGGTAACACCTGTAAACGTGGCCCTAAATATGCCATTAATGAAATGACCAACCCCACCCGGGTAATTCCGACCACCGTGGTCATCAAAAACGCCATGCTGCCCCGTCTGCCGGTTAAGACGGCAGAACCAATCCCTAAAGGCCAGATTTTTGATGCCATGGCTGTCATTAACCAGGTGGTTGTCGAAGCACCTGTTAAAACCGGCGATGTTGTCATCAAGGATCTTTTAGGTCTTGGCATTGATGTGGTCGCCACCAGAACAATGGACAAATGTTAATCCCATTGATTTAAACAGTTAAAAAAGAGTCTGAAGATAATCTCACCCATTATTTTCAGCTCTTTTTTATTTTTTACTCTTGTTTTTCACTCTTTATATTCGTAACAACAAAATATTAATTTGTTACAAAACAGACATTGAATTACAACCATCTTTTATGATAAGTTTAACTATACAAATTCTCTTATCAAAGGTGCCCTTTCATGTACAGAAAACAAACACCCCCTTTTAATAAAAGCCTGGCAGTTTTCATTCTCATTCCTTGTATCATTATTATCGTCGTCCTGCTTATTCATTATCAAAGCGTCGCCCGAGAAAACGCTAAGGTAACTGAAGGAATTCAGGCCCTAACCACCTTAGAAACCCGTGATCTTTATACCATGGAAGAAAAAATTGATTATATGAAGCGCAAAGCCATCGATTCCGGAGATTATTCCACTTTGTTTGGTAATGCGGTTGTTTTTGGTGATTCGATTGCTGAAGGTCTTGGTTTATACGGTTTTTTAAGCCCAACTTCGTTGGTAGCGGTGATGGGCAAATCCACCGAAAACAGTCTTGAAGATGTACCAAGTCTGGTTAATCTGGCTCCCCGTAATGTTTTTTTTGAGTTGGGGCTTAATGATATCAGCCATCCCGACAGTACGCTTGATTCCTATCTCAGTCATTATGAAAAAATCATCGACGCAGTGCGTCTGCAATTACCCAACACCCAAATTTATCTTTGCAGCATCTTTCCGGTTACCGATGAAGCCTTGAAAGAGAAGCCAGAATTCAGTCAAATCGAGACCTACAATACTGCCCTGGCGGAAATGGCCAAACGCAAAAATATCCATTATATTGATACCTACACCTTTTTAAAAAATAATCCTCAGTATCACGAGCAGGATGGCATCCATGTCATTCGGGAATTTTACCCTATCTGGATGGATACCCTGGTCAATAACAGTGATCTGAAAAATTTGCTGTAGAATTGGAAGCTTATGAAAAAATTTGCTGTACTGCTTGTTATTTTAATACTGATTCTTCCCTGTTTTGGCTGTCAGACTGCTGACCAGGCGGCCTTATCGCAAGTTGAAGCTGATCTGCTGGCTACATCCCAAAACCTCAACGGAATGACAAAAGGCGATGGAAAAGCCTTAAAACGGTATTATGGTCTCAATATCAACGACTTTCAAGAAGTGTTGATTTACGTTCCGGCAAATTATATGGACGTTTCCGAAATTTTGGTGGTAAAAGTTGCGGACTCGGCCCAGTTGGATCTGGTTGAGACTGCTGTGGATACCCGAAATGCCATCCAACAGGAAAGCTTTGGCGGCTACGGACCTGATCAGGTTGCTCTGCTTGATAATTATGAGCTTAAAATTGTTGGAAACACACTTTTTTATTGCGTGTCACCGGATGCAGCCGCACTAAAAGACACCTTTGTCAAAAGCATAAAGAATAGTCAGTAAGGAGCAACCATGGTTTTTAGCAGTATCTTATTTATATTTGCCTTTTTACCCATTGCCTTGGGTCTCTATACCCTTGTCCCCAAACAGGGAAAAAACCTGATCTTGCTTCTGGTCAGTTTGTTTTTTTACGCCTGGGGCGAACCGGTTTATGTATTCTTAATGCTATTCACCATCGTCTTCGACTTTGGGATGGGGATCTTCATGGAAAAAAAGCCCCATCTCGTTCGCAAGCGAATTTTTATTTTTACCGTCATTGTAAATCTGAGTTTTCTGTTCTTTTTTAAATACTGGGGTTTTCTACTTGATACCATTAACCAACTCTTTAGTTTGAGTATCCCCTATACACCGTTGCCCTTGCCGATTGGAATTTCATTTTATACCTTTCAGATACTATCTTATGTGGTCGATATTTATCTGGGTAAGGTTCCGGTTCAAAAAAACATTGTTTCCTTTGGTTTATATGTCACCATGTTTCCCCAGCTGATCGCCGGACCCATCGTCCGCTATAAGGACATTGATGACCAGCTCTCCGATCGGGTGATGAATCAGGAAAAATTTGGAATTGGGGTAGAACGTTTTATCCAGGGACTTGGAAAAAAAGTCCTGTTGGCCAATAACATTGGTTATGTCTGGACACTTATTTCGGCCATGGATGTGGGGGAAATGTCGGTACTCACGGCCTGGATTGGAATTATTGCATTTACCTTTCAAATCTATTTCGACTTCAGCGGCTATTCGGATATGGCCATTGGTCTGGGGAAAATGTTCGGTTTTGAATTTCTGGAAAATTTCAATTACCCCTATATTTCCAGAAACGTGTCTGAATTCTGGCGACGTTGGCATATTTCACTGGGCACCTGGTTTCGCGAATACCTTTATATTCCACTCGGTGGAAATCGTGTTGCCATCCCCCGGTTATTTTTAAACCTTTGTATTGTCTGGTTATTAACTGGGCTCTGGCATGGTGCCAGCTGGAATTTTGTTATCTGGGGCGGCTATTACGGGCTGATTCTTTTTACTGAAAAAGTATTTTTAAACCGTTTACTCGAAAAACTGCCCACATTCATCCAACACACTTACACCCTGCTATTGGTCGTGATTGGCTGGGTCTTATTTGCCAGTCCGGATATGGGATTTGCCCTGTCTTATCTCCAGGTGATGTTTTTTACCGCTGGTGCATCCCCAATTGATACAACCGGCCTTTATTACCTGTATACCAGTCTTATTCTATTTTTAATTTGCGGGATCTGTTCAACCCCCATCGTCCATCAGCGTTATACTAAACTGATTCGTAGTGAGAAAAACTGGGTCATACCATTTGGTCTGGGACTGAACAGCCTGATCATGTTTTTATCCATTGCTTATTTAGTTACCGAAACATACAATCCCTTTTTGTATTTCAGATTTTAGGTGAGGCCTTATGCGAAAACAAGATAACCACCGGGAGCACGATCAATACTCCCATTCACTCTTCTATAAAAAATATATCAACTTGTTGGGTCTGCTTTTTATCGGCAGTCTTGTCTTTTTTCCCCTGGCTTCGCTGATTTTACCGGATACTAAACTATCTGCAAATGAAAACCGGATATTAACCCAATTTCCCCGTTTTTCGGCAGATAGCGTAGTCGATGGACGCTATATGAAAAAAATGCAGAAATATACGGCTGATCAGCTAATCGGCCGGAATTTTTGGATTTACACCAAAACCAGCACCGACCGCATCATTGGAAAGAATAGCTCGAATGGGGTATTTTATGGCAAAAATTCTACGCTGATTGAAAACTTCGATCCCTTACCGGCTGATCAAACGGAAGAAACAAAAACTGCACTTAACACCTTCGTCGAAAAACATTCCGATCTGAATCACTTTTTCATGCTGGTTCCCAATGCGATTAGTGTCACTGATGAAAAATTACCGGCTTACGCTCCGGTTTTGAACCAAAACACCTATATAGACAGCTTTACTGCCAGTTTAAGTGACCAGCTAACCATCCTTGATCCCCGACCAATTCTTAAGCAGAATAAGGATCAAGCGTTATATTATAAGACGGATCATCATTGGACTACTCTGGGGGCCTGGCTGTCGTTTCAAGGTGTTGCCAACGCATTGGGAATAAAACCGGACACCGATGCATACACCATCTATCCAGTCAGCCATTCATTTTCTGGAGCGCTTGCATCCAAAAGCGGCTACTTGACCTTTGTTACGGATACCATTGATGTCTACATCCCCAAAAATGAAGATGATTATTCAGTCGTGAATTTTATCGAAGAACAAAAAAAATCGGCATCTCTTTTTGACAGTGAACAACTCAAAGGAAAAGACAAATATGCCGTTTTTCTATCCGGTAACCATCCCCTGATAAAAATCAAAAATCCGGTAGCCAACGGCAAAAATCTGCTTGTCATCAAGGATTCTTATGCCAATGCCTTTATCCCCTTCCTAACACCATTTTATAGCGAGATCACCGTTATTGATCCCCGTTATTACTATGATAGCATCGAAGCGTTGATTGCTGACGCTCAGATTACCGATATTCTATACCTCTTTAATGCCAACACTTTTTTCCGGGACACCACCTTGGAACCGGTACTGAATGATGACTAACGTTAAAAGGGTTCCCACCAGTCTGGCGGAAACCCTTTTAACGTTAGTTGCGGTATTCATATTTTAATTTGATTTTGTCACCTCGAAAGACCACTTTTGAATATTCAAAAGGTTTATCTTCCTTATCAAAAAGAATATCTTCCAAAACAAGCAAAGGATAGCCTTGCGGCACTTTTAGCAGTTTGCTTTCTTTTTCAGATGCCGTCACCGATTCGAACGTTTCGATGACACGGCTGGGTTTTAAATTATATTCTTTTTCCAGAAGAATACAAAGTTGTTCTTTTTCAAGCGCCTGATCACTGAGATTCTTACCCAAATCAAAAGGAATCCGGGAATAATGAAGGCTGATCGGCTCGCCTTTTAGAAAACGCAACCGCTCAATTTCGAGTATTGGTGCGCCTTGAGGACATTGCAAACGCTTTGCAACCGAAAAAGAAGCTTCCTTTTCGGTAACATTTAACAACTCGGTGGTGATTTCGTACCCCATTCGTTCCAATTGTTCTCTAAATCCCATATAAGCCAGCGACTCTGTCATGATCTTGGGTTCTGCAACAAAGGTACCTTTACCAGGGACTCGATAGAGAACACCATCCTGTACCAACTGTGAACATGCTGAACGTATTGTCATTCGACTGACACCGTAAATACGGTTCATCTCACTCTCCGATGGTATCGCTGTGTTTGGCTTCCAAATGCCTTCTTCGATGTTATTGCGGATTAACTCTTCCAATTGTATGTACAGTGGTTTTGGGTTTTCTCGCTTTATTTTGTACATATCAATACTTCCTTCCATAAAACTCCTTTGTGCAGCTTATTTAGCAAAATATCTTTTATTTTATCATAGACGCAATCGAATTGAAAGAGTGATCCACTAAAATCGTTTTTTTTCTGTTTATTTTAATTTTGCAAACTGTGAATAGATGCAATTATCATTTAATGCGCTATACAAATTTTTGTAAATGTCATAAATGTCGTTATACTTCTTGACATTTTCAGGTACGGGCTCAATGGTCTCCAGATAACGAACCATTGAATTGACACCTTCGGTAACATTGTTAAACCACCCGGCACCAACCCCTGCTATCACTGCCGCTCCTACAATGGTGGCATCGGGTATCTCCAGCTTACGAATTGGAACTCCAAACATATCTGCAATAATCTGGCGCCATGCTGCAGATTTTGTCGCACCGCCCGTGATCGCAAGTTGCTTTAAAAGCAATCCGGATTTCTTCATGGTTTCATACATGTCCTTACTTTCCAAGGCAATCCCTTCCATAACCGAACGAATCATATCACTCTTAGAATGTGCGAACGTCAGTCCCGCAAAAATCCCTTTCGCTTCAGGATTCCAATACGGATAACCCGATCCGGTCAGGAATGGCATGAAGACAATTCCCTTTGATCCGACTGGACTTTTTTGAATATGATAATCCATTACTTCATATGGATCAAGCCCCGTTTTTTTGCCGAATGCAACTTCAATTTCAGCCAACTCATCCCTTGCCCATCGATAACTGCTGGCAGCACCCAGTTGGATTCCCTCAAGATTGTATAATCCCAATGATGCCGATGAAGTTGCCATGACCCCCGGAACATCTTCCAAGACCAGATTTTTTGTCCCAACCACCAAAAGTCCGGCGGTACCCAGTGTTAACGATGCATAGCCATCCTCAATTACGCCTGCGCCGATTGCTGCGCATTGTTGATCTCCACTTCCGGCAACAAGTAGTGTACCGACTGCCAGACCCGTTTTTTCCGCCGTGGCAGGTGTCACTTTTCCGACAATATCACCGGGTTTCACTAATTTAGGGAATTTTGTTTTATCAAAACCAAAAGCATCAATAATGTTGTCCGCCCAATCCATTGTATTCGGATTAAGATAGCCGGATGTACAGGCATTGGTCACTTCGCAATAAAAATCATCTGCTCCAAAACAATATTGGATATACTCCGGCATCATCGCCACATACTTGGCTTTTTCATATAATTCGGGTCGTTTCTTTATTAACCATAACAATTTGATAAACGTAAAGGTAGGTGCCATTGGCATACCAGTGCTTCTAAAAAAAGTATCGGGATCCACCAGTGCCATGGCTTCTTCTAAAATCTCAGCACCACGATTATCCTGCCAGCCATAAAAAATGTTATCGATGGCCTGATTATTATTATCGACCAGTGTAAACGTTGCCCGTTGGCAAGAAAATCCAACTGCCTCAATTTCCTTTGGATCAAGGCCTGATGATGTGACTGCTTGTTTACAGGCTTTAAAGGTTTCCTCCACCAGTAAATCCACATCCTGTTCAACCCAGTTGGGACTTGGATAGTTGCAGGGATACTCACCATATCCTTTGCCATAGATTTGGCCTTTTTTGTCAAGAATCATCGCCTTTGTACCAGTTGTTCCCACATCAATACCGATTAAATACTTACCCATATTCAAATTCTCCTTTAATAATAAAAATTAACTTCTAAACCATGAATTAATTTAATATTATGCTTAGTAAAAGGGAATTTTGCTCAGCAATGTGATGAAAATGATCGCTTTGGCTTAGCCATTATACTGGGGTACTAGTCCAATCTCACGCATTTGATCAAAGGCGTCGATTATCGCAACCGCAGCTCGTGTACCGATCAGATCAGCTCCTGCCAAGATAAATACATAGGCATTTTGAGGCCGTGGGAATTTAACCCCGGCAACCTTGAGTTTAACATCCGTTTCCGCCAACGTCTTTTTCATAATCAGAAACTGTTCCATACTGGGTCCTTCAAATTGACCGGTTGAGGTTTTGGCATAATCAATGCCAACTTCTGCAATCAGTTTGCAGGCTGCTGCTATTTCCTCGTCACTTAAAAAACAGGTTTCAATAATGCATTTGGTGATATGACCCTGCGCTGCGGTTTTGAAATCCATCAATTCGCCTTTTATCACATCGTATCGTTTGTCTTTTAACGCCCCAACGTTCATGACCAGATCTAAAACGGTGCAACCCGCTTTTACTGCCTGTTCGGTTTCAAAGGCTTTAACAATCGATGCCGATGCACCAAAGGGAAAATCAAGACCGGTCCCGATATGAATGTCTGTTTCTTTTAGTTCATCCACCACCACAGGCGTCCAATAAGGTGTCGCAGAATAAAATGCGGCACAATTATAGGCTACTGCCTCACGACAACCGGACCGGATATCAGCTTCAGTGGTGTTTTTAGGCAACACCGAGTGATCGAAACACTTTCCCAGGGCTTTTTTATCCATTTTTGATAAATCAACCATAACTACATACCTCCTAGTTTTATTTTATAGAACAACTTCTTTCAGTTCTTCTATACGATCAATAACATAGGTTGGATTTAATGATCTGACGACCTCCGGGGCACCATATCCGAACGTGACCCCACAAACGTCAATACCTGCATTTGTACCAGTGAGATAGTCAGTTTTTGTATCGCCGATCAGAATCGCCTCATTTTTCCGGCAACGATAATAATCGAGAATTGAATGAATACAATCCGGATGCGGCTTTGGATTTTTTACATCATCTGCTGTCACCAGAATATCAAAATAATCATATAATTTTAGCGTTTTTAAAATCTTTTCGGTGGCACTTCTTATCTTAAACGTAGCCACAGATAATGCTTTCCCCTGACTTTTATAGTATGCCAGCACCTCTTCCACACCACTGTAAGCAACGGTTTTTTTATCACAGTTCTCGGTGTAATACTCTACAAATAAGGGTAGTATTTCCTGATCGATCAGATCTTCTTTATCCTCTCCCAGGGATTTAATGAGCACATTTCTTGCTCCCCCACCAATACAGCTCCGAATAAACGCATCTTCTTTTTGTTCAAACTGATAACGATCAATAATGTATTTTATCGTTTCGATGATATCTGGACACGTATCTACCAAGGTTCCATCCAAATCAAAAATAACATACTGATACGCACGCGGTTCCTTGTTTTTAATTATCATGACCAGCCTCCATTTAAGTTTTAACTTCAAAAACCAATCACAGATTTCTTAAATAGTCATTGCTGTTAAAATATTCCAGAGTAACGCCGCACTCACCGATAGTTCTGACATTTTTATCAGTCTTTTTATAGTCAGCATGATAATCTGAACCTCCAGAAATAATCTTGACCCGGTCTGTGTATGCGGCCCGTACCCTGGCGATGATCTCTTCCTTGGTGAACGGTCCATTATAAGTCGTCTTATCATATGTATAACACGCTTCAATGCCATCCAATCCGGCATCAATTAATTTGTCTATGTATTCCTCCCGGGTCATGCTACCATCACGGGTCATTACGGTTTCGTCAATCAGGTATGGGTGCGCCAGAATCGCAATACCGCCACTTTCATGGGCGATTTGAATAATTTCAACCGGGTCTGGTTTTTCGCGTTTCACACTGAATACCGGATTATTTCGGATTAATAATTTCGCTTCGCTCCAGGTTTTGGTGTATCCCTTCTCAGCCATCAGATTAAAAATGACTTTTTTCTGAACATCTTCAGGGTTTCGGGGAATGTCGTTATAATTTAAAACCTCCTCCCAACTGATGTCAATGCCATTATCCGCCAGCACATCCAAAAGCTTCTGGTAGGAGTAGATTTTGCTTTTGACAATCTGCTCATTGATTTCCAGTATTTTCGGATTGGTATAATCACAACCCAGTACCACAATGTGCACATCCTCAACCAGGGTCTCGCAAGAGAATTCAATTCCTGGCAACAGTTTCATCCCTTTTTTCTTTGCATAAAGAACTGGATCAACCATTACACCATTGACCTCGATACGATCTGGGGGAAGAATATCATGATCGGTGATCACAATCACCTTCATTCCCAAAGCTGCTGCATTGCATATAAATTCCTGGGGGGTATCAGCCCCATCAGATCGTGTGGTATGACTGTGTAGGTCTACAATATAGTTGGGTTTTGTCGTCATCATCTTACCTCCTAATATTTCTATGAAAATCAGGTGCGTTTTGTTACATTCCTTTTTCAATTTTTGATAAACTAGCCTAATTAACGTATCTTTCTACTGTCTCAACCGTTATAATTCTTGACGTTTGGTTACCCGGTATGGCAATCACCCCACAAGTCCAATTCCTACAACTCATCTTCACGATTGACAGCAATGGTTTATCACCAAGAATACCTTCACCTTGGTACTTTTTCACAAATCAGAATTCATTTGATACCATTCCTTCTGGCTTTATATGTAGCCGCAGACAAGCCAAACCGTCATTGCACCATTAATCCCAGTAGCATCGAGCATCCCAATACTTATTTCACTGATATACTGTTAATTGTCAAATTATAAGTGTCAAAACAGTCTTGATTTAATCAAATTATTTCGGCTAAACCGAGCTTTTCAACTATGGTATAATGATTAATCATTAAGCACTTTAAGGAAGCATCAACCATGGTTCATCTGGAACACTTTTCTGACCACCCGCTGGATTATATCACTGAATTCTACACCGCAGAAAAAGTTCGCATTGACAGCTGTCCTCATTGTCATTCGTGCAGGCGGCTTCATCTTCATGGTATCTATCACCGACATGTGATCTGGTATGAGGATGTCTTCTCCATTCCGGTACAACGCCATTACTGTATTCATTGCGGTAAGACCGTGAGTATCCTGCCTTCTTTCTGCCATTCCGGGTTTCAGCTGGCCCTTCCATTTCTGCTGGAACTGCTTTGGGCCTTCTTTAACAGGATTCCTTCAGATTGCGCTTTAGCGCATCAGCATCGGCACTTTATTACCCGGCGTTTTCTTTTTTGTATAAACCGGCTGATTGAGTATTTTCGCATCTGCCATGATCCTTTAATCGTCTTTCCTGATTTTGGGCATAAAAAAGCCATAAAGCTTCTTGAAATGGTCTACTCGGTGGGGAAGCCCCACATCTTCGGCAAAAGATATCACGATCATTTTAAGAAAGGATTTATGGCACTTTAATTGTACCATCCTTCCCTATTTTTTTGAAGAACTATTTGTCCCACAGAGCTTTTGCTTTGCCTTTTATCGATTGATCCGTTATGCTCTGATTACCGGTTTTCTGGATCCTTAAAACCTCAACTCATTAAAATCGGAGGTTTTTTACAATGACTGAAAAAGACAAAGAATTGATTGCTTTATTTCGCTATGGCCTGATTGCGCCGTTACTTACAGATACCGTCACATCCCACACGGCTTATCTGGATAAGATCAGTGCCCAAACTCATGATGTCCCGCATTATGGCATCCGCACCTACAACCGTAAAACCCTGCTGGAATGGCACCGGCTGTACCGGCGCCATGGTTTTGATGCGCTCAAGCCCAAGGTTCGGACGGACAAAGGTTCATCCCGGGCGCTACCGGCAGAATCGGCCAAACTGCTCCTTACGCTGCGAACAGAAAACATCCATTTATCGGTGAAGTTGTTCCATGAGTGGCTCATTCATGAAGGCCACTTCACCAGCTCCGACTGTTCCTATTCTACGGTGTATCGACTGCTTAAAAAACATCAGCTGTTAAAGCCATCAGTGGCGGATACGTCGGATCGCCGCCGTTTCGCCCATGTTGATATCAACACCCTGTGGCAGACGGATGTTTCCCACGGCCCCTATCTGACTCTTAAGGGAAAAATCGAGCGCTTTTTCAAAACCGTCCGCAGCCGTTTCTATCCGCTTTTGACGGATGCTGATCTTCTGGATCTTGAGGTCCTCAATCAACGCTTTGAGGCCTGGTTGGCCCGGGATTATCATCATAAGGTTCATTCGAGTCTCAATGAAGCGCCGATGGTCTTTTATATGCGGGGGAGTGACCGGATCAGGCATTTCTCTGATCCCCGGGTCATTGATGAAGCCTTTCTGATCCGGGTTACCAGAAAGGTCAAGTCGGATGCCACCATTTCGCTGCACAACGCTCTTTTCGAAGCGTCGCCGATGTTTATTGGTAAGAGCGTCGATATCCGTTATCCCAATGAATGCCCGGATGAGATCTATCTTTATGAAAACAGTGTCCGGATTTTCACCTGCAGGAAAGTCATCATGACGGACAATGCCATTGCCAAACGCAATAACAATGCTATCAGCTACAGCGCGTTAGGCGGTGTACCTCATGTATAAATCATTTTTCGGGTTCCAGCAGGCGCCCTTTGACAAGGGCATTGATTCCTCGATGCTCTTTCAATCGGAAGCTTATAAGGAAGTTCTGGCCCGACTGGATTATCTCAAAACCACCAGAGGTTTCGGTCTGATTACCGGGGATCCCGGGGTTGGTAAAACATCGACCCTGCGGGTCTTTGCCGACAGTCTGAACCCGTCATTATACAAGGTCATGTATTTTCCCATGTCTTCCGGAACAACCATGGATTTTTACCGGGGTCTGGCCTTTTCCCTTGGGGAACAGCCGAAATTTCGCAAAGTGGAGCTGTTCTTTCAGATTCAGAACGCCATTACTGATCTTTATGATAAGCGCCGCATCACGCCGGTCTTTATCCTCGATGAGATGCAATCGGCGAGCGCCCAGTTTCTTCACGATCTGAGCATCATTTTTAACTTTGACATGGATAAACGCAACCCTTTTATTCTGATTCTCACCGGTTTACCAACGCTGGCCAACCGCCTGGCCTTAAACCAGAATCGCTCCCTTGATCAGCGACTGGTGACCCGGTTTCATTTCTCGCCATTGACCCCGGATGAGGTCCGGGACTATATCAAACACCGGTTCAAACATGCCGGTGTTTCACGGAACCTGATCAACGAGAACGCTTATGAAGCCATTTCGTCTTCAACTGGCGGTTATCCGCGATTAGTGGGTAACCTGGTTACTCAGTGTCTGATTCTTACCTTTCAAAAGCAAACCGATCTTATCGATGAAGAGATTGTTTTTGCCGCTTCTGCGGAAGCTGGGATTTAACGCCTATGGCGTTACTTCCCTTTTTTTCCGGAGAAATGAAGCGTGATTATGTGATTAAAAACTGGCATTATATTTTCAACTCACCATATTTTTCACACTCTTTCGCACATTTCGATCCGTTTTATTGTGATTAAACCAGTCCGAAATAATGTGAAAATTTACAATATACATCGAACCAGTCTAGCTGATATTCTAACCTTCCTATTTTTAAATAGCACAACCATCATTTTATTGATGTCGTTACTTATAACAACCAGATGGTCATGACCACAAAATGGCGAATCGACTTTTTGGAATTTTATTTGACTTTCTTGAAACCCGCGCTTCTTTAATCCAGCAAGGCAAAGAAACGGATATGCTCTGTGACAACTTTTTTCACCTGATCTTTGGTGAAGGCGTCCAGTTTCAGCGGGTCATTCTGATCCGGATAGTTCCTGGTATAATCAACCATACCCTGACAATAAGCAATTTTTATAGCTGTTGAGATATTGACCTTTGAGGCACCTAAAGCAATCAGTCGGTGGAACATCTCATCGGTTAGTCCAGTTCCGCCATGAAGTACCAGCGGACATGGTGAAAACTGATTGATTGTTTCAAAAAGATTGTAGTCGATATTGATTGCCCCTTTATATACCCCGTGAGCAGTTCCGACTGCTGGAGCAAAGGCATCAATCCCGGTTTCCTTCAGATAAAGGTGACAATCCTCCGGATTGGCGTGGGCGTGGTTTCCCTCCATCACGACAATATCATCTTCAACTCCGACAATCGCCCCCAGCTCACCTTCAACGGTCACGTTTCTGGCTTGGGCGTATGCCACAATTTCACTGGTATTTTTGATGTTCTCCATAAGGGATAACTGCGAACCATCATACATGACCGACGACCAACCGCCATCAATGCATGCTTTGGTAAAATCAACATCAGTGGAGTGATCAAGATGGATGGCCACATTAACCCTGGCATTTTCGGCAATGGGTTTTAAATAATCCATCATCTCACTAACGCCAAAAGCTTTGACCGTTTTAACCGAAGTTTGCAGAATAATTGGTTGTTCCAACTCTTCCGCCGCTTCAACTGCTGCTTTTGCTGTCAGATAGTTAACAATATTGAATGCACCCACCGCATAGCGGTTCTTTCTTGCTTCTTCAAGTATTGTTTTCATGTTAACATAACTCATGATCATCATCTCTTTTCTTAAAATTTTCATGACATCATACATAAATATGATAGGTCATGACCACCTAGAACCAGTATATCACAACTCGATAAAAAAATAAATGATCTCTTAAATCTTTTCTTATTTTTGCCCGTTAGCTGCGTTCATAAAGCGGCGTTGATACGACACAACCTGGTTGCAGGAAGTAAATCGTGCTAGATACTTCGGTTCAGCCGTAACAACCACCCGGTGAACCAGATCCTCAAATTCTTGTTCCACCAGCAGCTTGTCAATGTCCGGATAATTCAGCTCGCCTTCCATACTGCAAATAATTAGTCTCGCATCATCCAGATTGGTATTTTTGAATAGTCTTAAATTATGACGTACACTGTCCAGTCCGTCGGAACCTTCCGCATCATTGAAATGACGATATCGAAGCATCGCTTCAGCAATATTTTTCACTAAAAGCAGATCCATATCGGCCTGATCCTTGGTAAGATAGTCCTTTTCCAAAAACATGTTGCGAATCGCCTCCATACACTTAATACTCCCAGTAGCATTAAATTGTTTTAAATTCTGATCCATTAATTCCGACTGCATCAAACGATGTCGAACAAAACTATTGATAAAATATGGTTTGGCCTGTAATGCCAGGGCAGTCTGGTAAGGTTCAAACATGAGTGTAAAGTTCACCCTAAAGCCATGCTCTTTGAGCATCAATGCCAGATTATGTCCCCGGAAGGCACTTTCAGTGGTAACATCAGTACATGAACGGCTCAGTTTTTTATCCCCTGAAAGTAATTCTGAAACGTTTTCTTTTGTGACCGGACCAGTATGTGGCACTTTAATGACAACCCGATAATCTGTCAGCATTTCCCTGAATTTTTCTGCTTCTTCCAGTAATTCAGAATCCGATTTGCCAAAAGGATCGTTCAGCTCCACACTGATGTCTGATCCTGATCCAAGAATCCGCCCAATTTCTCCCATTACTTCATCCCGGGTTTTAAAATGATTACCGACATTGGCTTGGGGATTATTAATAAACAAATCATAGATGATGCCAGGGTTACAAGTCAGGTTTGCAATCATTTTACTGATCGGGGCAACTTCGTATGGGTTAGCTGAATCAGCGGAAAAAAGCACATTGGTTGGCCGTTTTTTACCATTTTTATCATACGAAATATCCCGGATTAAATCTGCCCGGAGAATCCCGTTGGCTTCCAGGCGACATGCGATACGAAAGCCCTCCGGCGTCTCGTTGTCAGGCGTATTAAAGGTTTTAATAACCTTTTCAAATGCAGCGGTTACACCAATTTTTTTTACATGTTTCTTGAGAAACGCATAGTCTTCCAAAGGCAAATCGAAATCCAGAACCCGGGCCACATCTTTCTTTTGATTCTCAATCACCGATACGTCATCATTTAATAAGGTGTTTAATGTACAACTGACCGTTTTCATTTCTTTCCCTCCATCTATATCTTAATTCTTTACCACATATAAGATTTGATCAACAATTTTTTCCCAGGTAAGGCCGTAGGCTTCCAGTAATTCCCGATAGGGGCCGGTATTAATGGAGCCATCGGCGATACCTACAATATGAATCGGAGCTTTACCCTTAATTGTCGCCAGAGCTTCAACGACTGCACTGCCAAAGCCACCAATTACCGAATGTTCTTCCAAGGTGAACAGATACTTGGCATTCTGATAGGCCTCGTTAAGAATCCCCGTGTCAAGAGGCTTTACAGTTGTAAAGTTAATCACTTTTACTCCAAACCCCATTTCATCCAGAATTTTTGCCGCCATCAGACCATCTATTGTTAATGTACCGGTCACTGCAATGACAATATCATCGCCAGTGTTCATCAGGTATTCGCCCTTGCCAATTTCAAGGTTGCGTTTAGCGGCTTCAACCGGTTCAGCCATTTCATGACGTGGCATTCTGATGTAGACTGGACCTTGATGTTTAACTGCCTCACGCAGGCACATTTCCACTTCATAAACGTCGCCCGGATTCAAAACAACCATATTGGGAATCGCCCGCATTAATGTCAAATCCTCGATGGCCTGGTGGGTTGAACCCAAAGCAGAATGGGATAAACCACTGCTTGAACCGATTACTTTAACATTCATATTGGCATAACCCAGATCATTTCGAACCTGTTCAAACGCACGCATGGAAATGAAGGGCGCAATTGCAGAGACTACCGGAATAAATCCACCTTCTGCCAATCCGGCACTAACACCGATGGCATTCTGTTCACTGATGCCGACTTCCAAATACTGCTGGGGTAATTCCTTTTTAAACGGATTCATACCCGATCCTGCCCCGGAATCACAAGACACTGCTATAACACCGGGATTTTCTCTACCTAATTCTAATAATGTTTCACCAAATACATCCCGTGGATTTCGTTTTTTAGCCGTCATATTGCCCATCCTTTTTCTTTTGCATAATGCTCCAATGCTTCTTGTGCCTCTTTTGACTCACAGGAATCTTTACCGGGATTCCAGTGATGATATTTAACATTTCCTTCAGCAAATGGCATCCCTTTACTCTTGATGGTATTGGTAATGACCATGCTGGGTTTCCCTTTTTGAAACGGTATTGATTGAAACGTATTCAAAAGCTCTTCGATATTATGTCCATCCACCACTTTTACAGACCATCCAAAAGACGCATATTTTTCTCGTAAATCACGGGTATCCAAAACCTCCCGGGTGCTACCATTGATTTGAAGTCCATTTCTATCAATGATGCCAACCAGATTGTCTAAACAGTGATGACTTGCAAACATGGCTGCTTCCCAATTTGATCCTTCACCCTGTTCGCCATCCCCCATGAGCACAAAAACCCGTTGCTTTTCACCTTTTAGTTTTGCACTCAATGCCATCCCGGAACCGATCGGTAAACCGTGACCTAATGCTCCCGAACTAAAATCGACGCCGCCAAATTTCTTCATATCAGGATGGCCTGGCACCTTTGACCCCAGTTTATTGTAGGTATCCATGACATCTGCCACTTCAAATCCCATTTCAATAAGGGTTCCATATAGAGCCAGACATTTGTGTCCGGCACTGAGAACAAAGCGATCACGGTTGGGACATTTTGGTTCATCAACTTTAATATCCATGATTCCAAAATATAAGGTAGCCAAAATATCGGTACATGATAACGATGGACCAGCATGGCCGTCACCATTATTAATTACCGTCTGGACAATGTGTTTGCGAATATTAAATGCTTTCTTTTCGATGGATTCTACTTGCATTGAAGCTCTCCTTAAAATATTTTTTCGATACCTAATTTTTCAACGGATATGCACAACGTTTACAAGACGATTCAATAAAATAACGATATTGATTGCGCAAAATTGCTCGTACTAGCCAAAACCTATGTTTCCCCTTACAACTCAATTAATAAAAAAATTACGTCTCAAATCTAATCTCACTTATGACAGATCATAGGTGGTCATGACCAGTTCTTATATGTAGTATAGCACGAATTGTTTTTTTGTCAATTTATTTTTAAATAATTATGTAAAGTATTGCCAAATCGCGATATAATGACTATAGCAACTTTCAGCATACAAGGAGGGTAAAAGTATGGGCTTACGCTATTCAAGTAAAGTAATCGACGGAAAACTTAATATTAGAAATGATTATATTCAAACCGAGGGCGGTGATTTCCAGAAGTTGACAAAAAACTGGATTATTAAAGCATATGAAAAAGCCAAAGAATTAAATGATACCGAATCCATGGAAAAACTGGAAAATCTGAAAATTGACATTTGGGTTTCAGGCGAAAACAATGAGTTAGGAAAAAATATGACTTGGTGTTTAAAAGACGAATTATAATAAGCTGCGGCGTAACCGCCGCTTATTTTTTTGAAGAATCGTTTATTGTTGTATAAATTGGGTATTTAGTCAAAGTATAAATACTTTAAGGAGGATTTTTTTATGAGACAAATTATGGGGATTCAGGTTGGCAACCGCGAAAGCGAAGCATTGAAGGTTCAGGAATTGTTAACTAAAAATGGTTGTATTATTAAGACACGCCTAGGTTTACATGAGTCTTCTGAAGAAATGTGCAGCATCACCGGTTTGATAATTTTAGAGTTTTTACCCAACAAAGAAGCAGATATCGCCGAACTGGAAAAAGAATTAGCCACGCTTGATACAATTGTGGTCCAAAAAATGGTTTTCTAAAATTCAAAATAAAGAGAGTTACTCAATCAGTCTGGAACTATTGAGTAACTCTCTTTTTCCAAGGAGTAAAAAATGATCGACTTTAAAGATTCCCGATTTATTATTACGGATAAAAAAAATACATCCAAGGTTCATAAGAGTATTCAGGGTATGTTGAATGATGAGGAACGGGTCGTTGAATTTTATGTGGCTGATCGCTTTCCTGTTCCATCCGATATACTATTCACCTCAAAACGGATTATTATTTGTACCTATGAAGAGCCTGAATTTCCAATTTTTACTTTCTTACCCTATTCAAAGTTTATTGCTTTCTCAGTAAAGAATTCAAATGACTCCAGTCTTGAAAATGAATTAGAATTGTACAATTATTATGTCAATAAAATTGCCTTTGAGTTCCCCGGAAAATTTGATTTAAGCCTGGTCATTAAATTAATTGGCGGCGCCGTTAACTAGGCATATAGTTATTTCGCCAAAAACAGGTGACAAATCAGTTTTCTGACTATCAGAAGCGTATAGTGTAAATCGAAAGGAGCCGACAATGCAAACCGAATTAACAATCACGATCATAAAAAACGACGATCATCTTGAAATCCTTCAAGATGGCTTGATGGTGGCAAAAAGAGAAGCCATTCAAAACATTCTAATTAATGGTGAAGTTGAAGATTTCTATGACAATTGGGTATACCCCCTGGATCCTGGCGCTCCAGAAAAAATAGGAAAAATTATTCTTGGTTTAATGAATGGTGATTTTGGCAAGGTTGAATAGAACACCACCAATTTTTCGCTTCTTAATACACAGAATCCGCCAGCCACATACGTGATCGGCGGATTTCTAGTAGTAATTTAAAGATTCAGACAAACAGTCTCTGGTCTAAAAAATTTGTTCGTCTGGTTAATAAATGATTACTGTGTAGTCGTAAAGGGTGTCACATTCACCAGGACATACAAGTGGCTTATTCTGGATGATGTCTGTAATTATTTAATTTAATCAACAGTCAATAAGTGATTAATAAATTGTTGCGCCGTTCGACCTGAAATACCACCATGCATCATTTCCCACTGATTTGCGGCCATTCGCAGTTCTTCTTCCGGTAAATTCAACCCTTCTTTCCGGGCAAGTTCTTCAACAATTGTAAAAAATTGCTTCTGACTGGGTCGCTCGAAAAATATTGTTACTCCAAAGCGATTTACCAATGACATTTTTTCCTGCATTGTATCTGAACGGTGAATCTCACCATTTTTTTGCATATCATCCCGATCATTCCAGGTTTCCCTGATCAAATGACGTCGATTCGAAGTCGCGTAAATTAAAATATTATCTGGCTTCGTTTCAACGCCGCCTTCGATGACAGCCTTCAAAAATTTATATTCGATTTCGAATTCTTCAAAAGACAGATCATCCATGTATATGATGAAACGGTAATTCCGATTTTTTATTTTGGCAATTACCGCTGATAAATCCCGAAACTGATGCTTGTAGATTTCAATCATCCGTAATCCCTGATCATAAAACTCGTTGATGATTGCTTTAATACTTGTCGATTTTCCGGTTCCACTATCCCCAAACAGCAAGACGTTGTTGGCCTTTTTTCCCTGAACAAAGGCCCGGGTATTATCAAGCAATTTCTGTTTCTGTAATTCATAGCCTACCAGATCCGTCAGCATCACCTTATCCATATTGTTAATAGGCTGAAAGAACAACGTTTTATCCGATTCACCGGCTGAAACCCGGAACGCCTTATTCAAGCCAAACATTCCAACACCATAGCTGGCATAAAAACAGGTTAGCGCTTCAAAAAAATCGTCACCGTTTTTTGCCTGTTCCAGAGTTTGGCATAATTCCCCAACTTTTTGACTGACATTCTGGTTGTACATAAATTCTGGTTTTCGGATCGCCTGGTAATTCGAAATGCGACTAAAGCAATCAATACCCAATGCCGCTTCCAGTGGGGAAAAATCAAAATC
Organism: Acetobacterium sp. MES1; assembly: GCF_002237635.1. Taxonomy (NCBI): domain Bacteria; kingdom Bacillati; phylum Bacillota; class Clostridia; order Eubacteriales; family Eubacteriaceae; genus Acetobacterium; species Acetobacterium sp. MES1. The sequence goes on from NZ_MJUY01000025.1 coordinate 226,982, forward strand.
AAACAATTCTTTAAAGATTGTACAATCATTTCTGGCAAAAACATTCACACTGCCCGCTTTCTTTCCCATCTTTTCACAAGTCAGCGTGAACGGATTTTCGTTAGTGATCATCTCAAAGGTCAAATATGCATGCCAGAGATTTTGATCAAAACCATAGTCCGTCGCTATTACCAATAGCTTTTTTATCCAACGATAACTTTGTTCGATCAGACAATCTGTGGATTCATTCCCGCTATTAAAGCTCGAATACAATTGTCCTATCTGATTCAGTAAATTGTCTCCATCATTATCCCGAAAAAGAATGAGTTGGGAAATAAGTCGTTTCATTGTTTTCTCCTGTCAATTTTAATTCTTAGGCTGTTTTTTGCTTGTTCTGGATGTTTTTAATTCTCAGTTATAACCATAACATGTTTGGATTGTCAAAACAATCCTAATACATATGATTGTGCAAAAATTCGGTTAGTAGATCATGTAAGTACACTACCCAGGTAAGCAACAAGATCGTAGTGTCAATAATTTTCACCCGATATAGCACTAAATAATCCCCCAGATCGTGGGTTTTTCGCTTTCTCCCCGCCTTCAGATAAAAAAGAGAACCCCAACGGCTCTCTCATACGATTTTTAAAAGAACCTCATCTTGATGAGTAGCCAACAACAAGCAGGGCTTTAACAATGACAATCGGCTTCTTAGGATATCAATATTTAGAAATCACTCATGTTCCTGATTCAGCGTGCTTTCCACGAACGACTTAAACTGGGCAAACACCGGAGATATGTATCCGTCGGTTTGATATACCATTTGATTGCTGACTGAACAATTGGGTTTACCCACCGGAATTTGGGATATTTTTTTCTTGTCCAGACCAGGGAAAAAGGGAATCAGAGCAACCCCTAAATTCGCCCCCACCAATCCAGCTACCGTCCGTTCGTCATAGACTTCAAAAGACATCATCGGGCGAAAGCCGGCATCCTGAAAAAGTTTGGCGATCACATCGTGCAGCGACGACTCCGGTTTAAAGAGGATAAAGGAATCTCCGGCTAGCTCATGCAAATCAATCTGGGTTCGATCCGATAACGGGTGACTTTTGGGGACAACCAGAAACAATTCCTGATCCATGATGTGCAAGGTCGTGAGCCCTTCTCGTTCTTCTGGCGGCGAACAAAAGCCGACATCTATTTCTCCTGATTCAATCCCAGCTAGAATATTCCTGGTGTTGTCTTGATTGAGTTGAAATTTTATTCCCGGATTCTCTTTCTGAAATGCGCTGATCAAGTCTGGAATATAACTTGAACCGAGAGGCTGAATAAATCCCAGGCTGATGGAACCTTGGGTGGGATCAACCAGATTGGTAATTTCCCTTTTTGCTTCATCAATTCCCATAATTGCTTGATTCACTGATTTTAAAAAAATTCTTCCATAACGATTTAATACCACACCCCGGCTTTTTCGCAGAAATAGTGGCACCCCAATCTCCTCTTCCAGTCTCAGAATTGAACGACTCAATGCCGATTGGGAAAGATTCAATTCATCGGCTGCTTTTGTATAATTGCCAATATCTGCAAGCTTCTGAAAATATTTTAATTGATGATACTCCATCGTTTACATCTCCTTGAAATCAGTGTTATTACAATTATGCATCAAATTAATGCAAAACGCAATTAGTTATGAATGGTTTATTGTGCTAAACTATAGTTGTTGCAACAACTAAATAATTATAAAAGGAGTTGATCGTTTGAAGAGCGATAAATTATGGACAAACGATTTTGTTATGATCACAATTATCAGTTTTCTGACTTTTTTAGTATTTTATGTGTTACTTGCCGGTCTACCGCTTTATCTAACCGCTCGACTTAATATCGGTATTGATAAAATCGGACTGGTGATTGCCCTGTTTTTAGTAGCCGCCATTCTCATTCGCCCTTTTGCCGGATTATGGGTGCGCAACTTTTCACAGAAAAAAATCCTGGTTTTGGCCTCAATTGCGTTTTTTATTTGCACCTGTCTGTATCCTTTAGATACCAATCTCACCGTATTGCTGACTTTGCGAATTATTCACGGCCTCGTCTTTGGTATTCTGACAACGGTAAATGGGACAATCTGTGCCGAAAACATTCCGGCCTCGCATCGGGGCGAAGGTTTAAGTTATTTCTCCCTGGCCATGTGTCTGGCCATGGTATTCGGGCCTTATCTCGGGTTGACGCTTGCGAATGCCGATGCATTTCAACTGGCTTTTATCCTCTGTATGCTGATTGCCGGAGCGGTTATTGTATTTTCATTGCGGATTAAAATCTCACAACAATTCATCACGAAACAAAAATTGTCGCCGCCAACTAGTACCCTTTCACTCAAAGATCTCTTTGATAAAAACGCCGCGCCATACGCTGTGACCATCTTTATCCTGGCCTGTGCCTATTCAGGCATTTCATCTTATCTGGCATTATATGCAAATAATCTCGGCTTGCCGGAGACCGGCAGCTATTTTTTCCTTGTTTACGCCGTGGCGATGCTGGTTTTTCGCCCCTTCGCCGGACGCTGGTCGGATAAATTTGGAATCAGTGTTATTATTTATCCCTGCCTTATCCTCTTTGCTTTTGGCATGCTTTTATTAAGCTGGGCTCATACCACTGTCATCATCCTCATCGCTGGAGCCATTATCGGGATTGGTTACGGTTCGATCACACCACTTTTTCAAACCCAGATAATTAATTCACTGGAATCGGATCGTGTCGGCACTGCCAATTCAATCTATTTCAACTTTACGGACATTGGTTGGGCCGCCGGGGCCACCTTCTGGGGAATCGTGGCCGAACATACCGGATTTCGGAGTATTTTTCTGATTGGCATCGCCTTGATTATTTCTGCCGGTTTGGCCTATCTGATCCTCGCCCATCGGAAGAAATTACTGTATATTCAATCTGATTTTAATATCAATTCGTAAATGCTAACTGGCCGCACCATCCGAGTATCAATGATTGGGCGGCCAGACTATTTTTTTAGAAACGGAGGCCAAATTTACGCCAGAAAATACCTGTAATTCATTTAGACAAAGCATCGTTAGAAACAGTTATAAAACCGATTCCACACTTCCATTTTGCTACTCCAATGTTTTCTAAATGGCTCTTCTACCAGTATTGCATAAATCACTGGTTCTAAAAACATTTTTCTAATTTTTTCTATCAATAGCACTTTGACATCTCTGCTAAACAAGACTTTTTTATTCTACGAGCGGTCTTATTAGTAATACATTTAGAAAAAACAATTGATGCCAAACGCAAATAGTTATGAAGTTGAAGCCCTAAGTTTACGGCGTCCGAGTTTTTATTTAATTTAACAAAGCGAATTCATCATTTTTCATAGCAAAACATCCAATTTTTTAATATTTTTTATATTGAAAGATGAAAACTTATTTACTTCATTGTTTTTTCATGTTATGGTATAATTAATAGGAGGTGTTCGTCATGGTACAAAGAAAACAATATATGGAAAAGTTGAAAAGAATGAAAGACAAAAAAATCATCAAGGTTATTACGGGTATTCGCCGCTGCGGAAAATCTACCTTGCTTTTAATGTTCAGAGCTTATTTGAAAGAATGTGGCATTGAGGACAATCAAATTATTTCGATCAACTTTGAGGATGTAGCCAATGAGCATTTACTTGACTATCGGAAGCTCCATGACTATGTCACAAAGCAACTTATTCCTAACAAAATGACCTATGTATTTTTAGATGAAATACAGAATGTACCTCAGTTTCAGAAAGCCGTTGATAGTTTGTTTATCAAAGACGATGTGGATGTTTATATCACAGGTTCGAACGCTCAGATGCTTTCCGGCGAATTGGCCACGCTGCTTTCTGGCAGATATATCGAAATCAGTATGCTGCCCCTTTCTTTTGCGGAATATTATGAATTGGTTAGCGGCGATCAGCGGGACGCCTGGAACAGCTATTTCAAATACGGCGGTTTCCCCTATGTGGCGGTTATTGAGGATGAGGACATTCGCAGGGATTATCTGATGGGAATCTATAACACCGTTTTACTCAAGGATGTTGTTGCTAGAAAACGAATAAACGATGTTCCCCTACTTGAAAGTGTGATTAAATTCCTTTTTGACAATATTGGCAATATTGTGTCTTCGAAGAAAATTGCCGACAGCCTGACTTCTTACGGACGAAAAACGACTTCAGTAACCGTTGAAAACTATATTGAAGCCCTAACGAGTGCCTTTATTCTATATAAGGCTAACCGGTATGATGTCAAGGGTAAACAACATCTAAAATCTCTTGAAAAATATTATCTAGTGGATCTTGGACTGCGCCGCATGCTGCTCGGGGATAAAAATGCTGACATTGGCCATATTCTTGAAAACATTGTGTATTTGGAACTTCTGAGACGTGGCTATACGGTCGATATCGGCAAAGTCGATGATAAAGAAATTGATTTTATTGCGATGCTCGGCAGCGATAAGGTTTACTATCAGGTTTCAGCAACTATTCTCGACCCTGCCACCTTCGAGCGTGAAATAGCTCCACTAAAAAAAGTGGCCGATCACTATCCCAAATTTATAATATCAATGGATGAGCTCCCGATGGGTGAAGATGGTATCAAACAGATCAATATCGTAGATTTTTTACTTGGAGAATAGATGGGGGGAGTGTTTCAAGTTTCTCAAACATTCCCCAACTCATAGGTTTTCTTACGCATTTCACTCTTTACACAAAAAAAGAGAGCCAAAACGACTCTCCCATGCAATTTTTACTGGAGCTAGCGGGGGGAGAATCAAACCCCCGACCTCTCGGGTCGTAGTTATATTGAGCAGTCATTTTCTCCCGCCGAAACAGATTCATCTGAAACATCCGCCCATTTCTTTCAGATAGTGAATGATGCCAGTAAATCGCGAATCGTTTTAATGATCTGTTCAAATTCGATATTTTCTGCATATGAATATTTCTTGCTGCAGTCATTCCAGATTTTTTGGAGTTCCTGACTTTCAGAAATACTATCCAGATAAACAACGTAATCATCTAAATACTTGGTGCTGTCTCGTTCTTCAGCTTTTTTCATGATTGCAACTTTCAGTTCATCCCGATCCAACACTGAGTTGTTGAGCTTAGTGAGAATATAAAGGTCGTAATAGTCTCTAGCTCTGGTATTGGAGATGTTTCTTACCAATATATTGATTCAATCTTTTCCGCTAGGATGGTGTTTAGATTATAGGCTTTAATGCTGATTTCACGTTCTTCGAACATTAATTTGTAGGCATAATCCACTTCACGTGGAATGATCATGTCTCCTGTGGTGATATCAATTTTTAAATTGACTCTAATTGTAAAGAAGTTTGCTTCAAGACTGACTCGGTAATCATCATATTCTCAAACATCGTGAATGCTTTTTATCCCTTTGATATTAAAATTAACATGATCCTCAAGATCGATTGCTTTGATTTCTGATAGTATTTTTTTGAATTTCCTGTTGATCGCTGGAAATACCTTTGATTGTGGTATCCATGTCCATCGTGCTTCTCATGTCAATACCGATCATTGCGGCAATTAAAAACCCGCCTTTTAAAATAAAGTTATCCCGATAGCTTGATGCTGCAATTCTTTCCAGCAGACGCTCCATCATGAAACTCTGAAGCAAGGTATTCGCAATCACACCTTCTCTCTTGGCTCGGTTGTTAATCCAGTCTTTCAGTTGTCTGGGACTATTGATGGTCATGCTAACACCTCCATGTATTGATGTACCTGGGCTGAAATCTTAAAGATATCGGCATATGACTGAAGTTTAATAAAATCTCTGTCCGGATCACGCATGTACTGCCGAACCGCCGTTAAAACAATATCGTTATCCAGTTTATCCTTTTTTTTCAGGCAATCGCAGATGGTTCGCTCTTTATCATAAACGGCAATCGTATGACCGTATGGCGACTGCACATTCATTTTACCAATACCATGAAATTCTTTTTTCATATAAAAAAATTGATAGTGATCGTCCATTTTCAACAACCGGGTATTATAACCAGTGGGAATGGTCATCATCAGTTTCAGCGGCGAACGATCGCATAAATCATGTAGGAATAAAGCCGTTTCATGAGAAAAGATCCCTTTTTTACAGCGATACTGCATGATTAAATACTCATCCAACATTTGTTCTGCATCAATATAAATTCCTTTGCTGATTCGCTCAATTTTTCCTTCCAGCTCTAATCGGCGGAAGACCTTATTATCAATCCCCTGCACTGCAAATTGTTTCGTCTCGATAACACCGTTATTCTTTTTTAGAGCGTCCAGAATCATTTCTCTATCGGTCATTTGAGCACCTCTTTGTCTTTATCGTTCGTTTATATTATATATTATACGAACGATAAAGACAAATGCCAATCAGCATTTTTTTGTCTTTTTATACTTTCTACATTTAAAGTAATTTTTATATCGGTTAATACTAACAAATCCCCCCTTGAATTTACCAATCGCCTCAAGAACTCCTCCTGGCAGACCAACTGGAGCATAAACTGATAAGAAATCCCCTCTTTTCTGGATTTCTCTTTTAATTTTTGAAGCAGTCCCTGAACATTTACCATTACATCCACATCCCCATGATCATCTTCGTTTTTTTCTCGACATTCATTTGTTTTGCGTATTCCATTAGCCTGCCCACATTCTTATTTGAGTCTGTTGCATAGCTTCGAATCGCCTTATTAAATACTTCTTTATCCATTTTTTTCTCATATCGAATAATGTCGCAAATTGTTTTTTCCCGATTATAGATTCTAATCACCTGACCTTCAAAATCCACTTCAGCTATCCCGATTTTCAAATACTTTTCAACCACGTAATAGACCTTTAGTTTCGGATAATCGATTTTAAATCTCGATTTTGAACTGTTTTTATTCACTGCCAAATGCCAGGCACCTGGCGTTCTCTCTGTATAATCATAATAGTATAGTGCGGAATCCATACAGACAATAGCATCAGGATATAGTTTATTGATAATGACAGCTTCGGATATGACGTCCTCATATTGCCATTCATAAAAACCAGGACGTAGTTTGATTACTTTTCCTTCTCTGATCAATCGATCAATGACAGTATTGTGATATCCCGCATCAGTGAAATCGGATAGCTTTACAATACCATTATTTTCATCAAATACTTTTTTGTATTTTTCACAGTTCATCGTTAATATCACCTCTTTTAAATTCGCAAGCGGATATATTAACTCAATTATACAACGTAACATTTATTCTTTCAAGTTAAAAAGACCACTTTTATTTTTCACAGTCGGTCATACTTTTGGTGGAGACAAAAAACAAATATAAAAAAAAGAATCGCTAATTAAAGCCATTCTTTTAACTAAATATTATTTTTTACTGGAGCTAGCGGGGGGAATCGAACCCCCGACCTACTGATTACGAATCAGTTGCGCTACCATCTGTGCCACGCCAGCAGTAAAACTTACTGATCTATCATAACACAAACCCTGGCTCCATTTCAATATTTTTTTACCATTTACCTTTTGAGATATGACCGGCTATTTCTGCTTTGCACATTTCCTTGATGACGTAACAATCGGCTTCGGCTTTCTGAAAAATATGCAGACATCCTGGATCCAGATTGATTTCTGCACCCTTTCTTGACAAATGAACGATTTTTTCAGCCAGTCCAATCACTTCCATATGAATATCGTTGGTAACATAGGAGTCATATACTTTTTTAGCCTCTTCGTCACTTAAAGCTGCAAATTGCTCCCGGGGAGCTCCACATTTAGGACAATTTTCCGGGGCTTCAAGACCTTCCATCTTATAACCGCAGACACCACATTTCCATAGCTTTTTCATTTATTACCCTCCATTTACTTTTTTTCTTTCAGTTTTTCTTTGACTGATACTATTATATACCCAAAATCACAATAATTACCACTTTGATTAAAAAATAACGATAATTATTTATCCTTGTGTAAACCTTTAACTACATGTTAAAATGATAACAATTAAATACCAGAGTAGACAAGATGCGTAAAGTGTTAAAGGATGGGAAGTTGCCTTTAAACGAAATGTGACCATTGCGGTATCTTGTCGCTTCCGCTGTTACAATGCAGATTGTAGGTTGCGGAAGCATTACTTTAAACTCAAGGAGGTTTTATGAAAAGTAATGCTTTTATTAGTAGTTCCACCCGAACCCGGGTCATGGTGAACTGTGGACTGCTCATTGCCATCAGCATCGTGCTGAAGATTTTGTTTGAGGTATACATCCCTCTTGGTGGTTTTCCTTCATTACGTTTAAACATCACTGCTTTGCCAATTATGCTAAGTGGTATTCTGTTTGGACCGCTAGCAGGTTTCGCCGTAGGTTTTATTTCCGATATCCTCTGCTTTATTATTAAGCCGGGCGGCCCTTTCTTTATCGGATTTACCTTAGCCAGCGGTTTGACTGGTTTGATTCCGGGTTTACTCTTTATGATGTTGCGAAAAAAAGAAGTAAAATATCTGGAATGGTTCAACCTGGTTTTTATCGTACTGGCCACAATTATTCTGGCTGTTTCCGGCACCTTTGGTTTCGACAATGGTACCATTTATTATGCAGGTGAACCGATCAGTACGATTGTCTTTGTACTCTTTATTGCTTTAATGATCGCGTTTGCGGTCTTCCCCATTATTGTTGTAAAGAAATCAAATCTTGATAGTGAATTTCGTAGCGATCATATCCTGTTTATCGTCAGTGTTTCACAATTGGTCACATCAATATTGTTAAACACCTGGTTTCTGAGCATTCTTTATGGACAGGCGGTTGCTGTACTGCTTCCTGCCCGAATCATTACCAACATTTTCCTGATTCCCTTATACACAATCATGCTCGTTGGTTTATTAAAAGTCCTTCCCAGCTTCATTAAACAACGTTAGTTACAAAATAAGAAAAGAGGCAGCACTATCTGTTGCCTCTTTTACTTTCATTTTCAGCCAATACGTCTTTCGCAATATTATTTCTTTTGTCAAAGTAATGCTTTGATTTTTTCTTTATTTCCATTTAGATTAAAATGTAAATACCGATCAAATTTGTTCTGATTGCTTGAGTATTATCACAAAAGATAGTATACTGATATTACTGTCGCTAAATATAAATGTCATATAAAACAACAAGCAAAAATAGGATAACACTTAGGAGGTTTTCAAAATGGGATTAGTAACATCAACTGAAATGTTCAAAAAAGCTTATGACGGTGGCTATGCCGTTGGGGCTTTTAATGTTAATAATATGGAAATAATCCAGGGAATCGTAGAAGCAGCTGCTGAAGAACAAGCGCCTCTTATCTTACAAGTATCGGCAGGGGCCAGAAAATATGCCCATCCGGTCTATCTTAAAAAATTGGTCGAAGCAGCCGTCGAAGTCACTGGTTTGGATATCTGCCTCCATTTAGATCACGGCGATGATTTCGAGATTTGCAAAGCCTGTGTCGATGGTGGTTTTACCTCGGTTATGATTGATGGTTCAAAACACTCCTTCACTGAAAATATTGCCTTAACCAGACAAGTGGTCGAATATGCTCATGATCATGGTGTTGTCGTTGAAGCCGAGCTGGGAAAACTGGCTGGTGTTGAAGATGATGTCAACGTCGATACCCGCAATGCAACCTATACTGATCCCGATGAAGCGGTCGAGTTTGTTGAACGAACCGGCTGTGATTCGTTAGCCATTACTATTGGCACCAGCCATGGCGCTTTCAAATTTAAGGGCGAACCGCGTCTGGATTTCGAACGGCTTTACAAAATTTCCGACATGCTCCCCGGCTTTCCTTTGGTACTCCATGGGGCATCTTCGGTTCCCAAAGAATTCGTCAATCTTTGCAATCAATACGGTGGACAAATTCCTGGCGCTCAGGGTGTTCCCGAAGATATGTTGCGAAAAGCTGCGAAATCTGGCGTTTGTAAAATCAATATCGATACCGATCTGCGTCTGGCCATGACCGCCTCGATCCGCCAGGTTTTTGTTGAAAATCCCGGTTGGTTCGATCCCCGTCAATATTTGGGACCGGGTCGATCGGCCATCAAAGCCATGGTTGCCCATAAAATAAAAAATGTCCTGGACTGCAGCCACAAACGATAATTTATTTTATCCTTAACTTGTTTCTCCGTTTTTTGAGCATCTCGCAAGCTAACTTTGATTACTTGGACAGATGCTCTTTTTATTTCTTGTAAAAAAAACGCCCGCCTAATTAACTTTTCCACCTCGACAACCGAAACTTAATTTATTCACGCCACATCCATGGTATAATGACACAAAATACTATTTAAGGATTATCGATGAAAACAATTGTTATTACTGAAAACGAAAGCAACCAGCGACTGGATCGCTTTCTAAAAAAACTGATGCCCCAAGCCTCCACCGGATTTCTCCAGAAGATGCTGCGAAAAAAGCGGATCAAACTAAATGGTCAAAAATCGGAGCCATCCACAGCAATTACCGCTGGCGATGTGGTTTCGATTTACTTCGCAGAAGAAACCATTGCCAATTTCCGGGCTGCTACACCACCAAAAAAATTAGATAAAAACAGTCCTCAACTCGATATTATTTTTGAAAACACTGATCTGCTGGTACTTAATAAACCCGTTGAACTGCTTACTCAGCCAGATAAATCCGAGGAATCGTCACTGATTGACCATGCCGTTAGCTATCTGATAAAAAAAGGTGATTATGACCCTAAAACCAATTTAACCTTCACCCCCGCCTGTGCCAATCGATTGGATAAAAATACGACCGGAATCATCCTGGTTCCCAAGAATTATAAAACCCTTCAAGCGGTCAATTGTGCCATCCGGGAAGATCGCACCGAAAAGATCTACTTCACCATCGTAACCGGAAAACCCAAGGCTACCGATGAAATTATTGGCTATTTAAAAAAAGATGGCGATAAAAACTCTGTTACCTTCTCGACACAGCAAACCGCTCCAACCGATAAAAAGGCCGTCCTGAACTACGAAACTCTGGCTTGTCACGGTGACTATGCCTTGTTAAAAATCATTTTAAAAACCGGCCGTTCCCACCAGATTCGGGTTCAACTTTCAGCCATGGGTTTGCCGATAGTCGGCGATCCCAAATATGGCAATCGTCTGCTTAACAGCCGTTTATATGAAGAATTCGGCCTAAAAAGCCAATTGCTCCACAGCGCCCGGTACACCCTGCCTGACATGAATAAAACCTTTACCTCCCCGCTCCCACCGGTTTTTGAAAAAGCCTTAAAACGCTTTGGCTTTAAAGACCCCTTTCTATCGGAGCAATAAACATGGGTTACTGGAACAGCCGGGGGCTGCGGGGCAGTCAGCTAGAGGAAAACTTAAATATCACCAATAAAATCTATCTGGAGCAGGGGCTGGCGGTCGTTCAAAAAATTCCTACTTCCATCAAACCAGTAGAGTTAGATCCTACTAAAGGAACCATTAAACTGGCCTATTTTGAAGAGAAAAGTACCGTCGACTATCTGGGCAACATCCAGGGAATTCCGGTCTGCTTTGATGCTAAGGAAACCAGCCAGAAGCGATTACCGATTGCCAATATCCATCAGCATCAGATGGAATTTATGGAAGCCTTCGAGAAACAGGAGGGGTTGTCCTTCCTGATTGTCCATTTTAAATTCTGCGACGAAACCTTCCTGCTGCCCTTTGATATTCTAAAAACCTATTGGGATCATGCCCAGCATAGCGGTCGCAAATCCATTCCCTACGGGGACTTCGACCAGAATCTGCGGATTTATCCCTACCATAATATTCTCCTTCATTATCTGGAGGCTATTAACCATTATCTTACCAGAAAGGAAAAATAACAATGAAAAAAATTGCCAGCTTCACCATCAACCACCTGGATTTATTACGAGGAGTCTATATCTCCCGAAAAGATTATTGCGGCGATCACTGCATCACCACCTTTGACATCCGGATGAAAGAACCCAACCGCGAACCAGTCATTAACAACGGCGAACTCCATGCCATGGAGCACCTGGGCGCAACTTTTCTGCGCAACGACCCGGTACTCAGTGACGAAATTGTCTATTTTGGACCAATGGGCTGCCGCACCGGCTTCTACCTGCTGATGAAAGGCGAACGAACTCCAGCCGATATCATGCCCTTGATTATCAAGTTATTTACCTTTATGGCGGATTACCAGGACGAGATTCCCGGTGCCACACCCCGGGATTGCGGCAACTATCTGGATATGAATCTCCCCATGGCCCGCTATGAAGCCCGGAAGTTTCTAACTGAAATTCTTGAAAAAATCCAACCAGAAAATATGATTTATCCAGAATAAACCCAAAAAAAAGCCCGGTGGGCTTTTTTTATTTGCGAGCTTTTGAATCTGTTGCCTTTTCTAATTTTTTGTTGTCATTTTTGCCTTTACCAAGCATTTTTTCAAACAATTTTTCTGATCCTGATTTGCGTTCACTCATTTGCTTTTCATGGAGTCGCGTGAATTTATTGATTCTGCCAACCCAAGTTTTGGCATCTGCAATCATCCTGCTGTCATCAGGATTTGGGATAACGGCAGTCCATTCCTGAAACAGCTTGCCGTTTCGGGTTAAGGCTTCATAATTAATCGCCAGGACCTTGTACATTTTTTCACCGTTGTCATAATTCTTCAGCTTGGCCTGCGCTTTCGTCCATTTATGAAACCGTCCCATAATATAAGCGCTGTCTTCGTGGATAATCGTGACATAGGGTTTAACCAGGGCCCTATATTTAAAGCTCTGCGGAAAGACAATGGTGAACAATACTGACATGGTAGCAAAGAATCCAAAAAAAACAAATCCCAGCCACTTTGATCCTTCAGACAGCATGATTACCAGTAAAACCGAGATAACCAGTTCGATTCCCAATAAAACCCAGATCTTTTTCTTTTCAGAATTTTTCTGAATCTGGTTTAACTCGCCGATAAATCCCTCATATTGAGCTTCATCGTATTCCCAGACCAGCGCTTCGTCTTTTTTTGCCATAAACGTTTCAAACTGGCGATAGCGGCGGTAGAAAAAGATGGCATAACCCAGCGAAAAAACAATAATCACCACACCTACATAGGTAAAGTAAAACTGATAGCTTACCACCGCTTTTATCACAAACGGAACAAAAATAATAGCGATCCCTAAAACAGCGACGATTAGAGCAATAATAATATTCTGTTTTTCAGGATTTTTAATTTCCAACATACCTTTTCACGACCTTTTCAATTTTTAGTTTATTTTTATTGGACAAGACGTATATCGATGTCCTAAATGTGTTTGAATTTTTCTCTGACCTCAACGATTTGGCCACACGTCATACTGCCTTCTGGGCAGGGGCCTTCGACACAGCGGGGTCCGCCATTTTTAAAGAGTAAGGGGGCCACTTTTTTACATTCTTTAAGCATTTGGGTAGCCAGTTCCCGAATTTCCCATTGGGCCCGATTGCAACAACGCTGATTAAAGAAATGCAGCAGTTCCCGGGTATTCATGGTCGTCACAATTTTCGTTTCGCAGGCATTGGGCAAAACAAATCGGGCATCTTCAATGCCCTGTTTTTCGGCCGCCATCGCAGCCTGTTTTTCTGAAAGCCCTGCTGCCATCAATTCTTTTGTGTATTTTTCAATAAGTCTTTGGGCCAGTGCATCGTAGGTCTTCTGAGCATTCTCCATTCCTTCCACAAAGATCTTTTCGCCATCCGGCAGAGCTTTAATTTCTGGAGGAATCACATAACTAAACTGACCTTCAGCTACATAGCGTTGCGATTTCTGACTGAAGCTGGCCATCCGATGGCGCACCAGCTGATGGGTTAAGGCCCGGCTAACCCCTTCAATGGCAAAGGTAAAGCTGGCATGTTCGATGGGCGATGCGTGGCCCATGTCCATCAAACGGGTTAAGAAGCGCTCCACATTATCATCGGTCAAGTCATCCATGATCTCACCGGCACCGGCTTTGGAATAACATAGCTTGGCCGCTGCCGCCACTAATTTCTCAGGATCCGGGGTGTGTTGAATCAAAGTTACACTTAATCTTGTCTCCATAAGATTCTCCTTTCATTTAAAAACACTTCTGATTATTCTCAACATGTTTGGGAACGATAATATCTCATTATAACATTTTTCCAGTGAAAGTACAGTTCATAAACGGCATCTTAAAAATTTGCAAGTTAATCACCAATTCTTTCCCTATGGTGACAACTATTTCTATTCAGGTTTGGCTGCTTCTTGGATATAATTGTCAAAATGAATTGTTCAACCAGAAGATGGAGGTACCCCTATGTTTGGCAATCTTGATACCGTCCCTGAATTATTAAAAAACTATCAGTACAAAACTGGTGAAAAACATAAATTTCTGGGTGATTATTATCGCCTGATGATTGAAGAATCCCCCACCACCGGAGTGGTGATCAACAACTATAACATGGTTCTTAATGTCCAGGATGTTTCGTCCCTTTCCCATAAAGAATTTGTTCTGGATATGTGGTATCGGGAGCAGGCCCGGGAAATTTTTGTCGAGGCCATGGCCGCTGCCATCATCAAAGCGGCGCCCTATCAAATCCGTTTTCCCGACCTGAAAATCTATCGGCTGGACAACCGCTGGGGCGCCTGTTCACCTAAAAGTCAGCGGGTGATCCTGAATCTGGAGCTGATTAAGACCCCCAAGGAATGTATTGAATACATTGCTCTCCACGAGATGCTTCACTTCCGTTTTCCCAATCATAATCTTTCCTTCTACGGGGCCCTGGGCACACTGATGTCGGACTGGAAAGAACGGGAAGACATGCTCAACCGCAAATATCGCTTAACATAAACCAAAACAAGATCTGTCTCGTGCGACAGATCTTGTTTTTTTTACCTTTTAATTTTTAGTGCTCCGTTGCCAGCATCATTTTGTGTTTGGCATTCATCCGTTTGGCAATTAATACCAGAATAATCGCCGCAATATTAATGCCCAGGGTGATGATAAAGGCCAGGTTATAACTGCCACCGCTTTTTTCTACGGCATAGGCCGCAATTTGCGGTCCAATAAAGGCCCCGATTGAAAGGCCGGTCATGACCACCCCATAATTCATACTCAAATTTTTAATCCCGAAATTATCAGCCGTAATTGACGGGAATAATCCGAACACGCCGCCATAGCTGGCTGCAATCAAGCAGATCCCTACCATAAAAAGCGGTAAATCTTTGGTAAAATACAAGGCCACTAAACCAGCACCGCTTAAGGCAAACATACACATCAGGGTATTGTAGCGTCCAATTTTATCAGAAACAGTTCCCCAAACAACCCGTCCGGTGGCATTGGCCAGTCCAATAAATCCAACTGCAAAAGCCGCTTGTTCGGGCGATAACCCCACCATCACCTGGCCAATTGGTGAAGCCTGACTGATAATCATTAATCCGGAGATACAGCCCAGCACCATCAATCCCCAAATCACATAAAAATCAACCGTTTTTAACATATCCCGGGTGGTGACATCTCCACTACTTTGATTTGCTACCACAGTAGTCGCTTTGTTATCAGTATCCGATACCGGCGGAGCGGCAATAAAGATCCCCAGCACCAGAATCACCCCGGCAAAGATTAATCCTAAGGTCTGGAAAGCTCCCATTACGCCCTGTGCAGCAATAAACTGTACCGCCACTGGGGCAAAAATCAGCGAACCGGCACCAAAACCACCCGCCGTCAGGCCACCCGCCAAACCCTTGTATTCTGGAAACCATTTAACAGTATTGGAAACGGTAATTGAGTAGATCAGTCCAATTCCCGACCCGGCAATTAAACCATAGGTAATATAGATCTGATAAACGGTGGTGATCATTCCGCTTAAGTAAAGGCCCAAGCCAAACAACACCCCACCTAATAAAACAACCACCCGAACCCCGAAACGTTTTACCAGCGGCCCGGCAAAAATCATCGCAATCGGCAAAACAAATAAGTTGATGGTAAAAGCCATTGATGCCTGGGAGGGTGTCCAGCCAAAATCTACCTGTAACGGTTTTGAGAAAACGCTCCAGGCGTAGGCAAAGCCGATACACAAGTTAATCACAATGCTGACAGCCAGAATCAACCATTTTTTATTGTTATTCATATTCTTTCCTCTTTTATCTTTCTAAGTAATTTCGATATGTTCCCATTCGATGATGTTTAAAATTGTC
>NZ_MJUY01000026.1:0-30389 GCF_002237635.1 Acetobacterium sp. MES1
TGTTTTCAACGGAAGAACCGATTAAACAAATAAAAAATTTAGCCAACAGCTGTCATTCCAATTGTATTTGTCCGCCAGGAACTGAACGAAAATGTACCGATCGACGATCTATTCCCGGCAGCATTTCTTTTGTTCCGTCGGTAGCAGGTCTGATCTTAGCTGGTGAAGTGATCAAAGATCTCGCTTTCCAAATTTACCACAAAGGCGTGGAAAAACTTTGTTGATAACCTATGTTTCGGGGGTTTCACCCCCGAATTTATAACCAATCCCATAAATTGTCAGGACATAGACCGGATTTTTGGGATCCTTTTCTATTTTTTGACGCAGGTTCTTGATATGGCTATCCACGGCCCGATCATATCCTTCAAACTCATCACCCAACGCTACTCTGATTAGATCCTCCCGGGTAAAAACCTTACTGGGATATTTTATTAACGCCGCCAGTAGTTTATATTCATTTGGAGTAAGATTAATTGCCACTTGATTCTTTTTGATCAGATGACTTTCAAAATCAACCTCCAAATCACCGCCATTGAAAGAGGCTTTATTATAAAGCGGCACCAGATCATCACTTGATCGGCGCAGAACTGCTTCAATTCTGGCATTTAGGGCTTTTAAACTAAATGGTTTCGTAATATAATCATCTGCGCCGATATTCAAACCTTTAAGCATATCTGATTCTTCAATTTTTGCAGTAAGCATAATAATCGGCACCCGGGATTTTTTTCTGATCTGAATACAAATTTCTTCGCCCGTCATATCCGGAAGCATCAGGTCTAATACGATGAGCGCAATGTTTTCCCGGTCAAAGATATCGAGGGCTTGTTTACCATTTTCCGCCGTAAAGACGGTAAAGCCTTTACTTTCCAGAAAAGACTTTACCACCTCAATTATTTTGGTTTCATCATCAACAATAAGTACTTTTTTTAAATGATTGTTCATTATTGTCAAACCTCTATACTTCCCAGTTGCTCAATTGAACATCAACGTCTTCGATCATCACGTGTATGAAATCTTCTTGTGACACTATTCTCATTATACTACAGGTAACTAGCATGGGTAGCATTAATCCCGCTTTTTTAGGCTTAAACCTTCGACTTGGATCGTTGCCCCAATCAAATTTTTTTTAAGTATAAAATGCAGTGTCGACCTTATCACCCTTGCATTTTTGCTGATATATAGGGTAACATCATTCTGTTTAAATATATCAAATGCGTCCAATTGATCTGGCTTTACAAGTGAAACTTCAGAAACCTCAAAAGTTGGACAGCAACCGCCACCTGTAGAACTGATGGTAAGTGTTAAATTACTCTTTCTTTTTTTTCGCATGTAGTCTAAAACTGCATTGTCTATTTTAAGCTCAAATGATCTGTCCATCTTTTTTACTCCTATTCCATTTTATTTTTCGGCAGTTTGATAACAAAACTACTGCCTTCGTTTAAGTGACTTTCGGCCTCAACCATTCCTCCATGGGCAGTAACGATTGACTTAACAATGGCCAGTCCAATTCCTGAACCACCGGTCATACGATTTCTAGATTTATCAGCGCGATAAAAGCGCTCAAAAACATAGGGGAGTTCATCTTCTGGTATCCCAATCCCATTATCACTGACACATAATCGAACAAACTGCTTATCTTCAGAAATAAAAATTTTAATGATACCATGCTCCGGTGTATATTTTACAGCATTTGAAACTAGATTAATGATAACCTGGCTGACTCTATTTTGATCAGCATATGTGTCTGAACTTTCCCCCTCAATCGATACGTTCAACTTCTTTTTATCGATTTCTGCGGCAAAGTTCGCCACTGCTTTTTCTGATAACGCATTCAGATTAATCTGTGTTTTATCAAGCTTTAAATTATCACTTTCAACTTTTGCCAAATTCTCTAAATCTTGGATAATTTTACCTATGCGCAATATTTCATCATGGCAACTTTTCAAGCGTTCGTTTGTAGGTTCCCATACCCCTTCAATCATGGCTTCAATATGGGTTCCAATCGATGTAAGAGGGGTTCGCAGTTCATGAGCTACATCAGCGGTCAACTGTTTTCTTAGTGACTCCTGTTTTCCCAATGTGTCAGCTAAATGATTAACAGCAACAATGAGGTCATTTAATTCCCTGGTTTTTGAAACTTCTGTGATTCGTACATCGTAATCACCTTCAGAGATTTGTTTTGTTACAGTGACCGTATGTAAGATTGGGCGACTTAATCGTTTAGCCAGGATTGACCCGACAATAACCGAAAAAACAAGTGAGAAAACGCCAATTCCGATTAATACTGTATTAAGTGCATTCAAAAACTGAAAATCATCTGCGCTTAAAAAGTATGGTCCAAAATAGCTGATATCTGCCGTTCCAATGACTTTACCATTCTTAGTGATTGAGATGGTTTTTGACATAAATTCACCATTCATTTGCGGATATTTCGTATTCATGCGATGTGAAATATCATCCATCACTGCTGTACATAAGGACATATCACATGTCTCCGCATCCCAGATCGTCTGATTCTGTAAATCATAAACCTTGACAATATACCCGTCATAAAGGGCATACATCCCGATGGTGTGGACAAAATCTGCGTTCCAGGTTTTGGTGTCCATATCATATTGCTGACTCAAACTATCTGTTATTTCCTGAGTTCGTTTCTCTTGTTGAATGGTAAGATAATTAGTGAATTCTTTTTCAATTAAAATGTTTGATAAAAAGCTGATCGAGGCAACAGTAAGTAACATAATCAGGGCAATCGTCAACGATAGTTTTGTTCTTAAGCTATGTTCCATAGCAATCTCCTCGTTCATAACTAATTATGAATTAGTTATATTTTTCCTGACACATGGTATCCTTCTTCTTCAATGACAGTTTTGAAGCTCTCAAAGGTTAATTTACCCGGTTCATATTCGATTGCCACAGTTTTTCCAGTAAGATCGACAATAACACGCTCAACTCCGTCGAGTTCGCCAACTGCATTTTTTACAGCTCTTTCACAGTGAGCACACGACATACCTTCGACATTTAAAATTATTCTTTCCATTTTGTACACCTCTTTTTTCTAGTTTATTTAATATTAAACGGTTTTAAAAATTTATCCACTTCAATTGGTTTTTTATCTTCGTCTTCGGCACTGACCTTGGCGAAAACCCAGCCTTCAACTTTATCCGGATCAACGCCGGCATCAATAAAAATCTGTGGATTTAAAACAAAGACAATGTCCTTATCATTGGTACTCAGGTCTTTAGCCCATTCAAACATATTCCCATCACCAATGTCAACCCCATAATGGTCAAGGGCGGTGTGATATTTAATATGATCACGTTTCAGATTGACAAGCTGTTCATAGGATGCCAGCGGGGTCACTTCGCCACTGTAGGTTAATTTTTCATCCCCTAACATTGTCCCGACCATAATCTTATCATCAACGAGCATTCCGGCGGGAAGCTTGGTGACATCAAGTCCAGCTGCGAGAAATGGTTTAGCATCAACTTCCAGCATCACATCGTGAGGGGCTCCGCTACTGTAATCCTTACTCCAGATAAAACGGGCGGTTCCATCTGGTGCTGATAACGCCCATCCGCCATTCATTTCATCTTCAGCGATTTGATCAGGGATTGCCTGAAGTACCGCATCAAATGATGCAATGGATTGCTTGCCAACAACATCTGCCTGCTGGCAACCAGATAGGACAACTAATAACAATGCTACTGCCCCTACTAAAACAATTTTCTTTTTCATAATCATATCTCCTTTTTATTTTAAGTTGATTTTTTGATAAATTTTTACTTTTTTTATGGTTTGAACCCTTTTAATCGGAGGGCGTTGGTGAGTACCGAAACCGAACTCAGGGACATGGCCGCCGCTGCAAAAATGGGGTTCAGCAATGGTCCGCCAAACAAATACAGAAGTCCGGCGGCAATGGGGATGCCGGCAACGTTATAACCAAATGCCCAAACCAAATTTTGCTTGATGTTGCGAATGGTGCTTTTGCTGAGTTTGATAGCGGTTGGCACATCCATGAGATCACTTCGCATCAGTACGATATCAGCGGATTCCATGGCGACATCGGTACCAGAACCAATGGCGATACCAATATCAGCCTGTGCCAAAGCTGGTGCGTCGTTGATGCCATCCCCAACCATGGCCACTTTTCGGCCTTCGGCCTGGAGTTTTTTTACTTCATTTGATTTATCCTGGGGCAATACTTCAGCCAGGACTCGATCGATGCCAACCTGTTTGGCAATGGCTTCGGCGGTTTTTTTATTATCACCGGTGATCATCGCCACTTCGATGCCCATTTCATGAAGCTTGGCAATGGCCGCCTTACTGCTTGCTTTAACAACATCGGCAACGGCGATAATGCCGGACAGCGTGCCATCCATAGCAATGTACATGGGGGTTTTACCTTCTTCTGCTAATCTGTCCGATTCGTCTTCCAGGGTGGTCAGGGAGATCCTGTTTTCATCCATCATTTTTCGATTACCAAGAAGTAAACGAGAACCGTCAACTTCTACTTCAATCCCATATCCGGGAATGGCTTTAAAGGTGTCAATTTTAAGGGTTTCCAGGTTTTCTTTTTCGGCTCCTCTGACAATTGCTTCACCAAGGGGATGTTCTGATCCTTTTTCAGCCGAAGCGGCGATTTGAAGTAGCCAATCTCTCTCAATTCCGACAGCGGTGACAATGTCGGTTACTTCAGGTTTACCTTCGGTTATAGTGCCGGTTTTATCAAAAACGATGGTATTAATCTGATGAGTGGTTTCCAGGGCTTCGCCACCTTTAATTAGAATGCCATACTCGGCACCCTTTCCGGTTCCAACCATAATGGCGGTTGGCGTTGCCAGACCAAGTGCGCATGGGCAGGCGATTACCAGAATCGAAATGAAAATGGTCATCGAAAACACTAATGACTGACCAGTGAAATACCAGCCGGCGAAGGCCAGAACGGCAATCACAAAGACAATCGGGACAAAATAACTGGAAACAATATCGGCCAACTGAGCGATGGGTGCTTTTGATCCCTGGGCATCTTCCACCAGTTTGATGATTTGAGCGAGGGCGGTATCTCCGCCAATTTTAGTAGCTCTGAATTTTATACTGCCGTTTTTATTAATACTGGCGGCATACACGGCATCCCCTGATTTTTTATCAATCGGCATGCTTTCGCCGGTGAGCATCGATTCATCAATGGCTGTGTTCCCCTCAATGACAATCCCGTCAACCGGAATTTTCCCACCGGGTTTTACCAGGATCACATCATCAATTTCCACTTCATCAATGGGGGTTTCAATTTCCACACCATCCCGAATAATGATGGCTGTTTTAGGAGCAAGCCCCATCAGTTTTTTAATGGCTTCAGATGTTTTCCCTTTGGATACCGCTTCCAAATATTTTCCTAACAGGATCAGGGTAATGATAACTCCAGCGGTTTCAAAGTACAAATCTTCAACTGCCCCGAAATTACCAATGCTGATCTGATAAACCGAATAGAGACTATAGAGAATCGCCGCCGAGGTTCCCATCGCAATCAATGAATCCATATTGGGACTGCGTTGGAAAATGGCTTTGAAACCGACACTATAAAAACGGTGGCCAGCGATTATAATTGGAATCACCAGAATGATTTGCACGATGGCGTAGGTCAGTGGATATTGCATCGGCTCCAGAAAACTGGGAATCGGTAGTCGTAGCCACCAGATCATCGCCCCCATGGCCAGATAAAGCAGCGGAATCCCGAAAGTTGCCGACACGATTAATTTAGTCTTGAGGGTTCGGATTTCTTTTTCCTTCCTCAGTTTGTCTTCATCAATGGCCGTTTTTTTCTCAATTTCCAGCGCCTGATACCCGGCTTTTTCAATGGCCTGGCGAATGGTAGAAAGTTTAATCTGCTGGGTGTCGTAGTGAATGGTGGCTTTTTCCGTTGCCAGATTAACAGTAGCACTGGTGATTCCTTCAAGCTTCCCTAAAACCTTTTCGACCCGAGCCGAACAAGAGGCACAAGTCATCCCGCCAATCGGGATTGTCACTTCACTGATTGTACTGATTTCGACCGTACCGTATCCGGCTTTTTCAATGACTTCATTGATTTTTTGCCGGGAAGCCACGCCCTCATCATATTCTACCGACAGGCTTTCGGTGGCAAAATTCACTGATGCACTTGTTATCCCTGCCATCTTACTGACAACTTTTTCAACTCTGGCGGCACAGGCCGCACAGGTCATGCCCGTTATCTTGATTGTTTCTTTTTTCATTAAATTGCCCTCCTTGACTTTCATATATGACTCTTTTTTATTGGTTAATATCATCAACAACGGTAATGGTACTTCCTACCATTCCCATCCAGCAGGAATAATTGATGGTACCGGCCTTCGTCGGTGTAAATTCGACGACATTTTCTCCGGTAATCAGTTTTTGTTCAACACCATAGCTTCGGATCAGCATTTTATTATTGCAGCTATTCAAATCGCCGTCGTTGGCTGAGATGATCCATTTAACCGGTATCCCCGTTTGAACAACAATTGGTTTATAAATGCCCCGATCCAGGGTCGTTGCTACCGTTTGAACCCCATCACTCACTGTGGCTTTGGTTCCGGCACTCGATTTGGTAACGGAACTACTGACACTCTGCTGTTCTGTCGTTTTTTGAGACTCACTGCTTGATTGAGTTTGTGATGAATTAGAATTAACCGCTGTTTCGCCTGCGTTTCCTGAACTTCTGGTACAGCCAGAAAATATAACAATCCCCGTCAGGACGATGGCCAACACGATTCCCCATAAATAATATGATTTTTTCATTTTTATTCTCCTTTTATCTGACCCTTTTTAGTCTTTAATTACTTGTGCTAATTGACAATTGTGATGGTGCTTTTTATCATCCCCATCCAACAACTATAGGGTACCGTCCCTGTTTCCGTTGGCGTGAATTCAATGACATTGTCACCTGCCACTAACTTCTTTTCAATATTGTATTTTGGGATCATCACTTGATTGTTGCAGCCATTAATGTCATTTTCATCCGCCTCGATGGTCCATTTGACGGGTACTCCCACCTGGACGGTAATCGGTTCATAACGGTTCGGCGAAAGCTTTGTTGTAATTGTCTGAACCCCCTGGTCGATGGATGCCGTATTACTTTGCTGCACTTCATTCGCCGTCGCTACGCCGCCAGGCAGAGCGATACCAGATAAACTCATGCCGTTACTGAACATAAACATACCCAAGATCAGAACGAGTATGGCACTGGCGGTCATCATTTTGCTGGTGAATTTTTTATTGAGCAATGAACTGATCGCTCCCAGTCCAAAAATCAACGGCACTGTTCCCAAACTAAATGCCAGCATCGATAAGGCACCCTGGACCGGATCACCGGTGGAAAGTGCATAGAGTTGCATGGCCTGGAGTGGTCCGCAGGGCATTAAGCCGTTTAACAGTCCGACATAGAGCGGGCTGTTGCTTTTTTTCTGTTCATTGATCTTCCTGGCAAAAATCTTGGGCATTCTGGGATTAAACTTACGCAGCCAGGGAAAAAGATTCAGCATATTCAAGCCCATAATCACCATGAACACCCCTGCCATAACAGCGACAATTCCTTTAGCTGTACCGGAAAAGCTGACGACTGATCCCAATGCTCCGACGATCCCGCCCACGATGGTATAGGAAATCACCCGACCGGTATTGTATAAAATGCCGGGCCTGAGATTTGCCGTTTTCTTTTCACTTTTTATACTTACATTGGGAACACATTGAGATAGGTTGATCCCCCCACACATGGCAACGCAGTGAATGGAAGTGAGTAAACCGATTAATAATAGTGCGCCATAACCGACACCCTGTTTTGCCTCTGGAAATGAGTTAAAGATGTTAAAACCGCCAAAGTAGTTAATGATCACGAATGCGGCAATGATAATAATGCCGATTCCTAAAACTTCATTAATTTTATTTTTCTTTTCAGTGGTTTTGTTTTTTTGTTTTTCACCTGCACGTTTTACATGATAATCCATGCTTTCAATGGTCTGTACAATGGTTGACAGCTTCACACAATCCGGGTCATATGTAAAACTGACTCGTGAACGTGTATAACTTGCAGTGACATTTGTTACTCCATCAAGCTTTTTAAGTTTATTCTCAATTCGATTTTCACAATTAACACAGGTCATCCCGCTAACCGAAAATGTCTTTGTTATTGGTTTTTCTTCCATTGGTTATTCTCCTTGTCACTTCTTGTCTGACGATATAATAACAATAACTTTTGTAGAACTTATGGAGAAAAGACATTCTTTTTAAAAATTCTAAAAAAAATAAAGCAATGTATCAAATATTCTAATACATTGACTTTATTTCGTACGATGGGTGTTAAGGATCTCTTGCATCAACAGCAGTGGATAAAGCAAAGACAGTATTTAGAAAGGAATCATCAAGTCTTTTCAGAGATAATTCAGTTTCAGACTTTTGATTAATCTGCTCCTTATTCTATTGTCGAAGTGTTTGTAATGTTTTATAACGTATCCCAACCAACAATAAGAAAAGAATCAGAAATCCGCTAAAGACTGTCAATGCTATCCTTGTACAATCATGTTTGCATGTTCACTGATGTTTTTTTAAGGATTTACAGAACAGCAACACCTTCAACTATACCGTCATAGATGATCGGTTCATAAATATTATGACATGGTTTCCCTTAACATTGACATTAACTGAAAATAAGTATATGATAAATTTAATATATCACAAAATATGTGAATCCCAAATTCTCAATGATGAAAATTCCAAAATGAAAGTGCCTACGCATTTTAAACACGAACCGGTCTTTTGGATTTAAGAACATAACAAAATAAATGGAATTTATTGAGGTCTTGGCTCTGAGGCACCTTGCTTATCGATAGTGAAACTATTGTCATTCGGAAATTTTCTGAATATGAATTTGTAGATGGAGGCACTCTGATTCTATAACAAAAGTTATTCTCTAGACTTTGCAGCGAAATAATTCATGATAGATTGTCTACTTTAGTCGACATTTTAAAGAGACTTGGCTATTAATAATGGGGGGGGAAGTGAAATAGATTTTGTGTATGCGGCGCAGAACATTTTATGCGCCTATAAACATCAAACGTGTCATAAAAGCGGATCACTAGTAAAGGAGACCAGCTATGAAATTTAAATTCTTCATGCTCATTTCGATGGTGATATTGGGGATTGTATATGGGTTTGTCTATCATTATCTCGCGATGCCGTTACTGGGAGATAACGAGTTTGTTCATTGCTTAGGATCTGGAACAATATTTGGACTTATAGCCTATTTTGTAGCAGTTAATATTACTCACAAGTATTATAAACTTGAAAAAGTTTATAATACTCTAAAAAGAGATATTGATATTGATCAACTAACTGGATTATATAATAGAAGAGCTTTTGATCATTACATCAAGAAAATATCAAAAGATAAAGTATACTCATTAATTTTTATTGATGTGGACAATTTTAGAAAATTCAACAATGAATTTGGACATGATTCAGGAGATGCAGTATTGCAAAAAGTTAGTGCAACAATAAAGAATGCTATCAGACAGAATGATAGAGCTTATCGATATGGTGGAGAAGAAATTGTTGTTGTACTAAATAAATGTAGTAAGCATAATGCTATTAAAATTGGCGAAAAAATAAGATGCAATATAAGCAGTATAGATAATTCGCCACAACCCTCAATAACCGTTTCTTTAGGGGTCGCAAGTTATCCTGACGATGGTAGGGACATTTCGACAATCATTAAATTGAGTGATGAAGCCTTATTAGAAGCTAAGAAGTCAGGGAAAAATCGCCTGGTATACAAAATGATCTAAAACATGCCTTCGTTTTTTTATAATCTGCTTATTGCAGCAAATTCAAACGCGTTGTTTTTCACTGGATAATACTCTTGCGTTTTATGAGATGCAAAACTCGGCCAGTTCCACCTTCCCCTGGGCAGTGGATCACTTTCATCTGTAGAACAGTGTATGTATGTGTAGAGCGACCGAAAAAACAACCCGCGCAACACTTTTTTAAACTATATTTTAAAAACCAAAAATAAAGCGCTCCCCGGGCAATCTGTTACAACTTACCCGGGGAGCTTTTTATTTTTTGTACTAATTCTCACGCAGTCGATGTTTCCGTATTGGTTAGATTAATACTTATCATTGTCCCAATCGTCCAAATCAATTCGCGGTTCAGCGACTGCAACTGGCTCTGCTTGGAACGAGGGGGCGGCTGGGGACGGGGCGTAGTTGTCCGAGTCGGTTTTGATCGTAAAGGCACCGACCATCTGTTTGAGCATTTCGGCCTGACCGGAGAGTTCCTCACTGGCGGCGGCGCTTTCTTCAGCGGTAGCGGAGTTGGTCTGGACCACCTGAGAAACCTGTTCGATCCCTTTGGTGATCTGGGCAATTTCCGTGGCCTGATCGTTGGAAGCCCGGGCGATATTACCCACTAAGCTGGTGACCTTCTCGATGTCCGCCAGGATCTGGGTCAGACTTTCAGCGGTTTCATCGGCGATTTTAGAACCCACCGAAACCTTATCGATGGAGCCTTCAATCAGACCGGTGGTTTCCTTGGCGGCTTCGGCCGAGCGGGCGGCCAGGGAGCGGACTTCTTCGGCGACGACGGCAAAGCCCTTGCCGTGTTGTCCGGCCCGAGCCGCTTCAACGGCGGCATTCAGCGCCAGAATATTAGTCTGGAAAGCGATATCGTCGATAACCTTGATGATCTTTGAAATATTCTGGGAGGAAGCATTGATGTCGACCATGGCGGTGACCATGTTGTTCATCCGGACATTGCCAATTTCGGCATTGTTGCGAACCTCGATGGAACGCTCATTGGCTTCATTGGCTCGAACCGCATTCTGTTTGGTTTCCTGCGCCACTTCATCAATTGACGCGGTCAGTTCCTGAATCGCACTGGCCTGTTCGGTGGCTCCCTGAGCCAAAGCCTGACCGCCGTCAGAAATCTGACGGGCGCCGCTTTCAACCTGTCCAGCCGCCGAGTTGATGTCAAACATGGTGGTGCTGAGGCTGGCGGTAATGCTGTTAAGTGCGGTTTTAATGGCCTGGAAATCGCCCAGGTATTGGGTGGTGATTTCCTGATTCAGGTTGCCCCGGCCAATTTCTTCCAGGGTATGGGTAATTTCTTCCACATATTCCTTGAGGAAGGCGATGGTCTGATTCATATCTTCTTTAATCTGACCATGCTGGCCTTTAAAGTCGCCAGTCATGGCGGTGTGGAGATTTCCCTGGGACAGTTCCCGGAGCGTTGCCGAGGCGGCATTGATGGGCTCAATAACCACATCCAAAGTCTGATTAAAGCCCTCCACGACCTTTGCGTATTCGCCCTGGAATTTGGCCACGTTGCCACGGTTGGTCAGATCACCTTCCACGGCAATCTGGGTCATCGTCTGGGTTTCGGCCACCAACAGGGCGATGCTTTCGATCATTGAAATAAAGCTTGGAATCAGCGTATCGTTGTCACTCCGCTGACCGATAGCTTTGAGACCGTCCAGATCACAGAGGTTGCCGACGGCCATGTTGTTGGCAATTTCGACAATATGTACCATTTGATCGTGAACGCCGTTAATCGATTCGCCAATCTCCTGATAGATCCCCTGATAACTGCCCTCAATTTTCTGGGACAGATCATTGGCAGAAAGCTTAGCCAGCACTTCATTTCCTTCGGTCAGAGCGCCTAACCCGTCGATACAGGCATTAATATTATTTTTAAGATCGTTAAAATCGCCCTTGTATTCGGTGGTGATCGGCGGTGGAATTACCCCGTTACCGATCCGTTCAATCGCCTTGCTGGCTACTTTAAGTGGATTGACAAAAGTATTGACCATGTTGTTGAGGCTGATAATCATGTCCTTGAAAGCGCCGGTATAATCAGTGGTATTGCCCCGATAATTCAGTTGTCCATCCTGGGCGGCCGTGCCGATTTTCTTAATCCCTTCATTGACCTTATTCATTTCGGCGACCATATCAATCAGGGCGTAGGCCAGCACATCCTTATCAGACTGGGGCACAATCGCCACGGCAAAATCGCCTTCGGACAAACGACGTGCGGCATCAGCCTGGGCTTTGCGGTTATCAATGATGGTCGCAAAAGAATCCATCAAAGTGCCAATTTCGTCCTCGCTGGCGGCAACGATTTCCAGATCCACATTGCCCAACGCCATTTGATCGGCCAGAGCGGTTAATTCAACAATCGGCTTGCTGATCCGTTTAGCCAGAATATAGGCGGCCACACCGCCGATTAACAGCACCAGCAGCGAAACCAGCAGGGTGACGTTGCGTAAATGATGCATCGGTACCAACACATCACTTTCGTACTGGGCAATAATCAGAGTCCAGTTGGTTCCCGGTATGGGTGCGGTGGCACCGATCTTCGTTTCGCCATTTAAAGAGTAGGAAAGCATTCCAGTTTGACCGGCACCCAGTTCTTTAAAGGCGATCCCAAAATCTCTCCAGACGCCATTTTTTTCAATATCGGCAAAAACATTGGTCTGATTCATAATCACCTCATCATCAGGGTGGGCCATAAAACCGCCCTCGTTATTGACCACAAAGCCGTATTGACGCTCACCGTCACCCATGGCATTGGTGGTGTCCTTTAAGAAGGTGGGATCCCGACGGCCGATCAGCAAGCCGACCACCTGACCATTGCTTTTAATCGGAGCGACATCAAAGACCACCGGCTCTTGAGTGACCTTGCTGATGGCCACATCGGAAACAACCGTTTCGCCTTTGAATCCGTCAGTGTACCAGAATTGTCCGGCAGAGTCAAACTCGCCGCCGCCGACCAGGTATTTGGCATGACCGTCAAGGTTCATCACGGCAATATCCTGATACCCCAGTTTATCAACATCGCTGGCAATGGCGGCCACCTGGGCGTTCCAATCCATGCTGGAGACGCCGCTGCGCAGAGTTACTTCACTAAGGGTGCTGAGATTGCCAGCAATGATGGCACCAACGTGGGAAGCGCCTTCATTGGTGTATTTCCGGGCATCGTCATGAGCCTGTTCCAGAATGGCGGCTGACCCCATATTTATAAATATAACACTAAGCGAGATGACGGCAACAGCCAGAATTATCAAGGTAAATCCCAGCAGTTTGGTAGATAAGTGTTTTCTTCTGGAACCCTTGATGGAGCTAGTAGCGCTGACCGGGTTCGGTTCTTTGTTCGAGTTAAGTAGTGCTTTTTCTTTTATTTTTTCCTCTTTTCTTTGTCCGTTTTTGCTTTAACAGGTTCTTGTTCTTGTGATTTTCAACTTCAGGCTCAATCTATTTGAATTGACACACAGCCTCTGTTACCTTTATGATTGTGAAAGCCATCGCTATGGATTTAGTTTTGGAATCAGTTTAGCGTAGATTGTCCTTTTCACACTTTTATTGCTGTTTTGCACCTGTTCCACCTCCTTGTCACTTCTTGTCTGACGATATTATAACAATAACTTTTGTAGAAATCATGGAGATGAAAAATATTTTAAATTTTAATATTTCTGATGATGACTGTTTCTGATGATACCTAATTGCTAATTCAAATCTTTGACGATACTTTCAATTTTCATAAATGCTTCAACCAATTTTTGGTCAAATTGAGTACCGCTGTTTTTTCGAATCTCCGCAACTGCAACCTCGTGGCTAAATCGCTGTCGATAGGGTCGATCTGTCGTCATTGCATCATAGGTATCGGCAATGGCAATGATCCGCGAACCCAGTGGAATTTCCTCACCTCTGATCCCACATGGATAACCGTTGCCTGCGAACTTCTCATGATGGTGGCGAATAATTGGTAAGGCTTCCGCTAGAAAACTGACGTTACTAAGGATACTAATCCCAATATCCGGATGCTTTTTTATAACCTCGTATTCTTCATCTGTCAGCTTACCATTCTTATTCAAAATATGATCGGGTATCCCGATTTTTCCGATATCATGGAAAAGCCCTGCATATTCAAGAATTTCTTGATTTTCTGCTGTCAATTTCAGTTCTCTGCTTAAAAGCATGGATATTTTTGACACCCGTTCGGAGTGTCCTGCTGTATAAGGATCTCTGGCATCAACAGCATTGGATAAAGCAAAGACAGTATTTAAATAGGAATCATCAAGTCTTTTCAGTGATAATTCGATTTCAGACTTTTGATTAATCAGTTCCTTGTTTTGGTGTCGAAGTGTTTGTGATGTTTTATAAAGTATCCCCACCAACAATAAAAAAAGGATCAAAAATCCGCCAAAGACTGTCAATACTATTACTTGTACAATCATGTTTGCATGTTCACTGATGTTTTTTTCAAGGATTTGCAGAACGGCAACACCCTCAACTTTGCCGTCATAGATAATCGGTTCATAAATATTTATGACAAGTTTGCCCTTATTTCCATCTTCAGCATTATTGAGTGCATAAGCATCTGAAACGACGAAAGAAACCTCACCGTTCAATACTTTTTCAAGATCTTTTTGGTTCGGTAGTTCACCAGTAAAAACAGCGTGATCTGCCATGATCACTTTTTCATCCTGATTGATGAGCATGATCGATTGAATGTCATATAAATCCATGGATTCAATGATATTAGATTTAATTTGAGATGCCTTAATGTCGGTTATGTTATCAGCAAAGTCTGTCTTGGTCAGATTGTTTTTAACAACCGTACTGATTGTAATTTTAGCAACTTCTTCTAAATTTCCCAGTTTATCATTTTTTATATGTTCATATATAACCAGGGAAAGCACAATGCCCATTAAAACAAACGCAAACATACTGTATAAGGCAAAAGTCCTTATTAATGGATATCTTTTCATAAATACACCTTTCACAACTACTTGTTTAATCATATCATAGCTATCTGTTATGATAGAATTGTCATTATATGTTATCTTATCGGCTAAATCAAGTAGAGGATTATCTTTTTATCTTAATATGAAATCCTGATTATCTCAATCATTATTTGATAAACATTTCATCGGGAACAGAATTATCTGTTTTTTTTGAAAAATTTTTAATAATTTGCAAATCTCCATAAAATCTCCACAACTATCAAGTATACTTGCAGACATAGATCAAATAATTTTAAGGAGCTGATACTGATGAACTGCTGTAAAAAAGATGAAAATAAGGACAACTTGAAAAAAAATAAAAAACATCATATGTCACATATGATGATGATGGCCCTTTGTTGTGGTGCACCCATTTTAATATTACTTATCATAACATTACTTGGTTATCAAGGTATTCTATTTACGCTTCTGCCATTCATTTGCCCGATTATGATGGTACTCATGATGCCGATGATGTTAAGGGGTGGCAACAAAGGTAAATCGGAACAAACAGATCAAACAGAGGAAAAACCCTCAGATCAGAACCTTCTTTCTTAGTAATTTTTCTTTCTGTTTTGTAGCTAGATGGACACATGCATTGTTTTGCAGGTGTCTTTTTTTTACCATCCTCAAATTTCCGCGAAATTATTCGAAAATTTGATTTTATTTATGTTGAAATACTCAATTTCTCCATAATTTATTCACAAGTCTATTGTATGATATACACAACAAATAATTTTAAAGGAGCATTTCAATGGGAACAATCATATCAATTTTAATCTTTATCGGGCTGATGTTTGTCATGTCTAAATTCGGCATCGGATGTTGCGGTGGTCATTCTGGTCATAAACATCATAATGATTCAAAAAATTCAGAAGGTTCAGAGTTAGCAGGTTCAGAGAAAAAGCAAATTTCCAAGAATGATTTGGAATAATGATTATAAGTATTCTTTAAACGATGGTGGGTATTTTATTAATCTATTCTGCTTCGATCTGCAAGTCAAAGATCATTTTAAAACATAAGGGGAGCCGTGCCAAAGTTATATGCACGGCCCCTTTTATATTTTTCTTATCACTTTCACAACTCAAATTTCATATAATCTACTTCACTCTTTTTACCGTATATATAACAGTCTCGCAAGATTTTAAGAGCATTATTCCCCGATCCAGCTGACTGATACAAAAGATGAATGGTTAATCAATTTTGAGTAGTTTTGCATTGATGGCCACAATGATTGTACTTAATGACATCAACGCCGCACCGACAGCCGGATTTATCACAATCCCCTGATTATAAAGGACCCCCGCCGCTAAGGGAAGTGCGATCATATTATAACCCGTCGCCCAGATCAGGTTTTGGATCATCTTTTGATAGGTTGCTTTTGAAAGCTTTAAAACAGTTACCACATCCAGCGGATTGCTTCGTACGAGAATAACATCGGCTGTTTCAATGGCAACATCTGTTCCCGCTCCGATGGCGATACCTAAATCCGCTTTTGCCAGAGACGGTGCATCATTCACGCCGTCACCGGTCATTGCCACAATCTTGCCTTCTTTAATAAGACCATCAATTTTGGATGCTTTTTCCTGGGGTAATACCTCAGCAATGATTGTATCGATTTTCAGCTGATTACCCACATAAGCGGCAACTCTCTGGTTATCCCCGGTCAATAGAATGGTTTCAATATCCATAGAATTTAGAATATCAATGGCTTCTCTGGCCGAATCTCTGACAATGTCTGATAATGCCAGATAGCCAAGGAGCGTGCGACCATCTAAAATGAAAATAACCGTTTTGCCCATCTGAGCAAGTTTTTCATATTGATTTACGTCAAAGGCTATTTTTTCTGACCGCAAATAACCAGGACTTACAACCATAATGTCCCGACCATCCACGTTGGCTTTTAGCCCTTTACCCGGCAGGTTCTGATAATCTTTTACTTCCTTCATTTTGAGGTTTAATTTCTTTCCTACATTGACGATTCCCTGTGCAATAGGATGTTCTGAATTTGATTCGACTGAATAAGTAAGTAAAAGGAGTTCTTCCCGGGATATTCCTATTGCCTTGATATCAGTTATCCCAAATGTCCCTTCGGTCAAAGTTCCTGTTTTATCGAAAACCACAGCATTGAGCTTACGAGCGTTTTCAAAGGCCGCCCGATCTCTGATTAAAAGACCTTTCCGGGCTCCAATGCTGGTCGAAACAGCTGTTACAAGCGGAACTGCCAGGCCTAATGCGTGGGGACAGGAAATAACGATGACGGTGACGGCTCGTGTGACGGCAAAGTTAAGATCCTGTGAGATGATCATCCATGCCGAAAAAGTCAAGGTTCCGGCGATTACGGCAATATAAAACAACCACTTGGCCGCTTTGTCCGCTAATCGTTGGGTATTGGATTTTGAATCCTGGGCTTCCCGAACAAGTTTTAACACTTGTGACAGAAAAGTGTCTTCTCCAACTCGAGACACTTTAAATTTTAAAATCCCCTCACCATTAATAGAACCTCCGACTGTTTCATCACCCGCTTCTTTCTCAACAGGTGCAGATTCTCCGGTGATCATGGATTCATTAACGGCTGATCTCCCATCATAAACTAAACCATCAATGGGAATCTTCTCACCCGGTTTAACAAGAACAGAGTCGCCGGCTTTTAAATGTTTTACAGGAATATCCTTGATTTCCCCATTGTCCATTATCTGGTGTGCTTCTTCGGGCATGAGTTTCACCAGTTCATCTAGTGCCCGCGACGCTCCCATCACCGATTTCATTTCAATCCAATGACCCAAAAGCATGATGACGATTAATGTGGCCAGCTCCCAAAAGAAATCATCACCGGATATAAAAAATACGGTTAGCGTACTATAAATATAGGCAACTGTGATGGAAAGCGCAATGAGTGTCATCATTGCCGGCGATTTTTTCTTAAGCTCATCTCTGGCACCGACAAGGAAGGGCTTTCCGCCATAAAAAAAGAGAATGGTAGAAAGACCAAACAGTAAATAGGAATCGCCGATGAATCGCCAATCCACACCCATAAACATCTGGATCATTGGCGATAAAATTAGTATCGGTATCGTAATAATCAAAGAAACAAAAAACCGTTTTCTAAAATCCGCCACCATCATTGCGTGATGATCATGATGGTCATCATGTTCGGTATGTTGCTCATTGGCTGGAATATGATGATGAGAATGTTCCATTTCTGCCTGGGGAATTTCTTGGCCGGGATCATGCGGATGATTCATTCCACCATGACCTTGATTATGCGTATGTTCATCATTTTTTTGAGGAATGTCCTTGTGTTCCTGATGTGCATGGTTTTTATGTGCTTGATGGGTTTCATGCTTATCACTCATCAATTCTCCGTCAGGCAAAGCACTCTTCAGATCTTTAGTTGAATGTTCTTTATCCATCCTATTCGCATCCTTTCTATTTTTGGCTATTCTATAATCTTTATAATGATTACTAAGTATGAGATTAATTTGACCATTACTTCAAACTCACAAAAAAAGGAGAGTTCCAGAAAACACTGTCCTTTTCAATCATGTCTTAGCTATAACTTTCGCAACTCCGCTTTTTTTTTGATTATATTCTTCGTCGTCGATTTCACCCCGCGCATACCGCTCATGCAAAATTTCCAAAGCTCTATCACCTGAACGGGTTCCTTCTTTTGCATTTGAATTTGTAAAATGGTGAACAATAAAATACACTCCGATGATAACCAGAACAAGTAATAGAAACAATCCAAACATCATAAAAAAGCCAAAACCACCATAACCTATACCATACATCATAATCGATTCCTTCTTTCTATTCTCAATCATATTTCACTCTAATGAGCCCAACTAAAATCTGAATTTATTTTAGGGAGTGGATATTCTTTGTCATGTTATTAAATTCTTCAATCGAACTTTCACCATTAGAATTCCTTCTGTCAGCGATATATTTGTCACAATAGAAAATAAAAATAGTGACATTGAAAAGATTCGGCGTCACCCTACCTTCTTTATATAATTACACGTTTTCTATATATATACATATCTTTTATACCCCTATAACATTACTTGTAACATTACTTGTAACATTACTTGAATCACTTATAGAAGAAACGATGGATAGATTTTTTCTTGGTAATCAACATGGATTGGTCGCAAAACTCTGGACACTCGGATCATGTCAGAACAAGAATTCCATTTTAATAAGGCTATCTGAAAATTTGTATTTATGTCTTAAGAACCCCATACAATATAATTGTTCAAATCCAACTCATATTCCACTGCCATTATGGCATAAAAATGAATCACTTTCACAACCCAAATATTTGATATAATTATTGATGTCCTGGACGGTAACAGTTCTTGTAATCTGATCCAACCAACAACAATACATAAATGCATCGGAATGAGTTGGGTTAAACTCAATAATATTTTCACCAGCTTTCAACTTCTGATCCACACCAAATTCTTTGATTAGAATTCCAATATTCCAACTATAAATATCGTCATTTTCCACGGTTATTTTCACCAGCATCATCAGCTGCTCTACCCCTCCTAGTGATGTACCATACATGAAATATCTTGACATTGTTCTCAGTCCTTTCTTCTTACTTTTGAAATAAAAAAAGGCGAAGACTATCGATCATAAGTTGACCGAAGACTTCGCCTCTTTGGGTTTCTTTATTTAGTTTTAGTTTTAGATTTATATAAAACAAAAACACCAAGATTTTTATATCTCAGTGCTGTTGAAGTTTTTGCATGTTATTGTTAGTATAAAAGATATGACATTTTCTACTAATGGAATATAACCTAATACTTTGGTTAGAAATCAACTATTCTTTTCTGACAATCAAATAATTTGTGTTTTCACAATATTATATTAACATCAGGTAGACCTTTATTTTAATTTCGAATCTGTAAGACTTCAATCTAATCGCATTTGTTAAACCCCATAAATCAAGAGTAGCTACGTTTTTTTCAATTTTAGCCATTTGCACAATAATCATTTTATAGTTAAGCCTTTATCGATAGCTTCCTGAATAATCTTATGACAACAAACTCCCAAGGGATTGTATTCTTTACAATTAGGTTTTTTCATAGCTCCAGTTATCGAATTCACTTCTTTAACTGTCTTCACACCATGCTTAACCACAGCTTCTATTACTTGTTCTTCAGTGACTTTACTGCAATAACAAGAATACTTTGGATTTGCATCTTTCTTAAACCAAATAGGAACACTAACTTGGACTTTTAAGAATTTTATTCCATTATCAACGTTGTAGTAGGCAACATCACAGTCTTCATTCATACAAATCCTATAATTATCTCCCCAGACTGCCTTGCGGTTATCATCTGTCACCAAGTGTTCAACGGTTATCCTACTAACTGTTACTCCTTCATTATTACAGACAGGGCAACTCTCCTTTGTTTTATTTAAATTTTGTGTGGTGCATTCACAGCAACATTCATCAATAACTTTCAATTACATAACCTCCATATCTTTTAAACCATCTAATTCAAGGTCATATACCAACCAATTTTCATTTATAGTTTTAAATTTCTGCCCTTGTGCAGGCTTCCATTGTCTTAGGCCTTAATTTTCATTTGCCTTTAAAAAGTTTCATTTTGTAATTTATACCCCTTGATTGTCTCATCAATTATCGGTATCAAACAAGGGGGGGTGAATAGGAAAAATAGTTTATAGATTCTTTACATTCAAAGCTCTAAAAGCATTTAATACTGCGATGATAGTTACACCTACATCTGCAAATATAGCTGCCCACATAGTAGTTATTCCAAAAGCACTCAAAATAAGAACAATTATTTTTATTCCAATTGCAAATACTATGTTTTGATGTGCAATTTTTAGTGTCTTTTTAGAAATCTTCATTGCAGTAGCAATTTTCGATGGCTCATCAGTCATAATTACAATATCAGCAGCTTCAATGGCCGCATCAGAACCTAAACCACCCATTGCTATTCCAATGTCTGCACGAGCTAATACAGGCGCATCATTGATTCCGTCACCAACAAAAGCAAGTTTACCTTTTGTAGATTTTTGCGAAAATAATTCTTCTAGTTTTTCAACTTTGTCTGCTGGCAACAGTTCTGCATAAACCTTATCAACACCAAGCTCTTTAGCAACCTTTGAACCAACACTTTTATTATCACCTGTCAACATAACTATTTGTTTAATATTAGCTGCCTTAAGTTCCTTGATTGCTTGTGCTGAATCTGGCTTTACCTCATCGGCAATTACAATGTAACCTATATATTTGTTATTAACAGCAACATGTACAGCAGTACCGATCAGCTCTCCCTTGAAATAAGGGATATCCATCATTTTCATAAGTTTGATATTTCCTGCCATAACCTTTTTGCCATCTACTGTTGCAATAACACCATGACCTGATATCTCTTCTACATCTGAAATACGTCCATTGTCTATTTCTTTGCCATATGCACGTTTCAGTGAAAGTGAAATCGGATGATTGGAATAGCTTTCCACATATGCAGTTAATTCTAGTAGCTCTTCTTTGGAAACTCCTTCTGGATGAATTTCCTGTACATTAAATACACCTTTCGTTAGTGTTCCAGTTTTATCAAAAACAACAATTTCAGTTTCTGCTAATGCCTCTAAATAGTTACTACCCTTGACTAAAATACCTTTTTTTGAGGCTCCACCTATTCCACCGAAGAAACTCAAAGGAATTGAAATAACTAAAGCACACGGACAGGATACCACAAGGAATGCTAGTGCTCTATATATCCAATCACTAAAAGTCGCCCCGTCTATAACAAGAGGCGGTATAATAGCTAGAAAAACTGCGATTATAACCACAACCGGTGTATAATATCTCGCAAACTTCGTAATAAATTGTTCTGAATTGGATTTTTTACTACTTGCATTTTCAACTAAATCAAGAATTTTACTTACAGTAGATTCTCCAAATTCCTTGGTAACCTCTGCTGTAATAACTCCATTAATGTTGATGCACCCACTTAGGATATCACTTCCAACTTCTACTTCACGAGGAATAGATTCGCCTGTTAGTGCCGATGTATCAATCATTGAACTTCCCTCAATTACCTTGCCATCAAGAGGAATTTTTTCTCCTGCTTTAATTACAATAATATCTCCAATTTGTACTTCATCTGGGTCAACTTTGACAAGTTCATCGCCTTTTTTAACATTTGCATAATCTGGTCGAATATCCATAAGGCTTGCAATTGACTTTCTCGACTTGCCAACTGCATAGCTTTGAAACAGTTCTCCAACTTGATAAAACAGCATAACTGCAACACCTTCAGGATACTCACCAATAAAAAATGCACCAATTGTTGCAATACTCATTAAAAAGTTTTCATCGAAAACTTGACCTTTAAAAATATTTTTTACAGCTCTTTTTACAACATCTCCACCTACAATAATGTAACTTATTATAAAGAGAGCAATCTGTAACCATTCATTATTAAAATTAATAATTGCTGCTGCAACTAACACGGCTGCACCAATTATTATTCGCCACAATCGTTTCTTCATTTTTGCATACCCCCTTATACCCTTTTCATAATAGTATCAGGTTCAATTTTTTTAACTATTTTTTCAGCCTCTGCTATTATTGTAGGCATTTTTTCATCCTCACCATCAATAACAAGTTTTGTGGTCATAAAGTTAACAGTAGCTTCTTTCACTCCATCAAGCTCATTAATAGCCTTTTCCATTTTTGCCGCGCAATTTGCACAATCTAAACCTTCAAGTATAAATTTCTTTTTCATTATTAAATCCTCCTAAATATTATTTGTAATTTTATTTTGAATACTACAAGTCTTTTTCAAATTTTCTTGAAGCATTGCTCATTTGATATGAAGACTTAAATATCTGCCCAAATATCTTCAAAAAATATTCTATTCTACCGCATTACTACTTCTCGTTGATATGAATTAGACCTTGGTCAAATATTTCTCTTACATGATCATCAACTAATGAATAATATACTACTTTGCCTTCTTTTCTGTTTTTCACTAAATTAGCTTGTTTTAAGACTCTCAGCTGATGGGAAATTGCTGATTGTGTCATGTTAAGTAATACAGCGATATCACAAACACACATTTCAGCTTCATGTAAAGCCCATAGTATCCTGATTCGTGTTGAATCTCCAAATACTTTAAATAATTCTGCTAGATCGTAAAGGCTTTCTTCTTGAGGCATTTTATCTCTAACTTGATTTATAATATCCTCATGAATTACATTGCAGTCACATCTTTCAATTAAATTAAATTTTTCAGTCATATTATCACCTCTTTTTTAAACATTTCGTATGAATACTTGAACTAGCATTCATATGTTGTGTATTTATTATATTATTATTTTTCTCATATGTCAATAGTTATATGAGCATTTATTCAAGTGTTTTTTAATAACTGAATTGAAACATCTAAAAACACCTGCTTACGATAATAGTACTATAAAAGGGTGCTTTCAATACAAACGTTTTGAGTATTCCGACGATTTAGAGCCACACAGTCTCCTGCGCAGAGCCACCTAATCCGACGCAGGGAGCCACCTGTTAAAAATTTCAAATCCGCTATAGAGAGCCACTAACGTAAGTATTAAAATGAAGCTACGGGATAACCGTGATACTTACGAAAGGAGGACATGTTAATGTCCAAAGAAAAACAAATTTTACAGCTCCGCCTTGACGGATTCAGCCAGCGGAGAATTGCGGATACGTTAAAAGTATCCCGAAACACAGTAGCCAGGGTGGTAAAGGCCTGCGATGCCCACCCGATTAATGAGCAGGAGCTTCAGGCCATTGACGAATCAAAACTGCATCAGCATCTCTTTCCGGAAGAAACACAGATCCCAGTAATGACACTACCGGATTATGATTACATCCATAAGGAACTGCTGAAAAATGGGGTGATCTTAAAGCTGCTCTGGGAAGAATATCTTGACACGTGTCGGCATACCCAAAGACCGCCTTATATGTATTCTCAATTCTGCAAGCTTTATCAGGAGCATGTCAATCAGAACCGGCTCACCATGCATATCCACCATAAACCCGGGGATAAAATCATGGTTGACTGGGCGGGAACACCCCTGCCGCTTTATGATCAGGTCACGGGAACAAGCTGTAAAGTTTATCTCTTTGTGGCAACCCTGCCGTTTAGCATGTATTTGCTATGCGAAAGCCTGTCTGACCATGAAGGAAGAAGACTGGATCAATGCCCATATCAGTATGTATGACTATTTTGGTGCATCGACCCGATTGCTCATTCCCGATAACCTGAAGGTAGGCATTCTGAGTCATAAGAAGCATGAAGATCCCGTCATCAATCGGGCCTATCAGGAACTGGCTGATCATTATCAGACCGGGTTGTTGCCGGCCCGGATCTTATCTCCCAAAGATAAAGCCGCGGTGGAAGGTTCGGTTGGTCTGCTGACGAATCATGTGATGGGAAAACTCCGCAACCGGCAATTTTTTAGTATCCATGAAATGAATCGAGCCATACTGAAAGAGCTGGAACGATTCAATCATGCCGATTTTCAGAAAAAGGATGGTTCCCGTTATTCAGTATTTCAACAAGAAGAATTACCCTTTATGCAGCCACTTCCGAAATTTCCCTTTGAGTTTGCCCAGTGGAAAACCGCCACGGTTCAGCTGAACTACCATGTTTCAATCGATCAACAATATTATTCGATCCCCTATGAATACGTCCGGAAAAAAGTGGATCTCCGCTATACCCGAAATATCATTGAAGTTTTCTATAAGGGAACCCGGCTTTGCAGCCATCGGCGGCTGTATGGCCGACGGGGTCAGTATTCAACCAATGTCGACCACATGCCGATCAACCATCAACTTTACAGTGAATGGGATTCGGCCCGATTTTTAAGATGGGCCGACGATATTGGCCCATCGACAAAAGCCGTGGTTCAAAAGATGTTCGACTCTTATCGGGTGGAGGAACAGGCCTACAAAGGCTGTTTGTCTCTCTTAAAACTGGCCAATCACTATTCAGCCGAGCGACTGGAAAGCGCTTGCGGGGCGGCACTAGAATACATTCCCAATCCCCGCTACAAAAATATTAAACTGATTCTGGAATCCGGACAGGATTCGGTCGCTAGAAACAAAAAACAACCGACATCACAATCATCTCCGGATGAGATCAACAAATATGCCTATGTCAGGGGACCGGCTTATTACGGGGGTGACAGCGATGAATAATGATACGTTGAAAAAGCTGAAAACCATGCGGTTGCCCGTTTTTGCCCAATGTTACCAGAACCAGCTTGAAGATGAAATGACCTATCTTTCCATGTCATTTCAGGAACGTCTGGCTCTGATGGTCGATGCGGAGTATGATTCCCGACACAACAACAATATCAAACGGCTCATCAAGGAAGCTAAATTTAATAATTCAGCAGCTTTTCTGGGAAATATCGAATATCTGCCGGATCGTCATTTGAATCGCGAACTGCTGGAAAGTCTGGCAAGCAACGAATACATTCGCCAGGGGCAAAACGTCATTCTGGTTGGCGCCACCGGTTGCGGCAACTATGTAAAGTCATGCGTTATGTAAAGTTGAGGGCAGAAATCACTAAAAATCAAAGTTTTTTTGTCTTGAACTTTACATAACCCTATAGAATGTATTTAGAGCAAAGCTCAAATATTTCTATAGGAGGATGTAAACAATGGGAGGATTATTAACCCTTGAAGAACTGATTGATACAGTTCTTCAAAAAATGAGTGAAATGGACTACGCAAAACAAACAATTCTCAACTATCAGCGTTTTTACCGCCGATTTCTAAATTTTGCGAATGAGCGAAACGAAGTCTATTTCACCGAGAATCTTGGAAGCTCGTTTTTGTTGGAAAACTATGGTTGTACACATGATACTATCCACGAGAATTCACCAACAAAAAAGATCTGTGTACAGGTACGCTATATTCGCGTATTGGGGGATTATCAAATCCATGGGATTATTCTTCGCAGGAAGCTTGGTCCGACTGCGGCATCCGTTTGCCCGAAACAGTTTCAGACTGCCTTCAATGGTTACCTTGAAGAATGCAAAAGCAGAAATCTGTCCGAACAGGGAAACTATAGCAGAATGAATCGCATCAGACATTTTATTTTTTATCTGAATGAGCATGGGATTGATGACTGCAATAGTATCGATGCAACAATACTTGCAGAATATATCAGAACATTCATCAATTATTCAAGTAAGTCAGTGACTTCAACTATGGTAGCGATTCGTTGTTTTCTTCAATATCTTTACCTGAATGAACTGACTTCTCAGAATATGGCGGATTCCCTTCCAAAAATCAAAAACTACTATGCGCCAGCGATGCCAAAAACATGGAAAACTGAGGAGGTGACAAAAGTTCTTTCATGCATAGACCGTGGAAACCCTACCGGAAAGCGGGATTATGCGATTCTTTTAATAGTAGCAAGATATGGTCT
Organism: Acetobacterium sp. MES1; assembly: GCF_002237635.1. Lineage (NCBI taxonomy): Bacteria > Bacillati > Bacillota > Clostridia > Eubacteriales > Eubacteriaceae > Acetobacterium > Acetobacterium sp. MES1. Next base: position 26,296 of record NZ_MJUY01000026.1, read on the forward strand.
TCGATGTTCAGATATTAAAAATCTTAAGCTCGAAAATCTGCAATGGCATGACAGTACAATCCAGATCATTCAGCACAAAACAGGCAATCCCGTATCGTTTCCCCTTCTTCGTGATGTTGGATGGGCTTTGATTGATTATTTAAAAACTGGCCGCCCGAGAACAAAATCCGAGTATGTATTCGTCAGGCATGTTGCTCCTTTTGAAGCATTTACTCCGAATTCAGCGTTAAGCAGGATTCTTGTAAAATATATCAGGGAAGCCGGTATTCCGGTTACAAGAGAAACACCATTGGGAATGCATTCTTTGAGACATACACTGGCGAGTACTCTCCTTGAGGAAAATATACCACTTCCTGTTATATCAGAAATTCTGGGCCATTCCAATCTCAAATCTACGGAAATTTATCTGCATATCGATTATGCCCGCTTGAGAGAATGTGCGCTCAATCCCGAGGAGGTGTTTGACAGATGAATAAACCGTTAACGCTTGAGAAGGTTGTATCACACTACATTGAAGAAAAACGTAGCCTCGGATTTAAGTATGACAAAAATGAGCAAGTATTAAACCGATTTATTCGCCTTGCAGAACAGGAGGGATATACAAAACCGCAACTGGATGAAGCACTTGTGAAAATCTGGATTTCCAAAACAGTTTATGAGACAGAAAAGAACCGCCAATATCGCATTGGTGTTATACGGGGTCTGGCAGATTATATGATTCGACTTGGTTATCAGGCCTATGTTTATTCGGTGAAATCACGAATATTTCTAAACGACACCTACGAGCCACATATTTTTACCAATGATGAATTGGCAGAACTTTTCCAATCGGCAGCTAAAATGAGTAATACAGAGAAGTATCCATTTCGAAGCAGGCAGTATACACTGATCTTGAAGATGCTATACAGCACCGGCATGCGAAGTAGCGAACTTATGCAGTTGAAAAAGAATGATGTTGATCTTGATACCGGTATCCTCCATATCCGTGAAACGAAGTTTAAAAAGGAACGTTTTATCCCCCTTAATGAAACAATATTACAACAAAGTCAAAATTATGACAGATATATTCGCAGTTATGAACAATGGCAACAATCAGAGCATTTCTTTTTCAATAGTCAAGGCACATCTTTAAAAGATATTTATCATCCATATCGGTTGATTCTCAAAACTGCTGGCATATCCCATGGTGGGCGTGGAAAAGGACCGAGAGTTCACGATCTTCGTCACACTTTTGCAGTACATTGCCTGAGAAACTGGGTTCGAAACGGAAAAGATTTGACCACGGCCCTTCCTTACCTGTCCGCATACATGGGACATTCCGGTATTCGAAGTAGCCAGTATTACCTACGTCTGACAGCAGAATTGTATCCGGATATTGTAAATACTTTGGATGTTGACTATGGTTGGGTCATACCCGAGGTGGATATTGATGAAAACAACTGATTTTGCCAGATATCTGACTTCATTCCTTGGATCATATCTGCCGACTCTGAGAAATGTTAGTTCAAACACCGTTAGTTCCTATAGCGATACGTTTCGTTTATTTTTACAGTATTACCAAAACACCGCCAGCAACCGGATTGAGCGTCTGACTATGAAACAATTTAATACTGAACTGATTTCAGGTTTTCTTGACTGGCTGGAAAAAGAGAGAAATTGCTCTGTTTCTACAAGAAATCAGCGACTTGCCTGTATTCATGCGTTTGTGCGATATGTTGAAACGGAGCTTCCTGAAAATCTCTTTGAACTCCAGAAGATCATGGCAATACCATCAAAAAAATGCACTCACGAAAACATGACTTATCTTTCTGTTGAAGCGATGTCTGTACTTTTAAATGAACCGGATATTTCAATAAAACGTGGTCGCAGAGACCTAATGCTTCTCACACTGCTTTATGATAGCGGTGCCCGTGTTCAGGAACTCATCAATCTTTCTGTGAAGGACGTTCGAACATCTGCGCCGGCCACCATTACCCTTTTGGGAAAGGGCAGAAAAATCCGAAGTATTCCTTTAATGAGCCGGACAAACAAGATGCTGGTTCAATATTTAAAGGAGCAGCAGTTTTGGGAAATACCCGAAAAACTGGATTCGCCGTTATTTTTTAATAGCAGGAATGAACGACTGACGCGAGCAGGTATTACATATATTATACAGAAGTATGTAGATAAAGCCAAAAACAATACCGATATCATTTTTCCGGAGAAGGTTACGCCCCATGTATTTCGACATACCAAAGCCATGCACTTATTGCAGTCAAATATAAATTTAATTTATATACGCGATTTCTTAGGACATGTAAGTATTACAACCACGGAAATTTATGCAAGAGCCGATTCGGAAACAAAACGTAAAGCTCTTGAAGCTGCTTATGTAAACGCAGAAGCTCCAATTCAACCGGACTGGAACGATGATAAAAATCTGATGGTATGGCTAAAAAACATTTGCAAATGAGTAATTATTATGTAAAGTTAAAGGCGGAAAAAAGAGATGTTGTCAATGATTTTCGCCTTCGACTTTACATAACATAAAACTTCGCATAATTTCCATTATGTGAATCTTTACATAATGGAAAAACCTACCTCAGCAATGCTCTGGGCAATGCTGCCTGTCGAAAATTCAAATCGGTCCGCTACATCCGGATGCCGGAACTGCTGGATGAGTTAAGTGTTGCCAAGGGTTGTGGCACTTTCAGAAAGACCATCAAATCCTACCAGAAGGTTGAACTGCTGATTCTCGATGAATGGCTGATCCGCACCTTGGAACCACAGGAAGCCTATGATCTGCTTGAGATTGTCGAAACCCGCTGTAAGGAAGGTTCCATTATCTTCTGCACCCAATACGAGATGGAAGGCTGGTATGAACGCATCAATCCCGATCCGGATAATGACAGCCCGATATCTGAAGCCATCATGGATCGCATCATTCACAATGCCTATGACATCCGGATTGGTGGCAAAATTTCGATGCGGGAACGGCGCAGCTTCAAGACTTCTTCCAAAAGCGGTGCAAGCCATGGTTGATCAGAATAATTGCTTTTACAGCTGCGACTGCGATTGCCAATACGAATTCTGTCAGTTGATTGATGATCTGATAAAAGATATTCAACATCTGGAATCTGAAACGGTCAGAACCCGTTATGAGCTGAGCCGTCATCTTACATATCCTTATAATGAGTATCTCAGAAGCGACATTCTCTCCGATCTGGGCAGGCGATATAGTGATCATCCCACATACCAGATCTATATTCAGTTGTTATATAATAACCAGGATCCCATGGAAACCGATGAGTGGTGCGAACATATCTGTCGTCTTGCTCATGGCCACAATGATTCTGAGTATTAGCATTTAGTTATTAATGGTTCAGCTTCCGCGAGGGTGGGATCTTACCCTCCGTGAAGTTGGGTCGAAATGTCCGTGCAAATGGAGTTTGCCGGTCGGAATATACTGTTTTTGACCAACTAAAATGACCATTTATTGATTCACTTGAATGTCTGGGAGTTGCTCTGTATAATGTCATTAACCGACAGAAAGAGAAAGGCCCCAGAGAACCCTTCCTGCAAGATTGCGTCCTCTGAGACCCTGGTATAGAACCATGATTATTGTAACAGATGGACGGCTTTCCTTCAATGAGGAATTGCAGGTTTTTCATATGAGAGCCATGATATCCATTATTGCCCGGATTGCCAAAGCATTCTTCAGCATCGTGATTACAGGCTTAGAATCATGAAAACCGAGGGTGGAACAAAGCAGTTCATCCAGATTGAGCGGTTAAAATGCAATCACTGTGAGCGCCTGCACAATGCGCTTCCGGACTTTCTTGTTCCGTATAAACACTATGTAGCCCAAATTATTTCAGGGGTATTGGATGAAGTGATCTCAGCAGATGATCTGGAATTGTCAATAATAGTTCAGTCAAAACACGCAAGGAATTTTCCAAGCCCCTATAGAATAGCCAGCCCTCATCGTCGGTAACAATCATCAAAACTTTGAATGCTATGCAGCGAGTTGATGATTGTCGAAAAAAAGCCCCCGATAAACCAGCGGTGGATAGCCATTATTTGTACTGTAAATTCGTCGTCGATTGTAATAATGG
>NZ_MJUY01000027.1:0-29126 GCF_002237635.1 Acetobacterium sp. MES1
TAAGGTTCAGATTCTCTTCCAGTAGCGAAAGAAAGTGATGTTTGTCACTTTCAAAAAAATGAGTGCAATCAGAATAAATTTCAGCCAAAGAAAGCTGTTTTTGTGATAAAATAGTCATGATATAACTCCTTTCAGGTTGATAGATTTATTTTTTAGCAACTCAATTTTATCACAATCTGGTGAGGAGTTATATTTTTTTATGTCAGAAATATCCCGTTATTATGCGGGCTGTGGCGTTTTGCAAACGCCTAATAATAATTGAATTAAGGAGGTTAGTAATGATTACAGTAACAATTAATAATAAAGTCTGTCAAGCCGAAGCAGATCAAACTATTCTGCAAGTGGCAACTGATAACGGCATTCATATTCCCACCCTCTGTCACATGGATGGCATCCATGATTCTTTTTCCTGTCGAATTTGCGTGGTTGAGGTAGTCGGTGCCCGTACCCTGATTCCCGCCTGTGCCGGAAAAGTCGCTGACGGGATGGTCGTCAACACGGCTACCGAAAGTGTCCTCAGTGCCCGTCGCAACATCGTCAATCTGCTCTTATCCAACGGTGAACACAATTGTTTATCCTGCGAAAAAAGCGGCGAGTGCAGCCTGCAGAGCATTGCCTATGAGTTGGGCATCGAAGCGCCACCATTTATCATGGAAAGCATCGAAAAACCAACCGTGGACGATTCTTCCGTGATGATCGTTCGCGATAACCGCAAATGTATCCTCTGCCGCCGCTGTGTGACCGCCTGTAATGATATTGTCTGCAACGACGTTTTATCACTTGGTTTCAGAGGTAGCGATACTACCGTGATCTGCGATAACAACATCGACATGGGATCCTCATCCTGTGTGCAATGTGGCCAATGTGTTCAAGCCTGTCCGGTCGGTGCTTTAACTGATAAAAAATCGATTGGCAAAGCCCGCTCCTGGGAAGTTAAAAAAGTCCGTACCACCTGCCCCTACTGCGGTGTTGGCTGTCAGCTGAACCTGCACGTAAAAGGTGACAAAATCGTTAAAGTAACCGGCGTCGAAGATGCTTATCCCAACAAAGGCCGTCTCTGCGTTAAAGGTCGCTATGGTTATGACTTTATCTATTCCCCTGAACGATTGACTTCACCACTGATTAAAGAAAACGGTAAATTCCGGGAAGCATCCTGGGACGAAGCACTGGATCTGGTTGCCAATAAATTCAAAGAAATTATTGCTGCTGATGGTCCCGATGCCGTGGGCGGCATCAGTTGCGCCCGCAGCATCAACGAAGATTCCTACCAGATGCAAAAACTATTTCGGGCTGCCTTTAAATCCCCCAATATCGATCATTGTGCCCGGGTCTGTCATGCTCCAACGGTTGCCGGTTTAATTAAATCCTTCGGTACCGGTGGGATGACCAACTCGATTGAAGAATTCGCCGACACCAATTGCCTCTTTGTCATCGGCAGCAATATGACAGAAGCCCATCCGATTGCCTCAACCTTTGTTAAAAATGGTCAGCGTAATGGCGCTAAACTGATTGTGGTTGATCCCCGAAAAGCCAAACTGGCTGACTATGCTGATGAATTTGCCCAGATTAAAGTCGGTTCCGATGTGGCCTTCCTCAACGGTTTGATGAATGTATTAATCACCGAAGATTTATATGACAAAGACTTTGTCCAGGATCACTGTGATAATTTTGATGCATTAAAAGAAAAAGTGCTGGAATACCCTCCAAAACGGGCCTCTGAAATCAGCGGTGTGTCCGAAGAGCAGATTATCAGTATTGCCCATATGCTGGCTGACAATAAACCGGGTATGGCCATCTACACCCTGGGTATCACCGAACATACCTGCGGAACCAATAATGTTATGTCCGTTGCCAATCTGCAGATGCTGCTGGGCAATGTGGGGAAACCAAATACCGGTGTCAACCCCCTACGAGGCCAGAACAATGTTCAGGGTGCCTGCGATATGGGAGCGCTGCCAAACACCTACCATGGCTACCAGAGCGTTACCGATCCTGCTGCTAAAGCAAAATTCGAACAGGCCTGGAATGTCGAAGGCCTGCCGGACAAACTGGGTCTGATGATTCCCGATATGTTTGAAAAACTGGAAACCAAAGAAATGAAAGCGATCTACATCTTTGGTGAAAATGTTGTCGGAACCGAACCGGATATTTCCCACGTTATCAAATGCCTGGAAGCCGCTGAATTTGTGGTTTGTAATGATATCTTCCAGACCGAAACCACCCAATATGCCGATGTTGTTTTACCAGCGGCTGCCTGGAGTGAGGATGAAGGTACTTTCACCAACTGTGAACGCCGCATCAGTCGGGTTCGCAAAGTCAAAGAAGCACCCGGTATTGCCAAACCAAACTGGTGGATCTTCCGGGAAATCGCCAAACGTTTTGGCCAGACCTGGGAAGCCGACAGCGGACAGGAATTATGGGATAATGAAATTGCCCCACTTGCGCCCGTCTTTGCCGGAGCGACCTTCGACAAACTTGATCAGGGTGGAATTCAATGGCCTTGTAAAACGCCAGAAGATCCCGGCACCCAGATCCTTCATTTAGACGGTAATTTCACCCATGGCAAAGGTCATTTAATGGCCCTTGACTGGACCCCACCGGCGGAAGTGCCAGATGCTGACTATCCTTTCACCTTAAGTACCGGTCGACGTCTGTACCACTACCACACCCGGACTCAAACCGGTCGCTGTGAAGGTCTTAATGAATTGTTGCCTGAAGAATATGCTGATATTTCCGAAGTGGATGCAGCGAGGCTGGGAATCGAACATGGCGAAATGATTGTTGTCAAATCCCGTCGTGGAACGGTAAAAGTTAAAGCCCAGGTGTCAGAACGGATTCCGGAAGGACTTGTCTGGATGGCCATGCATTACTTTGAAAATAATGCCAACTGGTTAACCACCCGGTCTGGTGATACCATCACAAAAACCCCTGAATACAAAGCCTGCGCTGTTGCGATAGAAAAAATTCAATAAACAATAGCTTATTAACGGGAGTGTTACACCCAATACCATCAGGTTTTCGGTGAGCTCCCGTACCGACCAATTGTTAATCTGTTGTTCGCTACGGACTCGGACAGGCGTTGCCGTGTCCGCTCCGATGCGTACAACATGATGTAACAATTGTCGGTACTACATTATCTTAGAGTTCTGACTTTAACACCCCCTTTTTTAACATCTGCACTAACTATTACTATTTCTAAAAAGCATTGTTATTTAGCCAATGCTTTTTAGAAATAAATATAAATTTATTTGATAGATTGAGATATTACATATTTTAGAGGTGAAAAATGAAATTTGGCGAATTAACTTATGATGACTATACCCAAAAAATTAAGGCTTTTCATGGCACGGTGGCACCGGGTATCCTGCTGGGGGGCTTTATGGTCAATCTGGCCATGGAAAATCTTCCTAAAGAAGGTTTTTATGATGTCATCTGCGAAACAAAAACCTGTTTACCGGATGCCATTCAGCTGCTGACCCCCTGCTCAATTGGCAATGGCTGGCTAAAAGTCCTGGATCACGGCCGCTATGCGGCGATCTTTTATGACAAGTACACCGGTGTCGGCATCCGCATTACCATTGATAAAAGCGAACTTGAAAAATGGGGCGAGATCCATACCTGGTTTTTAAAACTCAAACCCAAACACGATCAGGATTCTGACTTACTGTTTACCCAAATGCGTCAAGCCGGTACTTCAGTTTTTAGCATGACACCGGCAAAAGTCCATCAAAACTACCTGAAAAAAGAAAAAATGGGCAAAACCACCACCTGCCCCATTTGCAATGAAACCTATCCGGCGAAACACGGCAGCATCTGTCGGGGCTGCGCCAGCGATTTACCCTACGATTTAATTCAAGCTGATCAAACGGCGGATGATCCGGCTAATAATCCAACAGAAGTATTATTAACCAAAACTCCGGTTGCCGAATCAGTGGGGATGCATTTACTTCACGATGTGACCCGCATTATTTATAAAAAAGAAAAAGGGGTGGCATTTAAAAAAGGCCATGAAATCACCACCGAAAATGTCCAGATGCTCCGGGAACTGGGAAAAAATAATCTATTTGTGGCCGAGCATAATCCTTTTGTCAAAGGTTATGTCCACGAAGATGAGGCCGCTCTGGCTTTTGCAGACCAGATGTGCGGGTTAAATATGAATTATAACCCGATCCCCAAAGAAGGCCGGATCAATCTGGTCGCCGAAAGCGATGGGATCTTTGTCGCCGACGAAGCCCAGCTCCAGCTGTTTAATGAATCCCCTGGGGTTATTTGTGCGACCCTACCCAATTATACAGTGGTTAAAAAGGGCGAGGTGGTAGCCGCTACCCGGGCCATTCCCTTATATATTTCACATACAGACTATTTAAAAGCCCTAAACTGCCTGAAAAAGGAAACTGTCTTTGCTGTCCATCCCCTGAAGAAAGCCAAAGTTGGTATTTTAATCACTGGCACCGAAGTTTTTGAAAACCTGGTTGAAGACAAGTATACCGAGATCATGCAGGCCAAGGTGGAAGCCTATGGCTGTGAGGTGGTGGCCCGAGAAATGGCACCGGATAACGTTGCCACCATCAGTGACAAAATTCATCAGATGATTCAATCCGGGGCTGATTTAATTATTACCACTGCCGGACTATCTGTTGATCCTGATGATATGACGCTGGAAGCAATTATTAACGCTGGGGCCAAAGACCTGCTTTATGGGGTGCCGGTGTTGCCGGGTTCAATGCTGGTTACCGCCAAAATCGATGATGTCCAAATCGTCGGCGTCCCAGGATGCGGCATTTATAATGACCGATTCAGTTTTGATTTGCTGTTCCCCCGGCTGTTGGCCGATCTGGACATCACCACCAGTGATTTGGCCAAATTGGGCAATGGCGGGTTGTTTTATAAATAATGACGTGCTGTTTAAGAGCAGTTGCAGTAGGGAGAAACATGGAAGATCTTATCTATGAAAACTATGAAATATTAGAAATCAGTAAAGTCGATCAAGTTTGCAAATTAACAGAAACCACCAAAAAGGTGATTACCGAAATTTCATTAAAAGTTATGGTCAACGGTGAAGAACTGGTCTCGCTCTTATGTTTGAATCAGTGTCCGGAAGAACTGGCTTTGGGATTTTTGTATAGTGAAGGGGTGATCAACGCCTATTCTGATGTTGAATCGATCAGCTATAACGACATGCTGTTTGCGGTGATTATCACCCTAAAAAAGGATATTCTGATTAATCGACAGGAAAGCTTGCGCAGCATTACCTCTGGCTGCGGCAAGTGTTATACCTATATTAATCCCCTGAAACAAAGCCAGTATTGTTCGATTGAAACCGAAAAAACCTTTTCGTTGAATACCATTTTGCAGGTGATGAAAGACTTTTTAACATCGTCTAAAATATTTATGGAGGTCGGCGGGGTTCACAGTGTGTTATTTTATCACCCCGACTATCAGATTTTAAACGAAGATATTGGCCGTCATAATTGTTTTGATAAGATCACCGGGATTCTATTAAAAGCTGGCCGCCTTGACTTGGCGTCAGAAAGTATTCTATTTGTCAGCGGACGGATTTCGTCAGAGATTATGACCAAGGCGGTCCGCCTGAGAACCCCGATTCTGGTTTCCCGGTCGACCCCAACCACCGCTGCCATCCGGCTGGCCAAACAATATAATATGACCTTATTAGGCTATGTCAGAGGCAACAAAGGCTATGTCTATGCCAGTCCAGAGCGACTGGCACTGTGATTAACATAATCAATTTTCTAAAATGATATAATTCGTGGCTGCAAAAATAAACCATTCTTTAATAAGCTATCTCTGGCTATCGCCAAAAGATAGCCCTTCGCCTGGAAGGGGTCGCCGTTTTTGATCTCGCCAACATATCAACCTGCAGGATCATTTAACAGATAAACCTCCCAATTAAAAACAAACCGGGGGTGTTACGCAAACCCAAATGGATGTTTGAAGTCATTTTTGATGACTCATCAATTCCCGGAAGCCCATGGAAAACGCCGATAGCAATCTTTTTGCCAATGCTAAACTGTATATTTATCTAACAAACCCGAAGTTTATAACGGATGCAGTTCTGACCGACCGCACCCGATTAGCAGCAAAAAGTGGTGTCAAAATGGCAAATTACCCCGGTGCCAGGATAAAAATAGTTTATGGAACGATCCGTTCCTGTTACGGTGACCTTTTGGCGAAGGGCCTAAATTTCATTTTTCCTTCATTCCCACTGATTTAATCATTTTCACCAAACTAAATAAAAAAGCATGCCCTTTGATGAGAAGGACATGCTTTTTCCTGATTTGCGGTTCTTTATCAAGCAGGCTGTACCACTATTGCGGTTTTTGACCGCCCTGGGGTTGACCCTGGCCCGGTCCGCCCATGCCTGTCTGTCCGTTGCTGGTGACCATCCCGGTCAGGGGGATTTCGACGGTCTGACTGCCGCAGATCAGGGTATAGGTTGATCCCTGGGCCAGATCAGGAGTGCTGATCACGACCGATTGATAGGTTTTATCCGGCGTATAGGAAACCACCGTTTTGCCACTGGCATCGGTCAGTTTTATTTCTGTCCCGGCTGCACAACTCGAGGTCAGATTGTAAAGCAGGGATGCTTGGGTCGAGGTTTCGGAAAACGACTGAGCCATTCCAGTGCTACCGGCAATCACAACCGTTCCGCCACTGACATCAGCAGTGCCGTTATAATCAAGGGCTCCATTGCCATTATTGGTCGGGCCGCTGACTTCTACTGTACCACCTGAGATATAGACATTGCCGTTGCTGTCCAAGCCATCCCCGGAGGCATTGACAAAAATGGTGCCACCGGCAATTGACAGATAGGCATTGCTGTCTGCCTCCATACCGGCGCCTCGGCCACCGGATTCAGTCTCGGCTGCCCCGGGACTGGCGGCATTAAAACCATCATCTTTGGAAATCAGATCGATGGTACCACCTTCCACCACAATGGCAGTGCCTTCGATCCCTTCGTTACTATTTGTGATTTTGATGGTTCCGCCAGCGATATAAACATAACCTTTGGTTGCATCTTCATCATTTTGGGAGGTGATCGCTTTCCCGTTTGGTGCAGTGATGGTGATCGTGCCATCTTTGATTTTTACCGCATCTTTGGCACTCAGACCATTTTTGGCCGCATTGATCGTGTAAGTACCGCCAGTAATCACCAGATCATCCTTTGAAACAATGGCATCTTTATAATTTGCGGTTATATTCAGGGTCCCTTCGCCATTGAGAGTCAGATCAGCCTTGCTGAAAATCACCCCATCGACCGTATTATCATCGGTCTGGACGTAGGCGCTACCATCGGTTAAGGTATTGACGGTGTTGGCTGCCAGGGTAATAAACACCTTATTGGCGCTTTTCACATAGATTGGGGCATTGTCGGCACAATTGATGGTCGCACCATTTAGCACAATCTGAATCTTATCGGTATCGGCGGCAGCCACAACAATCTGTCCATCAGACAGATTACCGGTGACCACGTAGGTCCCTTCTTTGGTAATCGTCAGAACCCCATTACTGGCCGTGGCACCGTCTCCGGTTACCTGAATAGTGCTGCCATCCAGAGTGACCTGAACCGCAGTGGCGTCATCATAGCTTGTTTCCAGGTCACGATCGGTAAATTCCGGATCGACAACAACCGTTGATGTTGGTGACACCACGGCGCTTAAAACAGCAGTCGTTTCAGTAACTGCCTCGGCGGTGCTTTCAGCCGTTGTCGTCTGTGAATTTGAACTACAACCGCCCAAAAATACCATTATCACTAATAAAAATGGTATCATCCTCTTTAATCTTTTCATTGAATTCTTTCCTCTCTTTTTCTGTTAGACTTTATGAGGCGTTTTTATATCGGCAATATTCTCACATAATCAGGGATAGACTTTGTAGTAAATGAGAATCTCTTGATCATTTTAAGGTGCCCGCCTCGCTTTTTTTATTATAGGCGGATTATGTGACGGCTATATGGATAACGGCTGTTTTTTTATTGAAAGACCGCCTTTTATTTTGTATCATCAGCACTATTCTAAGTCTACAATTCTGGCCATTTCTTTTTTGCAAAGTTTGCTTGACATTTTATGCAAAGCAAACTATACTAAAAATGCAAAGTATGCTATGCAGATTATTAGAAGGTGTCATATGAAAACACGAATCAAAGAATTACGAAAAGAACGAAAACTCTCCCAGGAAGAACTGGCCCTGGCGGTGGGCACAACCCGACAGACCATTACCTCCATTGAAGTGGGTAAATATACGGCTTCGCTGGTATTGGCCTATAAAATTGCCCGTTTTTTCGGGCTGACCATTGAAGAAGTTTTTGACTTTTCAGAAGAAAATGAATTTTAGGAGGCAGGATCATGGAAAAATTTAAAAGAACGGTTAAACGAAGAATTACCATTTCTTCAGGAATGGCCTTGTTGGCCCTGGTCTTGGGGGCTTATAGCATTTACTCAATCATTACCGCAGATATCTCAACAGCTACCCATTCTGACGGTTTTGTGGCAGGATTCCAGTTTGGTCTGATTGTCAGCATTCTGGTACTCTCGGTGATTGACATCATCAAGCTGAGCCTGACGATTAAGGACGAGACCAAACTGAAGCTATTATACAATAAAGAACATGACGAACGCATGAAAGCCATCCGCAGCAAAGCGGGGATGCCGCTGATTGCTGTCACCTCAGTGTTGCTGATTATTGCCGCTATTATTGCCGGGTACATTAATATCACCGTTTTTTATACCCTGATCATTGCTGTAGCTACCCAACTGTCAGTCAGTGCCGTGGTCAAGCTTTATTGTATGAAAACCATGTGAAGGGGGGACGATGATGAAAAATAATCGTTTGTTTCCAGTGACTATCACGATCCTGATTGTCTGTCTGGGCGTCATGGTCGTTAACTGGCTGATCCTGCCCCTGCCAGATTGGAGCGTTCGCAGCTTTGGCCTGCTGATGCTGGCCGACTTGCCGGTTCTGGTTTATTCCCGGATAAAAATTAGCAAAACCATCAATAAAAAGAAAGGGAGTTTTTAATATGAAAGCAACCATGCGAAAAGAACTAAAAATCGGACTTATACTATTTGCCCTATTTAATCTCGTCAATTTGTTCACCAATAACCTGTTCCCAGAAGTACCGGCCCTGCACTTTATCCTCGGTGGGCTGGCCGGGCTGGCGTTTTGCGAGACGATTATCGGTATCTTACCGGAAACCACTTACACAAAACTGAAAAAATTAAAAAAGAACTTATAAATAAAACCCTCAACAACCGAGAATTGTTGAGGGTTTTGTTGTGAAATTATTAATTTTATCGGCTACTTCTGCAACCGTCTTTTTTAAACTTAGTTTGCAGTCGTCTCAAACTGAAGTGCGGCCAATTGATAATGGGCGGTTTTATAGGTACTGTAGCCGCCAGCCAGATTGTAAATATTGGTAAAACCATGGCCCTTAAGAATCCGGATCGCCAGATACGCCCGTTGTCCCACCTGACAGCTTACATAAATCGGGGCATCTTTGTCGATTGGTATTTCACCAATCCGATCCCGAAGACTATCCAGCTCAATATTCACGGCACCCTTAATCCCACCTGCCCGGACTTCCATCGGTGAGCGGACGTCCAGTAGAAATCCGCCAGCTGCGATAATCTGGTCAATTTCATACCACTGAACGGTTTGATAAACGCCATCGATAATATTCTCGGCGATATAGCCCAGAATATTCACCGGATCTTTCGCCGATGAGAACGGCGGCGCGTAAGAAAGTTCAAAGTCCTGCAGATCCAGTACCGTGGCACCCAATTTCATCGCCGTGGCAATCACATCGATCCGCTTTTCAGTGCCCTCCTGGCCAACCGCCTGGGCGCCAAGAATTTTCAGGGTTTGCGGGTCATACAGCAGTTTTAAGGCAATATTAGTGGCATTGGGATAGTACCCGGCATGATTGCTGCGGTGAGCCACTACCACCTGATAGGGGATTTTTTTGAGATCCAGCAGCGCAGCATTATTGCCGGTGGCGGCAATGGTCTGATTAAACACCTTGGCTACGGCAGTTCCCTGAATCCCGACATTGGCGATTTTTTTGCCGTTGATATAATCGGCTACCAACCGTCCCTGACGATTAGCCGGCCAGGCCAAGGGAATGGCAGTCGGCGTTTTGGTAACAAAATCGACCACTTCCACGGCATCGCCGATGGCAAAAATATCGGGATTGACGGCATCATTTTCGCCGTTAAAGACCTCATAATTAGCAGTTGTAACGATATGTCCCCGGGGCCCCACTTTCAGGTTAGCCTGTTTGGCCAGGGCATTTTCCGGCACCACCCCTATGGCCAGAATAACCAGATCGGCTTTAAGCACCTGGCCGCTTTCGAGCACCACTTCATGGCCCTCGTTCTGGAAATGATCAACCCCATCTTCGAGAATCAGATTAACGCCATTGGCATTGATTTCCTGATGAACCAGCTGGGCCATTTCAAAATCCAGCGGTTTTAAGACCTGGTTCATTTTTTCCACTAAAGTCACATTGATTCCCAGCTTCTGCAGGTTTTCGGCCATTTCAACACCGATAAAACCGCCGCCAATGACCACGGCCCGGCTAACCTTGCCACTGTCCACCACGGCCTTGATTTTATCGGTATCGGGAATGTTGCGTAGCGTCAGGATATTCTTCGCTTCCGCCAATCCCGGAATCGGTGGCGCAATCGGTTTGGCTCCCGGCGAGAGGATCAGCTTATCATAGCTCTCGGTATACGATGCACCGGTTTGATGGTTTTTTACCGTCACGGTTTTTTGATCCGGATCGATGACGGTTACCTCACTGAAATTGCGGATATCCAGGTTAAACCGTTTGGACATCCCGGGTACCGTTTGAACCAGCAGTTTCTGACGATCGGTAATCACATCACCGATGTAATAGGGCAATCCACAATTGGCAAATGAGATATACTCGTCCCGTTCAAACAGGATGATCTGATCTTCCTCACTTAAACGTCGAAGTCTGGCGGCTGCGGTGGCACCGCCAGCGACACCACCGACAATTAGTATTTTTTTCATTGGGTTATCTCCTTCTTGCTATTTATTATTTGGTTTCAAAGCTGGTTTTACATTTAGGGCAGCGGATGGTGATTTTGCCCTTATTACTGGGGGCCCGCATTCTGGTCTGACAATTCGGACAGGTCACCACCCGATGATCGACCAGTTCCAGTACCTTGGCCTGATCCAGACCGATCACGGCATCATCGCCGATGATAAAGGTCGGTACGCCACGAATGCCCCTGCGGGCCATTTCCTCTTGGGCCGCGACATCAACATTAACGTCCTTCTCAACAAATTGAATGTGATTCTGCCTGAGAAAAGCCTTTGCGGTCTTGCAATGCGGGCAGGTCTGGGTGGTAAATAAGGTTACATCTTTCATTACTCTCACCTGATTTCTTTTTTATTTATGACTTTATTTGTTTATAAATTAACGTAATTCATCCTACCAGATTTGTACCCGATTCTCTGTGATTTCATCACATAGGAGTTAAAATTGACAAAAAAATAAAACAACCGGAAACTTCTGTTTTCCCGATTGTTTTATTCAGAATGAACAGTCTGTGACTGTTGAGGTTGTCGATAAACTCCCGTACCGACCAATTGTTAATCTGTTGTCCGCTGCGAAATCGGACAGGCGATGCCGTGTCCGCTCCGATGCGGACAACATGATGTAACAATTGTCGGTACTAGGTTATCTTTTTTGACAGTCTGAACAGTCTGTGACTGTTTTCTCATTTTTATCAAACCACGCTCTGTTTCAGACCGCTTCTTCAATCCGATCCATTTCACAACAATACACCACTTTCTTTAATTCGGTTTTTTTACGGTTTTTCATTTCCTTATAGGCAAACTTGGTTCCTTTTTTACAGCCATCATCCTTGACCATCAAAACCGAAAGCCCTTCCATCAGCAAGGTCATTTCACATTGACGGGGGCAGCTGTTACAGGTGAGTTTAATTTCGCTGATCCTATCCTCTTGCGGAATTTTCACTTTTTCGTTTTCTAAATATGTCTTGCTCATTGATTCGCCTCCAAAACCTTTACTCAGAAACAGATTGACCTCGACGACACCGCCATTGTTTACCGGGACCGTCACCACGCTCTGGCCGATTTTTGTAAAATATCATCTTTTCTGAATTATAACACAAAATCCAATGATTGTTAAATAAATAACTATTGGAAACGTTATCTGTTTTGGTGGTTAATCTTTTTTAAAGAATCTTTCTGCTAAACCGATAAATTTTAATACCGAATGATCCGTCTTCACCCAAAAAACAATTCGATAATCTGATCTGCAAAAAATCCCCCCTCTTTTCAGTCATCTCACTAATTCAGGGGGGATTTTTTATTTGACTACTAGTTTCTTTACACAATCACCCGAACCGCAAAGGATTCTTTACACGACGGACATTTAACCATATGTTTACCCCGTTTGATCGGCAGTTTCAGGGTCTTCCTGCAATGGGGACATTTCCGATACCGATGAACCCGGATTTCTTTGATCCGCCGCAAAAATATCCGGCCTGATTTTTTGACGGGGTTCCACAGTTTCAGGAATTGTTCGTTTTCACTCCGTCGGCGACTGATATTTCGGGAAAAACCCCGTAACACCATCAGCAGAATCAAACCGTTTGAAATGACCATCAGGATCGTTGAATTGACCATCATATTGATCATCATCAGTCCCAAAGCCAGAAATAAGCCAGCGTAATAAAGCTGATCAATACCATAACGGCCCGTCATAAAGCGGATCAGCTTATTTTTTATACTTTCCATTTGTTGTCTCCTTCATCCGTTAACCATCGATACTAAAATATTAATCCCAAAAACGACAGCAAAAACTGGATTGCATAAAAACCAATAAACAGCTTAACAATCGTACCCAGTGGGGAAAAACTGGAGGTGCGTCGACTGGTGCTGCCAAACCAGCTGCGTCGGCCACTCATTTGACTCAGCAGGTTTTGATACTCGGCATTATCCGGCTCCATCTCAACGGCCATGCGGGCATGTTCCCGGGCTACGTCCCGGTAACCCAGGCCATAGT
Source organism: Acetobacterium sp. MES1 (assembly GCF_002237635.1). Taxonomy (NCBI): domain Bacteria; kingdom Bacillati; phylum Bacillota; class Clostridia; order Eubacteriales; family Eubacteriaceae; genus Acetobacterium; species Acetobacterium sp. MES1. Next base: position 13,079 of record NZ_MJUY01000027.1, read on the forward strand.
TGGCAATGGCACTATAGAAATGCCACTTAGCGCTACGATCCGCGAGATGATTAAGAATATTAAGCGCTTCTTCGTAGTTGTTCATATTAATCTGGTCAGCGGCGGCTTCAAAACTGTAGCTCCGCCGCTGGCTGTAAAAAGCTCCAAAAATCCATTCAAAGGGATCAAAGCCTTCAAAGGGGTCAGCCTGACCGGTTCGGCCATCGCTGCTGCTATATCGATAGGTATAGGTTCTGGTTTGTCCCGGATGACCTGGTTGATAGGGACTGGCATTGCCATGAGCATTGCCGTAAGCATAGTTGGCCTGACCGCTTTTGATCAGATCATAGGCCGCATTGACCTCGCTCATTTTTCGGGCGGCTTCCGGATTACCTGGATTCAAGTCGGGATGGTATTGCTTTGCCAGTTTTTTATATGCTTTTGAGACGTCCTCATCACTGGCATCGTGAGGAACCCCCAAAATGTGATAGGGATCCAAATTCATGGTTATTCCACCTTTATCTGCAAATTTATTTGAAAATTTAATCGTGGAACGATTGTACCCCTTAATGTTTAGGTTTTGTTTAAACAATTGAATAAAAGCATTTCAGATTTATGTAAATAGCCTGATAATTTTGTTTCTTGCGAGATTATTTTAAAAAATTCTTTTTTGTTCATGCCCTAAAAAAACACCGCCAACCGATGAAGATCTCATCTGCTCACGGCATTTAAAATACTAATTACCTATCATTCAGCGTTTTTGTGACAAAATTCCGATCGTCGATCGCCCCGGTAGCACAAAATAATTATCGCCCAGGGTCACGCCAATTTTGGCGGTTTCGCCAGCAAACATGTCAAACAGTCGTTTCTGTTCCACCGTTGACCATTCTTCCCCGTTTCCGGGAACGTAATCCTGCGCCGCTGACCAGCCAGCTTCAGCTTTAACCGCCTCGGCAACAAAGACCTTACCGGTATTGACCAGCAGATTCATGACCTCGTCAATCATAAAAAGCTCCATGGAGTCTTTCAAAATTTTGGCATAATCATCCAACTCCGTACCGACCGTGACAATATAGGGAAAAACCGGCTCGCTCTGGTCGACATAGCCCCGGAGCAGTGTGCTTTCAAAAGGCACTCCGTTGATTTTAACCCATTCATCGGTTTTTTCGGTAACCTCAGCTTGAAAGTAAATCGCCTTGGGCCGGGCAATCTGTTCCACCACTTCGTAAATAGGCTCGAGAATATCCAACATTGCTTCATTGCCTCTTAAGTGTAGCTCTTTGTCCAGGGTTTCCATATCGTAATTAAAGGGAAATTTCTCAAAAATTCTAAACTCCATTTTTACATTCTCCAATCTTTTGACTTGTTTTAAATATACCCATTCTTCATTAAAATATTAAATAAGAGTAAACTTTTTATTGTAAATTATGTTTCTCTATCCAAACTCATTGTGACGACCCATTGCGATCCCTACCAAATGAAAATCTGTCAGCATATCTTTGCCGAATTTAAAAGTATTTATTTTATGTAAATAAACTCTGTGATAAAATGATTTTACCAGCTTTTGCAAAACATTTGCAAAAGCAAAATAAACTAAAGGAGTCACCCAATGAAAAGAAAACTGCTGCCCTTATTACTTATCCTGGCTCTACTGTTAAGTGGCTGTGCAACAACCAAATCCAGCAACGGTAATCCCGATACGCTTTCTGATGCAACAGCTGCACTACAGACGGAAATGGACGAGATCCAGACGATGTTGGAAGAAATCGGAACTTCCGTCGGGAAAAGCCCGGCCGGTGATGAGAAAGCCTATTCACTGATGAACAAACAACTCAACAGTAAAACCTATTTCTTTGATATCCTGGTCTGTGATGCCGATTCCAATGTGACCCAGGTCGCTACGAAAATGGACAGCCCTTTTATTGGTCTCAATTTAAAAAGCATCAACCGCCATCCTGAACTATTTGTCGATACCCCGGCGATGGTTATCAAACCCCACACCTCCACTGATGACACCCCTTACCTCTATGCTTCAGTACCGATCAAAAACGGTGGTTGGGTAATCGCCTACATCGATCCTTATAGCTTTGGGGCTGAACTCAGCAAACTGACCATTGGACAGAATCTCGACCTCGGCGTCATCGACACCAATGGAACCAATGTCTATACCAGCAACATGACCGAAATCGGCAAAAATATTCTGACTGACCCCATTTACAGCAGTTTTGTCGAACTGCAAACCCTGATTAAAAATAAAATGATCCCCAATGCCCAGGGCGAAGGAACCTATACCTATAATGCCGTCGGCACGAATGACCCCGTGCAGAAACAAGTAAAATGGGACACTGTTAGCGCCTTTGGCTCGGATTTGCGGATTTATGTCAATTCCGAACCTGGTACGGGTGAACCCACAACCAGCAAAGGTGACCTGCGCCAGTTTACTGACGAGGAATTATCCTGGTTGGATACCGCCAGCACCTTTATCTATAGCGAATTCACAACGCTCGAAAACCTCACCAAAGCAGCTGTAACTGCCTATCAACAATCCGGTGAAAATAGCGACGCTTTCTCCAGCGCCTTAGCCGCCATTGCCAAAGAAAGCCCAATTGCCAAAAATGTCGCCTTTGTCAATAATCAAAACCTCATTACCAACGCCTATCCCACTTATTTTAAGGGTATTTCCTTTGATCTTTATGATAAGAACATTCCAGCCATCAGCCAGCAAAAACAGCCTTTTATCACCGACCTGACCTTTGCCGATCATCAGTCTCCCTCGATGCAGCTGCTGGCCTTTGTAACCCCCGTTGAAAAGGATGGTCAGATTGCCGGATATATTGTGACCCAGGTACGCCTCTATGATTTTGCGGCCTATCTGACCAATCTGGAAAGTATCGGCAAAGATGTCAACTTCATGCTCACCAATAACGACGGAACGATTCTATACGATGGTGATCTCACTGAAATTGGCATGAACACGTTTGAAGATGACCTCTACGCTGAAGGCACCTTAAGTGACTATATTCACAATGAATATAAGCCCAATCGGGAAGGCCAGTCCCAATATGAATTCTATGGCGCCGGAATGACAGAAATCATTCCCAAGCGGGTTGTCTGGAAAACCATGACCTTTATGTGGAATGACTTTAAGCTCAGCATGAATTCGGAATGGAAACCGGTGGAATAACAAACCTGGCCATTCTTTTATACTTTTACCCTGACACCTGCGCTAAAAAGCCGGTTCAAAGCAGACAGAGTTTTCTTCCGCTTTGAACCGGCTTGTCTGGTGTTGGTTGTCGATCAGACTAGCTGTTGCGAATGGCTTTAACCGGATAGGCTTCAATGTAGCCGCGGTAGCCCATCGGTGCCAATTGGAACCGCGGTGCTGCTTGGGGCGCCCATTGGTAGCCGTAAACGGTTGGATCAAAGCGTTTAGCATGCTCCCAGATCGCACCGATTTCGGCCATAAAATCGATATCATCATAGGGTTCACCCTGAAATACCATCATCGTGCAGGGCGGCAGCTCGATCAGCTCGTATCCTTCGGGAATGACATTGGCATAATCCAGCGGTACCTCCACACCCTGTACATATTGGGATGTCCCTTCCCGGATCAGATGCCCGGGCAACCACATCCCGATGGGTTCGTACAAGGCTTCCTTGACACTGGTCAGCACCGACCAGATCTCACAACCAACTTCTTCACAATAGCCAAAATACTCGGTTGCTTTGACACCCCGCTTTAACAAAAGCTTCCGGGCTGGCCGCTCAATTACCTGAACAAATACCGTTTTGGTTTCTTTTTTTTCGCTCATTATATTCTCTCCTTTATGCATCGACTGGTAGGTATCGAAAACTTTCTGAGGCATAAATAATTTGATCGGCGGCGTCTGACGACCATATTTGCTGGGGGCCATACCAAACTCCCGGGAAAATGCCCGGGTAAAGCCTTCATGGGAGTCAAAGACAAAATCCATGGCTACATCGATGATTTTCACCTCCTCATCTCTCAAAAGAAGTGCTGCCTGCGTCAGACGCAGGGCCCTGATATAGTCAAAAGGCGGTTTTCCCGTAACCTCTTTGAACAGCCTGGCCGCATGCCAGGGCGAATATCCGGCTACATTGGCCAGTTCTTTCAAGGTGATCTTGCGGTGGAGATTCGTTTCGATATACTCCTGCATCCGCTGCACCGCCTGAATAACCTGTGCCTCTTCCATTTTTCTCACCTCCTGACTTGATTATAGACCAGAACTTCAAACCGTTCTTGACATGCCTTGCGAAACGACCATTTTCTAGCACCCGGGTAGCCACTACCCCACCAGATGATTAAACTGGCTGTTATACAAATCAGCATAGAATGTATCCGCAGCCAACAACTCCTGATGGGTTCCTTTTTCAACAATGGTACCGTTATTCATTACCAGAATCAGATCGGCGGACTTAATCGTGGACAGCCGATGGGCAATCACAAAACTGGTTTTGCCCTTCATGCTCTGAACCATCGCTTTCTGGACTTCCAGTTCGGTTTTGGTATCAACGCTGGATGTCGCTTCGTCAAGAATCATCAGGGCCGGATTGGCCAGCATCGCCCGGGCAATGGTTAATAACTGCATTTGACCCTGGGAAACCGTTCCTTCTTCATTGGAAATCACTGTATCATAGCCCTCTGACAAGGTTCGGATAAAATGGTCACAGCGGGCCGCCTTGGCGACCGCAATGATTTCTTCACGGCTAGCATCCATTTTGCCGTAAGCAAGGTTCTCTGCAATGGTACCATTAAAAAGCCAGGTATCCTGAAGTACCATCCCCACCATCCGCCGCAGCCCACTTTTTGACAGTTTCTTGACATCAATGCCATCGACTGAGATGGTTCCGCCTTCCAGCTCATAAAAGCGCATCAACAGATTAACCAAGGTGGTCTTACCGGCACCAGTGGGCCCGACAATGGCCACCATCTCATTGGGTCTGACGGTAAAGCTGACATCCTGCATCAACAATTGCCCGGGTTTATAACCAAAGCGGACATGTTCAAAGGCCACCGCCCCGTCTGGCGCTGTGATCGCTATGGGGTTGCTGGTTTCCGGCAGCTCTTCGGCTTCGTCCAGAAATTCAAAAACCCGCTCGGCTGAGGCCAGCGCCGCCTGCATTGAATTGATAAAATAAGATGCCTGGGTAATCGGATCGGCAATCTGGTTAACATACTGCAAAAAAGCCTGCACGGTTCCAATGGTCATACTGCCGTTAATGGCAAAGATCCCGCCAACAATGGCCGTCACCACAAAACTGAGTTGTGTCAGAAAACGGATCGCCGGATAGATGGCATAGATCACAAATTGTGATTTTTTGTTGGCCTGATACTGTCGTTCACTTAACTCCCGTTCGGTTTGCGTGACCATATCCTGCTGGTTAAAGCTTTTGATAATCAGATTGCCGGTATAATATTCTTCGATTTTTCCGTTAAGTTCCCCTAACACCTTCTGGTTTTCAGCGAAAATTTCCAATGTTTTTTGGGAAATCGCTTTGGTGGCAAAAACGCTAAACGACATCGTCGCAATGATGATCACCGCCATAATCGGGCTGAGTGCAAACATAATCACTACACTGAAAACCAGGTTGCAAAGGGCATTGGCAAACTGTAAGGCCCCTGTTTTTAAGATCTCAGCAATCTTATCGGGATCATTGGTGGTGCGGCTTAATATTTCGCCGGTTTCATTGGCATCGTAATAATGAAGCGGCAACCGGGTAATTTTTTCGCTTATTTTCTCCCGCATCGATAAGGCCAGCTTTTCTCCGACACTGGCCATGATATACTCCTGAACAAAGGCCACCGCTGCCCCAATCAGATAGGCCAGCGCCAACAAGAGCAGCGGCAACCCGACAATTTTTGCCAGCTGTTCATAACTGCCACCCAGGCCATTTGCACGAATGGCCTGAATCAGCTGATCCAGGGCTTTGCCCATGATGATCGGGGTAACAGCAAAGAGTCCGCTGCTGACTACTGCCGCCAGCAAAATGATCAGTAAGGCCCATTTTTGTTGCAGCAACAACCCCATCAAGCGTTTTCCCGCCAGCTTGGAATTTTTCGGAATATCTTCCATTTCCGGTTTTACTTCGGGATTAAACGCCTGCTTCTTTTGCTGTTGTGGTTTTTTTCGCCGTTTCCTCATAAACTGCCGACCTCCTTTTCGCACAGCTGCGATGCCACAATTTCCTGATAGACCAGGCAAGTATTGATCAGTTCAGCATGCCGACCGATACCCGCCATCCGACCAGCCTCCAGCACGATAATCTGGTCAGCATCAATAATCGTGCTGACCCGCTGGGCGACGATCACCACCGCTGCCGAAGCCATCTCTTTTTTTAAGGCTTGTCTCAGAGCCGCATCGGTTTTAAAATCGAGTGCCGAAAAACTGTCGTCAAAAATATAAACCGGGGCTTTTTTTACCAGCGCCCGGGCAATGCATAACCGCTGCTTCTGGCCGCCGGAAAAATTGGTACCACCCTGGGCCACCGATCGCTGGTAGCCTTCGGTAGTCTCCATAATAAAGTCATGGGCCTGGGCGGTTTGGGCCGCCTGTTCCAGTTCCTGCTGAGTGGCCTGACTGTTTCCCATCCGCAGATTATCGGCAATGGTGCCACTAAAAAGGAGCGCTTTTTGGGGTACATAACTGATGTTTTCCCGCAGCTCATGTTGAGAAATCTGGCGGATATCCACCCCTTCGAGTGTGATGGTGCCGCTGGCGACATCATAAAGACGCAGCATCAGACTGGCAATGGTACTTTTGCCCGAACCGGTGCCACCGATAATGGCCGTTGTTTTTCCCTGCTCACAGGCAAAACTGATTTCCTTAAGAACCGCCTCCTCGGCACCCCGATAGGAAAAACTAACCTGATCAAAAACAATTTTGAAGGGATCAGCCGGATTTCTTCTGGATTGCGGTACGGTCACATCGTTTATTTCCGGAATCGTATCCAATACCTCCTGGGTACGATCAAGGCAAGCCTTCATTTTAGGCAACATAACCATAACCATCGACGACATAATCAGAGCGATCAGCAAAAGAATGGTATATTCTGAGACGGCGGTAATGCCGCCAACCTGTATTTCGCCATTGAGCACCAAAAAGCTGCCAAACCATAACACCGCTACCAGACTGATTCCCACAACTGACCAGATCAGCGGACTGAATACCGCAAAGGTCTTATTCAGTTTAATCACGTTATTGGCGTAATTTAAAAAGGCCGCATTGGTTCGATTTCTCTCAAATTCGGAATTATCAAAGGCCCGGATGACCCGCACCCCGGTAATCGCTTCGCCCATGATCCGGTTAATGCTATCCAGTCGCATTTGGATGGTTTTGGAGATCGGACTGGCTTTGATAAAAATCATATAGATACCCAACATGAAAAAAACCATGGCCAAAATCGGAATCGCTACCAATTTGGGGCTCACGGCGATCGTCATAATAATCGCCGTCACCGCAATAATCGGTGCCGGCAAAACCATTTGGGCCAGCATAATCACCGTCTGTTGGATCACCGTGATATCGCCAGTTGCCCGGGTAATCATTGAAGCGGTACTAAAGTGATTAAAGTCACGGATTGATAAAATCTGGGTTTTGTCAAAAATCCGATCCCGCAGGTATTTTCCTGAAAGGGCGGCTAAATCGGCACTCATATAGCTGGTCCATAAGGAAATCAGGGCTGATAACCCAACCGCTGCCAGCATCTGCAAGCCCAATCGCACAATTGCCATCAGATCATTTTTGAGAATCCCATCATCAATCATTTTGGCCGCAAAATAGGGCACCGCCAGCATACTAAAGGACTGGATTACCGTGGCCAGTATGATTAAAAACAACAGTGCTTTTTTTGCTTTTAAAAATTTAATCAAATATGTCATCTTTCTGCCCTCCGAAGTTGTTGTGAATCGTTATGTCGGTGCATTCTTGCTTTTTACGAGATTCGACAATTGTTAGACCTGGTTTCTTAGGTTTTAATCACGAACAGAGAATCAGCCTTGCTTTTTTTCACCTTTCGTATAGCAGGCATCACTTTTTTCCCTGGCTAGTTTCAACAGATAGGCCATTTTGTCATCGGTATCGGTGCCAGGTTCGGGAATATGCACGGCCATTTTGAGATTGGAATGATCCGCTACATCAAAATTGCTAATTTCAAAATCCAGGCGGCCAACAATGGGATGTATCAATTGTTTATAGAGTTCGCCATTATTTTTTATCTCATGGAGTGGCCACCAGCAATTGAAATCGGTACTTTCGGCTTTGAGGTCCTCAACAAACTGTTTAAACCAGGGATCATCAACAAATTTTCCGCAACTGGCCCGGAAGCGTCCCACCATCCCTTTGGCATGGTGTTCCCAGTCGACAAACAGGGTTTTATATTTTGCATCGGTAAACATGGCCCAGACGATGTTTCGCTCAAGCTCATTCATCTCCTCAAAATCACCAAAGATTGTGCCAGCCGCATCGTTCCAACCGATGACATTCCATTGCTGGTCGGTGATCAACGACGGACAATGGCAAAGACTATCCAGAACATGTTGCAATGCCGGACTGATCAGATGCTGACGTTTGGAACTTTCCGACGGAAGAGGCTGGTTGGATAGGCGGTAAAGATAAGTTCGCTCTTCCTCATTAAGCTGCAATACCCGGGTCAGGCTCTCCACCACCGAAGTCGACACCTGAATGGGTCGCCCCTGCTCAAGCCAGGTATACCAGGTTAAACTGATCCCCGCCATTTGCGCCACTTCTTCTCTTCTTAATCCCGGTGTCCGCCGCCGTGCAAGCGCTTCAAGCTCAAGTCCCACTGGTGTCATGCTTTGTCTGCGCTTTTTTAGAAAATCACCCAGTTCTCTGTTTCGCTGTTCACCATCCATTTCTCTGCTCCTTCCCGTTAGTATTGATACTAGTATAATCACTCTTCTGGTAACATGATCGCATTTATTGTATTCTGATTAAAAAGTTATTATTGGAGGCAAATCATGAACTACCATACCCTTAAACTGGTCAGTTTTTCACCGACCGGTACTACCGAAGCTATTCTGAATGCCATTGCCCAAGGTTTTAATCCCGGCAATTTGATCACGGTCGATATCACCCGACCAAAACAACGGAGCCAACCCCTTCTACTCGCCACTGATGACATCCTGCTCATCGGCGTCCCCGTTTACATGGGGCGTGTCCCGGAAGTGATTGGCCCCTGGTTAAAAACGATTCATGCCACAAACACGCCGACGATTTGTGTGGTGGTCTATGGCAATCGCGTCTACGATGATGCCTTGCTGGAACTGCGGGACATCATCATCGGCAATGGTTGTCTGCCCATTGCCGCCGGAGCTTTTATTGGCGAACACTCTTTTTCAAGTTCCGAAACACCCATTGCCGCCGACCGACCCAATCCAAGTGATCTGGCGCTGGCCGAAAGCTTTGGTCGAAAAATTAAGGATAAGCTGCTTACACACCCAAACCCTGACCGCAATTGCCTGATCTCGCCCCCGGGCCAGATACCCTATCGTGGCGAAACGACCCTTTGGGATGTTGATTTTATCGCTGTCAGCCCTGCCTGTAACAACTGTCAACGCTGCTCAAGCATCTGTCCCACCGCTGCCATTAATCCCCAGGATAGCCGTCAGATTGATCATAAAAAATGCATCACCTGCTGCGCCTGTATTAAAAAATGTCCCACCCAAGCCCGATCAATTAAGCCGGGGCCGGTTCATGACGCTGCTAACCGGCTTCACACTAATTTCAAAGCTCCCAAGCAACCAGAACTTTTTTATTAGCAGCAGCATCGCTTTCACCCTTGTTCGTATCGACTGGTGTCCGCTGACAACCGTTGCCCTTTCTGACAAATGCCCAAATGACCTATTTGTCGCCTAAGCCGCTACCGTAAAACCCTGAATCACTAAAAACTAGTCCAGTTCAAACAGTAATGGTGTGTGATCCTGTCGTGGCCCTGAATCAATCATTTCCGATTTGACAATGCGGTTAGCAATCCGATCACTGACCAACCAGTAATCAATCCGCCAGCCCGAATTGTTGACTTTGCTGGTCTTAACCCGTTGCGCCCACCAGGAATAAACGCCGGTCACATCGCCATGCAAAAAACGAAAGCTATCGGTAAAACCTCTGGCCAGGAGCTGGCTGAAACCCTGCCGTTCCTCATCGGTAAAGCCAGCGGAGCGGCGGTTATTTTCCGGATGGGCCAAATCGATTTCCTGATGGGCGACATTAAAATCACCGGTCGCAATGACCGGTTTTTTCTGATCCAGAGCAGCCAAATAATCGGCGTACTTCTGGTCCCAGATTTGACGATCAGCCAGACGATTCAAGCCATCTCCAGCGTTTGGGGTATAAACCTGGGTCAGATAAAAATCATCAAATTCCAGGGTGATGATCCGACCCTCTGCATCCATGGTACCTGGTGCGCCAATGACTGGCCTTGTAACAGCTGGGGTCAGATCTTTCTGGTATAAAAACATGGTTCCGGCATAGCCCTTACGGGCTGGTTGGACGGAACTGCTCCAGACGATTTCATAATCTGAGAACCGGTCACTCAGAATTTCAAAGTGTCTTTTCGTTGGCCCCTTATCCGACAGTTTTGTTTCCTGAATGGCAATCACCTGGGGCTGATGTGTGGCGATCCTTTCCAATACCTGCTGCGATAATTGCGCCCGGGGTGACTCTCCGGTTAATGCCGCATTTAATGAATCAATATTCCATGATATAAACTTCACGCTTTTTCTCCTCGTATCCTAGCTTAAAAAATTCTTTCATTGCCGAAATTGCTTGTTTTTTCTTTATAATTTATGTCTCATCATCTCATAATATCGCTGTCGAAACAATAATTTTTCTTAATCGCTACGCCAATTTCTTTTCTCAGGGCGTCTCTTTTCTCAAAAAAAGATTGCTTAATAAATATCGTTATGATATTATTTTGATATCATATTGAAAGAAGGTATTTATTATGGACGAGAAAATTCTCCATGGCAAAAAGCATGGTATGCTGGTATTCCTGATCTCGCTGCTCATTTATGCCGCAGCCCTTGTCGGTCTTATCGCCACAATTGCCACTGACGGTAGTGGCATTGTGATTGTTATTTGTCTTATTTTGCTTTGCACCACCTGGCTGCTCTGGCCGGGGCTGAAAGTACTTAAACCTCAGGAAGCTCTGGTGCTGACCCTTTTTGGTCATTATGTCGGTACCATCCGAGAACCGGGATTTTATTTTGTCAATCCATTCTGTAGCGCCGTTAATCCGGCAGCCAAAACCCGTTTAATCCAAAGCGGTGATGTGAAGGGGGATAAAGATGCGGCAACGGCCGAACCCGCCTCACGTAAAATTTCCTTAAAAATTATGACCCTTAATAATAGTCGCCAGAAAATCAATGATTGTCTTGGTAACCCCATCGATATCGGCATTGCCGTTACCTGGCGCATTACCGACACCGCCAAGGCTGTCTTTAATGTTGACAATTACAAAGAATACTTATCCCTGCAGTGCGACTCTGCCCTGCGAAACATTGTGCGACTTTATCCCTACGATGTGACCACCAATGTCGATACCACCGGCGACGGGATTGCCGACGAGGGCAGCCTGCGCGGTTCCAGTGAAACCGTGGCTAAACGAATCAAAGAAGAAATTCAGAGTCGGGTCGATGAAGCCGGGATTGAAGTGGTGGATGCCCGCATCACCTTCCTAGCCTATGCCCCCGAAATTGCCGCCGTCATGCTGCAAAGACAACAGGCCTCAGCCATTATTGATGCCCGTAAAATGATTGTTGATGGTGCTGTCGGAATGGTGGAAATGGCTTTGGCCCGTCTGAATGAAAATGAAGTGGTGGTGCTTGATGAAGAACGGAAAGCCGCCATGGTGTCAAACCTCTTAGTCGTTTTATGCGGTAATCATGATGCCCAGCCAATTATAAATTCAGGGAGTCTTTATTAGGATCATGGCCGATAACAAAAAAAAACAGATCCCCCTCCGACTTTCCCCAAAACTTTATGATGCCATCGCCGCCTGGGCCGAGGATGATTTTCGATCCGTTAATGGCCAAATCGAATACCTCTTATCCGAATGCGTACGGCAACGGAAAAAAAACGGGAAATATGTCTCGGATGAAATAGACATCCCGCCCGAATTGGATATTTAAAAACAATCAATGTGCTGTCGGGAATTGAGAAATATAGGCATCAATCGGGTTGATCTCATCAATTTTAGTCGTGGTGGTTCACTTACTCTACTATTAATTTAAACAACCCATTTCGTTCTCCGTTTCTTTACTTAAACCACATCATGATCATTTTGGGGCGGGAAATCATGGGCTAACAGATCGACGAAGCTATACTGCTTCTCGCCCTGAATCAACTCTCTTTTGAGGACGACCTGATTTTCGCTGATGATTTTAATCGCAGTCTCCGTGGATTCCAGAAACCCCCTGGCCTGATTGGTAGGAATCACCACTGGCATCCGGTCATGAACTTCCGCCACCAGTTTTACCGGTGGCTTTGTCATAATCAGAAATTCATCAGGCCCCTCTTCCTGCCCATGAAAAAAGCCACCAAGATACATCAGCCCGTCAGCACCACTAAAGCGGAATTTCTCTTTTTTCGCATTCCATTCATAAAACCCCACCGCCGGAATCAGACAGCGACGCTTTAGAAAATCATCCCGAAAAACGGCTTTTTCCAGCACCGTTTCGGAACGGGCATTAATCAACAACGTCTTTTTTTGATAATGCCGATTATACCCCCATTTAAGAAGCCTAAGCGCCATTCCCTGCTGATCCGGCCCGGACACATAAACCGGGGCCAGATCGGTTGGGTAAATATCCCCTTTTTTAATGGTTACATGATATTTTTTATTGACTTCTTCAACAATCGCCTTAATCGCTTTTTCTTCTTTGTCAGAATAAAGAATATAACGTCCACACATATTTTACACCTCGCTTTTTATAACTGGTTGTAATTTCGCCTGTAAAAAGGAATACTGCTATCGACTGCTGCGCCCTTTACTCACTGCTTCTCAAATTATTTTACAATCTCCAAAAATGCGGCTTCATATGGTGCCCGCTTTTCTGATTGCAAGGCATTATCCAGCCGCAACAGGACATTGCCGATCTGATAGGTCGTTCCTGCTGCATCAGAAAAAATCGTTAAATAATCGTAGCGCTGTTTCGCTACCGCATAGTCCTGATAAACTTCCACCGATCCACCGATGGGTTCAATCTGATTTTCCACCTGCTCAATGGAGGTATCTTCAAAGCGGGCGGCCTGGGCTAATTGGAGATTTGGCTGTTTTAATAAACCTGTTGCATAATCAGGATCGGTATATACCACCACTTGCCCAATCGGTTGTCCCATTGCTTTTAGCTGCTCGATGATTTCCTGCGGTGACAGGGTGCAAAACAATTGCGCATCCTGTTGTTCTTTTGCTTTTTGTTTTTTTGCCGCTGCAATCAAACTTTCAAAGCTAAACTGCTCGGTCTTTTGATAACGGCTATCATAGGTGGTTTTACCTTCTTCGGAATCTGAAAAAAGATATAAGGTTTCCTCCGCTACTTTAAACCGGATCTTCCGCTTTGGTGTATCCACGTCATCTAAAAATAACTCCAGATAGTTTTTATTAATACCACCGATCTGCCACTGACCTTCCGAAACCGTCAGTTTTCCATCATAACCATTATAAAAAGTGACAGACCCATTTTCGCTAAAAGCATAGCCCGTCATTGCTGTATCATTTAAATTCCCCTCACTGGGCACTAATTCCCAATTACCAACGAGTACTGCTTTATTTTCGGCACAGCCCGAAAGTACCAACAATGAGCTAACCAGAAACAGAAGTATCACTAACCCCTTAATACCTGTTCGTGTCTGCATCTTTCTTATATTTATTTCCCCCATTTGGAAAAAGGAATCCTTTTTCATGCTTTTCTTCATACTATCCTACCACCTTAAAACACCTTTGATAATTCTTCCAGATAGACCAAATTTAAATCATTTTTTGCAACGCTCATCATCTTATTCTGTTTGCTTTCTTCTGTATAATGATTCAGTAAATCAACGGTCATCCTGCTTGCCAAGCTCAGGGTCATCGTTCACATTTTTATTCTTGATTCCAGCTTCGGTCTTACGCTTCTTTTGTTTATTTTCACTAAGTATCTGATTCTCTGCCACTCTGAATGCAACGATTTTTTGGATCAGATCAAAGGGGATTGGCTGATTGAGAGGAAATTGAACTGATCCTTTGGCACTTTTATATTTTGATAAATCTTGCTTGAATTTTTCGATACCCGATGGGGCGGGATAAAATCCGATATGGTTTTTATATGCCGCAAAATGAACCAGATTGCCGCCCAGATAAAAAGTCGGCATCTGATAACTGATTTTTTCTTCCGCTTCGGGCGCCGCTTCTTTAATAACTTGCCGGATCTCCTGAAGGATTTCCTGAATTTCTGCCGGGAATTGCCCAATATAGGTATCAATGGAGTTAACATTTTCTTTTTTAATCATTGCTACTTTATTCCTTTCGACTTTAGTATAAGTGTACCAATCACCATCACAATTTACCACTATTTTTATGTTTTACTTGACCTGTCTGAGGCATGGTGATAAATTCTAAATATAAAATTATCGGTAATTGGGAAAAAACCGGATTGGACATCCTGCTTCTGCACCTATTCCTGCTACGATTGCCAGAAAATATTGGAGGTTCCCCATGGAATGGAGTCTATCTTTTGAACAGGACCATGAACCAACCCTGGCTGAGATGATCAATTTTGTCAATAATCCGCTCTGGGTTGATTTACAAAGCTTTATTGAAACCACCTATCATATCCAACCGGTCATGAATTACAGCCGTTGCTCCGCCCAGCGCGGCTGGAATCTGAAGTACCGCAAAAGCAGCAAATCCCTTTGTGTTCTTTACCCTATGGATGGCTATTTTATTGCCCTGGTCGTCATTGGAAACAAAGAGCTTAACGAAATGGAAGCCTACCTTCCCCAGGCCAGCCCAGAAATTCAGGCCCTGTTTAAAAGAACCCCCTTTGCTGCCGGAGGCCGCTGGCTGATGATCCCCGTCACCTCTGAACGGATTCTTGACGATGTAAAAAACCTGATTCAGATCCGGGTTCGACCGAAATTGTAATGGGCTTATTACTGGATTCTGACAGGCTTTATTCGCACTAAAGGGGCAATCTAGACGCTCGACCAGAAAGGTATGAATTTTCAAAGGAGAATCAAATGAAAATAAATGCAAATGGACGTGAAATAAGAATCCTCGGTTTTGGTACTGATGATGATGAATATATAAGCTTAACAGATATTGCGAAATACAAAAGTGATGATCCAACTGCAGTAATTGCCAATTGGATGAGAAATAGGGATACTGTTGAATTTCTTGGTTTATGGAAATCTTTTCATAGTCCAGATTTTAAACCCCTCGAATTCGAGGGGTTTAGAAGTCAAGCGGGATTAAATGCTTTTACAATATCACCCAAGAAATGGATCGGAAGCGTTAATACAATCGGCATAACTAGCAAATCCGGGAGATACGGCGGAACTTATGCCCATTCAGACATTGCCTTTGAATTTGCATCATGGATATCCCCTGAATTTTACTATACCTCAATCATCTGATTATACCTTAGAAACAATGAATCGTGGGACTATTATAAAATTTGATGGCAATATTGAAGTACCTTCTGAATTTGATATGACACAACTGATAGGACAATTCAAGGGCATGATTAGTCAAGAAATTTCATCAAAAATGTCCGATGGTGAAGCGGAAGTATTTGTAAACTTTTTTGAAATATGCAATCCAAAAATTCCGATTATTAGTCAATTCGACACTGGTGACATTATTTCATTAATAGAATCAGAAAACCTTTTAGTTCAATACCCTGATATTGAAGATTATGAGATCAACTTCAACTATACTACCAAAGGAAATACTCCATAAGAATGAAATTAATTAAAACAGACCGTGATTAGCAATTGACAAACAATAACTCGCGAGTTATTATAATATAAACAGGGGGTGTGAGGTTTGC
>NZ_MJUY01000028.1:0-27515 GCF_002237635.1 Acetobacterium sp. MES1
CCAAATTTAATATCCATCCAAGCGGCCTGGTAGTTCAGTTGGTTAGAATGCCAGCCTGTCACGCTGGAGGTCGAGAGTTCGAGTCTCTTCCAGGTCGCCATTTACAAAACATAATAATATGTCAATACATTTTCATTAGGCTGATGTGGCTCAATTGGCATAAGTAGAGAGCCCAAAATTGACGAGAGTAGCGAGTCAAAATTTTGGTGCGAATCACTTAGTTATCTGTAGTGTATTAGCAGTAAGTAATTCAATGTATCAATACTTTTTTATTAAGCTGATGTGGCTCAATTGGCAGAGCAGCTGATTTGTAATCAGCAGGTTAACGGTTCGAGTCCGTTCATCAGCTCCATTTTTTTGTCAAAATTCGGATGGGAGAATGCCCGAGTGGCTAAAGGGGGCGGACTGTAAATCCGTTGACGACGTCTACGATGGTTCGAATCCATCTTCTCCCACCATAAGTGAGATCCGATTTCAGTACGATCCTTAGCACAACTTAATTTGATTATCTTACCCATTAGCTCAGTTGGTATAAGCAGAGAACCAAAAATGCACGACCGTAGGGAGTGAACATTTTTGTGTGAATCGCTTAGTCAGGCAAACTTGAGTATTACACAGTCGTTTGAAGACAAACAATAACTAAATAATTTTATGACCCATTAGCTCAGTTGGTAGAGCATCTGACTTTTAATCAGGGTGTCGGGCGTTCAAGTCGCCCATGGGTCACCATTAAAAAAGCTAACCGCATTTATGCGGTTTTTTATTTTTTTGTTAATAAAATGGACGGGACTAACTTGATTGTTACATTAGTAAATGAGAATCAAAATTAGAATGATAGTCAAAAGAAAATTATGCAAAAGAACATCTAATCGATCAATAAATAAAAACAAGGTTAGCCTGGGTGTGGGCAAACCTTGTTTTATGGGAATAATAGATATTTGATTAGAGATGTGCTTCAGATTTCTAATTAGCGATAATATTTATCCAGAACAAGCATGATTTCATCAATTTTAGCTTCACCATCACCTTTTTCAAAGGCATCTTTGACACAGGAATTCATGTGCTTTTTTAAAATCTCCAAATTAGTTTTTTTTAGTAGCGCCTGAACAGCCAGTATTTGTTTTGATACATCAATACAATAACGATCATTTTCCAGCATTTTAATAATGCCATCGATTTGACCCCGGGCAGTTTTTAGTAAGTTAAGCTCAGCTGAACGATCCTTAGTTTCCATAGTTTTATGCGGTGATATCAGAGGTTGGATAACCAGCTTCAGTGAGTGCTGTAGTCACTGCGTTCATATCGACATTTTCGGAAGCGGTAAAACTGGCCTGGCCTTCTTCCAGAGAAATCGATACATCTGTGATTCCTTCAAACCCATTTAAAATGCCGTCGACCCGCTTTACACAATGCTGACAACTCATGTCAGCTACTTTTAATAATTTTTTCATGTTTTTTCCTTCTTTCGTTTCTATCATTTTATTAAGAGGCAGTTCTGCCTTGATAACAGTTTGATTCAATTCATTCTTTCTAATCGGTAAGAGTTTTACTTTAAACGTCTTAAGTGATAAAGCATTGAGAACCACCGATACGGAGCTTAAGCTCATGGCTCCTGCCGCAAACATTGGGTTTAGTTTGAGTCCAAATGGGATATACAAAGCACCAGCAGCGAGGGGAATACCGATTACGTTATAGATAAATGCCCAAAATAAATTCTGTTTGATATTTCGTAATGTTGCCTTACTTAACTGGATAGCGGCGACAATATTCATTAAATCGTTTTGCATCAGAATAACATCGGCCGATTCGATGGCAACATCGGTGCCATTGCCGATGGCAATGCCAACGTCACTTTGGGCCAGTGCCGGTGCATCATTGATGCCATCACCGACCATGATAACCTGATGTCCCTGGGACTGAAGCCGCTTGATCATCGAGGCTTTTTCATGGGGGAGAACATTTGCCACCACATTGTCAATGTTTACCATGCTACCAATCGCCTGAGCAGTACGTTCGTTGTCGCCAGTAAGCATGTAAACATCAATACCCATGGCTTTGAGTTGAGAAACAGCCTGGTAGCTGTTTTCTTTAATAACATCAGCAACGCCGATAATCCCTTTGATAGACTGATTCCAGCCGACCAGCAGGGGCGTTTTTCCCAAATCGGAAAGGCGTAAATAATCTGCCATGATTGATTCGACTGTGAGCCCATTACGCTCCATCAGCTTGATATTGCCAACCAGGATTTTCTTGTCGCCAATCTGTCCCTGTATGCCGAAACCAGAGAGTGATTCAAATGTGTCAGGATAGTCTAAGGACAACTGCCGTGTAGTGGCTTCTTTGATAATCGCTTCACTGAGGGGGTGCTCAGATTTATTTTCCAGTGAAGCAGTAAGTTGTACTAATTGATTCGAATCAATTTCCGGATCATAAAGAATGATATCAGTGACGGATGGCGAACCGATGGTCAGGGTACCGGTTTTATCAAAAACGATGGTGTTGGATTTTCCAAGAATTTCCAGTGCTGGTCCATTCTTGAATAAGATGCCTTTTTCGGCACCTTTTCCGGTTCCAACCATAATTGCGGTAGGGGTAGCAAGTCCCAACGCACAGGGGCAGGAAATAACTAAAACCGATATTGCTGCTGATAAAGCAAAGGACAACCCATAGCCGAGAATCATCCAGATCACAAAGGTGAGTAGCGAAATGCTCATCACTGCCGGTACAAAGAAACGACTGATTTCATCTGCAATCCTGGCAATCGGGGCCTTAGATGATTGGGCTTCTTCAACCAGCTGAATAATTTTGCTGAGGGTCGTGTCCTGTCCGATTTTGGTCGCTTTGAATTCGAAGGAACCGGTTTTATTGATGCTACCGGAAATCACGAAGTCGCCAACCGTTTTTTCCACTGGTAAGCTTTCACCAGTAAGCAGTGATTCGTCGACGCTGGAATGTCCGGTCAGTATTTCGCCATCAACGGGAATTCGCTCGCCGGGACGGATAATCACAATATCATTCACTTGCACGGCATCGATGGCAATTTCGACTTCAATATTGTTTCGTAAAACGCGAGCTTTATCAGGAACCAGGGCAATGAGTTTTTCGATGGCCTGGGATGTTTTTCCTTTGGCTTTTGTTTCAAGAAATTTTCCCAGGGTAATTAATACTAAGATAACGGTGGTTGATTCAAAATAGAGCTCATGCGAATAATGGTGGATCAACGCCATATTATCGTAGGAAAACCCATAGGCCAGGATGAAAAGAACGACTACCCCATAAATAAAGGAGGCGCTGGTACCAACTGCCACCAGTGAATCCATATTGGGAATTCGTTTAGCCAAGGCTTTAAAGCCATTGACGTAAAAATGGCGACACAGAAAAATGACTGGCAGGGTCAAAAACATTTGGGTTAAGGCGTTGAGCAACAAATTCTGTTCACCGGCCAGAAAACCGGGGATCGGCAAGCCGAGCATCGGACCCATCGCCAGATAAACAAGGGGCAGCGTGAAAACCAGCGAGGCGATTAAACGAAATTTGACCGCATCGATCTGACTTTGATAAGCGGGTTGGCCAGTTTCTTTTTTATTGATTGGCGCAGTTTTGTCCTGATCATCCAATTCGGCCCCGTAACCCAGGGCTTCGATGGTACTGATGATCAATGATGCCGGGGCCAGATCAGGGTCATGGTGGACAACCAGTTTTTCATTTGAAAAATTAATGACTGCGGATGTAACACCATTTATTTGACCGACCTTTCGTTCAATGGCACTGGCGCAAGCCGTACAGGTCATGCCGCTGATGTTGAATTGTATTTTGTTCATGGTGACCTCCTGAATAATACACCCCTCATGGGGTGGGGTAAATTCTATAATCATCATACACCCGAATCGGAACAATGTCAAGAAAATAAGTAATTTAACGAAATTTGTAATCGGTTGCCAGAAAAAAATAGAGGTTGATAGTATTTTTTAAAGTGCTATAATGAAAATCATAATTAATGGGTATATTAATAAGAAGAAATTAGGACAAAATATTACTGAAAGGAGACTGAACATGCTACATAGTGAAGATGCTGATATTAATGTGGTCATCAGACAAGTCATCAATCTTGATACGAAGGCAGTGCGAATTAAAAAAAATGTTGTGCAACGCGCTGAGCGAATACTGGATCGTACCAAAAATGATATAAAAGAAAAAGAAAAAGCGGAGCTGGATGGCGCTCAGGAATTAGCTAAACAGAACTACCAGCAGGAAATCAACAAAGCCAGGGAAGAACGCCAGAAAATTATTGATGGAATGGAAGAGGAACTTACCAAAATCCGCTGTCGGTATGATGAAAAAAAAGAAGATAAGGCCAGGGAAGTTCTGGAAATACTCTTCAAGAAAAAAGTTAGTGATGTTTAAAAGAAAAAAGATCAGCGTCAGGCTATTTTTTTCTGATTTTCTTTCTTGATTTAAAGAAAAGTGTGAGAATCGTATGTCAAAGAGTAAATATGCTTGTATAAGTGCAAAAGCACTGGCAATGAGAGCTCGGAAAATTGATGATGATGATTTTCGTGAGCTTATAAAAGCAAAGGATTTAAAAGAAGTATTTCAGTATTTACGGGACAACACCCATTATGGGGAGTTTCTAAAGAATATGAATATTGACGATCTGCACCGAACTGAGTTTGAAGCGCATTTAAATGATCTTAAGGTTTTGGAAACAGAAAAGCTGATGCATTATTTATCAGGCGATGATAAGACTTATTTTAAGGTGTTTCTGGTACGACTGGAAGTGGAAGCGCTGCGGATTTTAATCCGGGGGATTGCCCGAAATGATGACTTGGAATCTCTTCGGGAATTGATCATCTATTCGCATCAGTATTCAACCGTCCCCTTCGAAAAGTTATTTCGGGCCCGGGATTGGGACGAGTTTAAAAAACTGCTGATCAATACCGACTACTATCGAATTCTGGAAATCTATAAAGATATCAGAATCGATCAGGATTTGGTGATGGTTGAAAAGAATCTGGATCGATATTATTACGATCTGGTTAAGAACCGGCTGCTCAAATTAGATAAGAAAGCCAATCGGGATCTGATTAATGCCCAGCGTCGTAATTTTGATCTATTAAATTTGATTTGGATTTATCGGGGTAAAAAGTTTTATAAACTATCCCGGGAAGAGTTGATAGCATACTCCTTGAGAGGTGGATTGGTATTAAATGAGAAACGATTGGTGTCATTGGTTGAAGCAAAGAATTTTATCGAGATGAAAGAACGAATTGCAGATACCGATTACGCCTTTTTATTTAATCATACCAAGACCATCGATCTGTATATGGAAAGGCGGCAGGAGCGGTATCTTTATTTTATGTATCTCAAGCTTTTTAGTGAAGGAAATGGTAGTCTGGGCCGAGTTGTTGCCTATATTCGGCTGCTGGATTTTGAGATTGAAGATATTACTTCGATCATTGAAAGTAAGCGCTATCAAATGGGAGCAGATGAAACAAAAAAATATTTAATCAGACCCATTGATTAGGGTGTGAAAGGAAGTATTCTATGGCAATTGAAAATGTGATTATGATGGATGTGGTCGGAAAAATCAAGTATGTTGATAAATTCGCCAAAGACATTTTTCTTTTCAATGATATTCAAATCGTCGATGCCATGCAGGAAATTGATTCCGGGCGGTTCATTCTTCCAATACGTGAGGAAAATATGGGTGAGCTGCTGGGATTTGCACAGCTTGTATCCGGCGAGACGATGATGGATGAGAAGAATTTTGTCAAAACAGTCAATAAGTTAAATGAACTCTACAAGGGTTCGCTTAATTTAGACATGATTTCGCTGGCAAAAAGTGAGAATGATCTTGGCAAAGCGCTGGGCAAAGCCCGGGAATTTGACGGCAATCTGGTGGTGGAATACAGTGAATTAAAGCAGGTCAATGATCAGATTGAAGCTTTGGGAAAAAGTAAAATTGCTTATTCCTATCTGGATGAGTTGGATGCAAAGATGAGTGAACTGGATAGTCTGGAGAATTTTTCCTATAGTCTTGGTTCAGTCACCAAAGATAATGCCGTGCGTTTGAAGAGCATTTACAACAGTGTGACCTCGATTGTCTTTCATGTCGGCAACCAGGAAGATAATGAAGAAGTATTTATGATTGTGTCGCCCAAAGATCTGGAGATTGAATCACAGCGGATTTTGAAGGCCCTAAATTTTAAACCGATTGAAGGGTTTGATGGTAAGTATACTGAGTCGCCCAAAGAGATTCTCGAAGCAATTGATGCAGAAATCAAAGCACTGCAAGCCAGAAATGCCGAGTTACTTAAAAAACTAAATATTCATCTGGAAGAAAACCGGGCTGATGCCACCGACAGTTTTAATACTTTGAGTCTTTATGCCAATCTTAGTATTATTAAAAAGTTTATGGCTTTCAGTGATGAAAATTTTTATTTTTCGGGATGGATTTCCAAGCGTGACAAACAGAGGATGGAAGCCATTGCTGCTAAATATCCGGAGATGATTATCATGTTTTCAGACACCAATAAGGGCAGCGGCAAGCCGCCGACGAAAATGAAAAACAACTGGCTTTTTAAACCCTTTGAAAATTTGGTCAAGCTGTATGGAGTACCCTCGTTTAATGAGCTGGACCCAACCCCTTTTTTGAGTTTAACCTATATGTTCTGTTTTGGATTTATGTTTGGTGATGTCGGTCAAGGTCTGGTCTTGGCGGTCGCCGGGTTTATTCTGGGAAAAAGGGGCGTAGAGCTTGGGAAGGTTTTGTTTCGCCTGGGAATTTGCTCCACATTCTTTGGATTTATGTATGGCAGTGTTTTTGGTTTTGAAGAAGTGATCCATGCCGTCTGGCTAAGACCATTCGAGGAGATCAATTCGATATTATTTGTTGCAATTGGAATTGGCATTGGAATGCTTTTTGTGGCCTATGTCTACAGCATTATTAATAAGCTTAGACAAAAAGAAATCAAAGAAGGTGTTTTTGGTAAAAATGGCATCTGCGGTTTTGTCCTCTACGCCAGTTTACTGGCGATTGTCGGTGTAAACGCTGGTGGATTTGCAGTGGCAACGGTGCTGACACCAATTTTAGCAATCTTGGCAGTGCTTTTGATTTTTATCGTATTAATAAGGGAACCACTGGCAAATTATTTGCAGAAAAATAGTCATCTTTACGAAGAAGAGCCCTCGGCTTATTATATTGAAAGTGGCTTTGAACTGTTTGAGATGTTGCTGGGGATGTTTAGTAACACCGTGTCCTTTATTCGAATTGGCGCTTTTGCCCTGGTTCATGTGGGGCTTTTCGTAGCCTTTCAGACCCTGGCTGAAATGGCTCATAATGGGGTCATCAGTGTGGGCGTTCTGATTTTTGCCAATATTTTTGTAATTGTTCTGGAAACATTGATCGTCTCGATTCAAGCATTGAGATTACAGTTTTATGAATTATTCAGTAAATATTATACCGGTGATGGGGTTGAATTTCGCCCCGTTGACCTGCAAATTAATTTATTTTAAGGAGAAACGCAAATGAATGTATTAACCTTTATAACCATTGGCACTGCCTTACTTGTTTTGGGAACCATTTCTCTGGGTGTCTATTTTAACTATCACGGATGTGATGCCAAACAGGTAAAACTAAAAAGATTTCTTAAGTTAAATCTGTCAACCTTTATTCCGATGTTGGCGGCCGCCTTGATTGTGATGGCACCTGGGATAGTTGCCGCCGCCACCGGTGGGGAACCGGGCGGAATGACGGATGCTGGACTCGGCTATATCGCAGCAGCACTCTCTACTGGGCTTGCCTGCGTAGGGGCTGGTTATGCGGTTGGTGTGGTTGGCTCGGCGGCTTTGGGGGCTGTTTCTGAAGATCCTAAAATTCTGGGTAAGACACTGATTTTTGTTGGACTGGCTGAAGGGGTCGCCATTTACGGTCTGGTTATTTCAATCATGATTATTGGAAGTCTGTAAGTATGAAATCATATGTAATCAGTGAGAATCGTGATTCCTATTTGGGAATGCAACTGGCTGGTATTGAAGGGGCATATGTAAAAACACAGGCAGAGATTGAGACAGCGTTTAAAGAAGCCTTGAAAGACAAGGAAATTGGGATAATTTTTCTGACCGAAAAAGCATCATTGATGATTACCGATTTGGTATTGGAAGCAAAAAAGAAATACTTTTCACCTTTAATTACGGTCATCCCCGACCGCCACGGCTATTTGCGTAGTGAAGGGATGATTATGAAGTATATTAAAGAATCTGTGGGATTGTAAGGATGTGATAAAATGATTTCAGTAGAAGAAAAACTCCGGGTATTTACCCAATATCTCTTAAGTAAGGAACGAAAATGGGGCAAAGATATCATCTACGATGCCAAGGATAAAAAGAAGGCGCTGCTGGCTGACTCCGAGGAAAAGATAAAAAAAGAAAAGCGGGCCATCGAGGAGCGGAGTTATCATACGATCTTCAGAGATAAAAACAAAATTATTGCCGAAGGTAAAAATAAAGCCAAAACTCTGGAATTGGAAGAAAAGAATCGAATCCTGATGGATTTTAATCAGCTGATCCGGGAAAAAGCCAGTGATTACCTGAGTCAAGAGGTCTATAACGATTATCTGCAGGATTGTGTGGCGCAGATTCATCAGGTTTTTGCCGGTAAAAATAATATTGTCGTTTTTGTCCGGGAAGGCGATTTTAAGCAGCTTAAAACCATCATAGATCAACAATTAACGGATTTTAATGTTGAATACCGGCAGGAATGCACAGATTGCATCGGCGGCTTTATTGCCGAGGATGCCGAAGGCCGACTCCATTGCGATTTTACGGTTGAAAATCTGATCAAAAGTAATTATAAACTCATCGGAATGACTCTGAACGGGTTTATGGAAAAGCAGGTGAGCTAAGTGGCAGTTAAGCAAGAAAATAAAGCAAAGGGCATCATCTCTGCCATTAACGGTCCCGTTATTAAAGGAAAAAATATGACCAGCTTTAAGATGCGGGAAATGGTTACTGTGGGGGAGCAGCGCTTAATCGGCGAAGTCATTGTTTTAGAAGGTGATATCGGGACGATCCAGGTTTACGAAGAAACGGAAGGCCTTAAAACCGGTCAGGAAATTACTCCCACTGGCAGACCGCTCAGTCTTAAATTGGGGCCGGGGATGCTTAAAAATATGTTTGACGGGATTCAGCGACCACTGGAAAAAATTCAGGAGCTTTCACCGATTTTTATCCCGGAAGGCATCGGCCTCTTATCGATCGATGATAAAAAACTTTGGTCGGCAACGCTCACCGTTAAACCGGGCGATTTGTTATTGGCGGGCAGCAGCTTTGGAACAGTTCAGGAGACGCAAGTCATTAAAAACCGCCTACTGGTACCACCGAACCTGTCGGGAACCGTTGTTTCCGTGGTGCCGGATGGCGAGTACACCATTGAAGAGGCACTGGTAACAATTCGCGATGCCAAAAACGAGCTCCATGAACTGAAGATGGCTCATGAGTGGCCAGTGCGGACGCCAAGGCCCAATGCCTATCGGCGGGAAACCCTGGTGCCGCTCATCACCGGTCAACGAGTGATCGATATTTTCTTTCCAATTGCCAAAGGCGGTACAGCGGCAATCCCCGGGGGCTTTGGAACTGGCAAAACGATGACGCAGCATCAGTTGGCCAAATGGTCCGATGCCGATATTATTGTCTATATTGGCTGTGGTGAACGGGGGAATGAAATGACCGAGGTTATTGAAGATTTTCCCAAACTAATTGATCCCCGGTCTGGGAAGTCGATCATGGAACGAACGGTTCTGATTGCCAATACCTCTAACATGCCGGTAGCAGCCCGGGAAGCCAGTATTTATACCGGCATTACCATTGCCGAATATTACCGGGACATGGGCTATGCGGTGGCAATGATGGCTGACTCCACTTCTCGTTGGGCTGAAGCATTGCGGGAGATTTCCGGCCGACTGGAAGAAATGCCAGCGGAAGAAGGTTATCCGGCCTATCTGCCGTCGCGAATTGCTGAATTTTACGAACGGGCCGGGAGTATTGAAACCTTGGGCGGTGATGACGGCTCGATCACGATCATTGGCGCCGTGTCGCCAGCCGGTGGCGACTTCTCGGAACCGGTCACCGAAAATACCAAGCGTTTTGTTAATGTCTTTCTGGCCCTGGATAAAAGCCTGGCCTATGCCAGACATTATCCGGCTATTAACTGGCTGGAAAGTTACAGTGGTTATATAAAAATATTATCCGATTGGTATGAGGATAATGTCGCACCGGATTGCATCACGCTGCGAAATAAAATGCTGGAGCTGATGTACGAAGAAAACAAACTTCAGGAAATGGTCATGCTGGTTGGTGAAGATGTGCTGCCGGATGATCAGCGTTGGGTTTTAGAGATTGCCAAAATCATTAAAGTTGGTTATCTGCAGCAGAATGCCTATAATAAAGATGACACCTATGTACCGCTGGAAAAACAGTACGCCATGCTAAAGGCCATTGAATATTTATATGAACGGGGCCGGGAAGGGTTAAAGCTCGGGATTCCTACCTCACAGCTCAAAAATGTGGATATTTTCAGTCAGTTTATAAAAATGAAATACACCATTCCCAATGATGATTTAAGTGGAATTGAGACGCTAAAAGATGAGATTGACCAGTATTATGAAGTGCTCTTTAAAAAATATGAGAATTAAGGGGGAATAGCATGAAAAAAGAATATCTGCAAATCGACAAAGTCGTTGGCCCCCTGATCCAGATTTCGGATGTGGATGACGTCTTTTACGGCGAAGTGGTTGATATTGTCGAAATCAGCACCGGCAACATCAAAAAGGGAAAAGTCATTAAAATTGAAGAAAAAAATGTGATCATTCAGGTATTTCAAAATACCGCCGGTTTAGCCGCCGGAAACAGCATCATCAAGTTTACCGGGGAAGCATTTAATTTACCGATGTCCCTGGATTTGCAGGGACGGATCTTTAACGGCATTGGTCAACCGATTGATAACGGCAGTGATATCTTCAGTTTGGTTGAAGCCAACATTAATGGCCGCCCGATTAACCCGATGTCCCGGGAATATCCCCGTAATTTTATTCAAACCGGGATTTCTTCCATCGATACCCTAGCCACCTTGATTCGTGGTCAAAAGCTGCCGATCTTTTCCGGCAATGGCTTACCGCACAATGAATTGGCGGCCCAGATTGTGCGTCAGGCCAGACTGGGTGATAATGTCAACGAAGAATTTGGTGTGGTGTTTGCGGCTATCGGCGTTAAACATGATGACGAGAAGTTTTTCAGGAAGAGTTTTGATGAAGCAAATGTTATGGATCGGGTCGTCATGTTTGTCAACTATGCTGATGATCCCATCGCTGAGCGGGTCACGACACCCCGGTGTGCCCTGACAGCCGCCGAATACCTGGCCTTTGAAAAGCATATGCACATTCTGGTAGTCATGACGGATATCACCAGTTATTGTGAAGCGCTTCGGGAAATCTCATCAGCCCGGGAAGAAGTACCCAGCCGGAAAGGCTATCCTGGTTATATGTATTCGGATCTGGCCTCTCTCTATGAACGGGCCGGGATGCTAAAAGACCAGGTCGGTTCGATTACCTTCCTGCCGATATTGACGATGCCTAATGACGATATTACCCATCCGATCCCGGATTTAACCGGTTATATCACCGAAGGTCAGATTGTGCTTGGGAGAGATTTGTTCCAGCGCAGTATCTATCCGCCAGTGGCTATTTTACCCTCGTTGTCACGACTGATGAAAGATGGGATTGGGGAAGGCTTTACCCGAGGGGACCATGCCGAGGTGGCCAACCAGTTGTTCGCCTCGTATTCCAAGGTTCAGGAAGTTAGAGATTTATCACAGATTATTGGAGAAGAAGATTTAAGCCCCACCGATAAAAAGTACATGGCATTTGGCCGGGCTTTTGAAGCACAGTTTCTTAATCAGGGTTTTGATGAAGGTCGAAATATTATTGAAAGCCTTGATCTCGGCTGGCAGCTCTTGTCACTGTTGCCGCTGACCGAACTGGATCGTCTCAGTCCCGAAAACATTGATAAGTATTTTCCCAAGAAGGCATAGGTGGTGCCATGGCCATTAAAATAACGCCGACCAAGGCGAATCTGATTAAAGCCAAGGGACGGCTGAAATTTTCAATTAAAGGGTATGAGCTACTCGATAAAAAAAGAACCATTTTAATTCAGGAAATCATGCAGCTGGTCAAGGAAGCCGAGCTGATTGAGAGAGAAATTGGGCAGATGTTTCGGGACGCCTATGAAGCCCTGCAGCAGGTCTGTATCAGCATGGGACTCAATCACCTGGAAGAGTTTGCCCTTTCGGTGCCCCCGGAGATCAGTTTTGAAATTCGGGCCAAGGGGGTCATGGGGGTAGACATTCCCGAAGTCATTTATACGGAACGGCGGGAACGAAACCTGGCCTTTGGTTTTAATGAAAATAACCCGGCCCTGGATATTGCCATCAAGAAATTCAACGATGTCAAATATTTATCTTATCAGCTGGCGCAGGTGGAAACAACGGCCTATAAACTGTCGCTGGAAATAAAAAAAACCCAGAAAAGTGCCAACGCTCTGGACAAGATCCAGATACCCCGATTAAAGGCCGAAATTAAGTACATTCAGGATACCATTGAAGAGAAAGAGCGGGAAGAGTTTTTCCGGCTTAAAAAGGTTAAAAACAGACGATAAAAAACAAAGCCGGAGCATTGCTCCGGCTTTTGCTTTGGGTGCTGAACTCCCGTACCAATCGAATGTCGGTGCAGGGTTGGGCGATCAGCCTTTCTGGACGTTATAAACGGCTTCTTTGGGAATCAGGTTAAAGTCCGAAGCACTCAGCAGGGCGATGGCTTTTTCCTGATCGTCGGCTTTAAGAATAATCAGGGGTGAACCCTGGTTATTGGGCATGACGAAGGAGTAGACATATTCGATGTTAACGTCATTTTCAGAAAGCAGGGCAAAGACATCGTGGAGGCTGCCGACCTTGTCGGAGGGATCAACCGCCAGCACATAGCTTTGCTTGACAACGTGACCAGCTTTTTTAAGCGCCTCGGCCCCTGCTTCGGGCTTATCGACGACGATCCGCAAAATACCGAATTCGGCGCTGTCAAAAACGGAAATGGCCCGAATGTCGACCTGGGCATCTTTAAGGACCCCGGTGATCTTGGCTAGATGGCCTTTTTTATTTTCAATAAAGACTGACAATTGACTAATTAGCATGGTTTGCCTCCTATAAATCTTCAGATCGCAGATCGATGACCCGTTTGGCTTTGCCTTCGGAGCGCACCAGACTTTTGGGCTCAACCAGGTGGATACCAGCGTGAATCCCGAGGATCGTGTGCAGCTTGGTCTGGATTTCTTTATACAGCTGATCGAGCAGGGTCACTGAGACCAGCAGATCCTGATTGACCACTTCGACGTCGATCTCGATCCGATCGAGATAGCCTTTTTTAAGGACCCGAATCTGGTAGTTCGAACCGATCCCTTTAATACCCAAAAGAACGCCTTCAATTTGTGAGGGGAAGACATTGACGCCGCCGATGATTAACATATCGTCGGTCCGTCCGGTGATCTTGGCCATCCGGGCTGAGGTTCGGCCGCAATCACAAGGCGTGGTATCGAGCCTTGTGATGTCCTTGGTGCGGTAACGGATCAGTGGTAGCCCTTCTTTGGTAATCGGGGTGATGACCAGTTCGCCGACTGCGCCTTCCGGCAGCACCTCCAGGGTTTCCGGGTCGATGATTTCAGCAATAAAGTGATCCTCATTGATGTGCATCCCTTTAAAAGCCAGACACTCGCCGGAAACGCCGGGGCCGATCAATTCGCTCATGCCGTAGTTTTCAGTGGCGGTGATGCCCCAGGCTTCATTGAGTTTGGCCCGCATTTCTTCGGTGGAACCTTCGCCGCCAAAGAGGCCGTATTTAAGAAACAGCTCTTCTTTGGGATCAATCCCCATTTCCTGAGCGGCTTCGGCCAGATGCAGGGCATAGGATGGGGTACCGATCAGGACGGTGGATTGGAAATCCTGCATGATCATAATCTGTTTCTGGGTATTGCCGGCCGACATCGGAATGACCCCGGCGCCGATCTTTTCTAACCCCTGCTGAAGACCAAAGGCCCCGGTAAAGAGGCCAAAGCCAAAGGTGATCTGGGCGGTATCGTCAGCGGTGACGCCGCCCATGGTGGCGATCCGGGCGATCACTTCCCGCCACACCTTCATGTCGTGTTTGGTGTAACCGACCACGGTTGGCTTGCCGGTGGTGCCGGAAGAGGCGTGATAGCGGACAATTTTATTTTTGGGCATGGCAAAGAGCCCAAAGGGATAATTTTTGCGGAGATCTTCCTTGGTGGTCAGCGGCAATAGCCGCATATCTTCCAGGGTGCGGATATCCACCGGTTTAACCCCGGCGGCTTTGAATTTTTCATGATAATAAGGCACGTTTTCATAAACGTGGTTCAGCGTTTTCTTTAAACGCTTAAACTGCAGTTTCCGGAGCTCGTCCCGGGACATCTTTTCTTTATCAGACCATATTTTCATAACTTCTCCCCTCATCTAATCAGCTTGCTGCCAGTATTTTATATCGTTTAGTTTGTCGGTTTCCAGGAACTTTTTAAAGAGACAATCTGGTTAAATACCGGAGCCTCCGGGGTTGAATATTTGGGATCGACGGAGAAAAATCCGTTGCGGATGAACTGAAATTTTTGATAGGGTTGCGCCTTTAATAATTCCGGTTCAATATAGGCTTTGACAATTTCCAGAGATTTCGGATTGATTCGCTCCAGAAAATTATCTTTCGTCAGGCCGGAATCATCCTCCACCAGATAGTCATAGAGGTGAAGTTCGACTTCGCTGGCATGACTGGCGTCTACCCAATGGATGGTGCCTTTGACCTTCCGCTCACAGCCAGCACCGGATTTGGTGGCAGGGTCGTAGGTGCATTTCAGTTCAATGACATGGCCGTCGGCGTCTTTTATTACTTCCTGACAGGTGATAAAGTAGGCACCCCGTAGGCGAACCTCATTGCCGGGGAAGAGGCGGAAGTACTTTTTGGGTGGTATTTCCATAAAATCACTGCGATCAATCAGGATTTCCCGGCTAAATGGGGTGGTATAGGAACCCATTTCGTCATTTTCCTGGTTAAGTGGTAACTCAACCCACTCAGTTTGATTTTCCGGGTAGTTGGTGATGGTTACCTTCAGGGGATCGATTACGGCCATTAAACGGGGTGCTTTAAGTTTTAAATCGTCCCGGATAAAATGTTCCAGCATGGCGATGTCGACAGTGCTATTGGTTTTAGCGACACCGATCGCTTCACAAAAAGCCTGAATCGATTCAGGGGTAAAGCCCCGGCGGCGTAAGCCGGAGATGGTGGCCAGACGGGGATCATCCCAGCCATCGACAATTTTTTCTTCCACCAGTTGTTTTAAAAAGCGCTTGCCGACAATGGTTTTGGTCAGATTGAGCTTTGCGAATTCGATTTGCCGGGGCGGTTCTTTCTTGAAGTCGTCGATGTTGGCCAGCACCCAGTCGTAGAAGGGGCGGTGATCTTCAAATTCCAGGGTACAGAGAGAGTGGGTAATCCCTTCTAAGGCATCCTCAATCGGATGGGCGTAATCGTACATCGGATAAATATACCAGTCTTCGCTGGTGGAGTGGTGGCTGGTATGCAGAATCCGATAGATGGCCGGATCGCGCATATTCATGTTGGGGCTGGCCATATCGATTTTGGCCCGCAGAATGTGCGAACCTTCCGGTAGCTCGCCCGCCTTCATTTGTTTAAAAAGCTGCAGGTTTTCTTCGATCGGGCGGTTGCGGTACGGGCTTTCCTTACCGGGCTCAGTCAGGGTGCCCCGATACTGGCGCATTTCCTCGGCGGAGAGCTGGTCGACAAAAGCCAGGCCCTTACCGATCAGTTCGACGGCGTAGTCAGCCATTTTATCAAAATAGCTGGAGGCAAAAAAAAGCCGGTCATCCCAATCGATCCCCAGCCAGCTGAGATCTTCCTTGATGGAATCGACAAATTCGAGCTCCTCTTTGATGGGGTTGGTATCATCAAAGCGGAGATTGAATTTTCCATGATACTGCTTGGCAATCCGGTAATTAAGTAGTGAGGCTTTGGCATGACCTATATGTAAATAGCCGTTTGGTTCGGGGGGAAAGCGGGTGTGAACGCGATCATTTTTATAAACCTTGTCGGCAATATCCTGATCGATGGCATTGGTGATAAAATTCGTCTTTTTTTCTATGGGCTCCATTAATTTCCTCCTGAGATTATATTTGCCAATAATACCATAAAGCCAGCTTTATTACAATAAATTGACTGGTGGTAAAGTAAAAAGCGGGCTATTTTTTTAGAAAGACACCGTTCTGATAAAAAAGCTCCCCGTCGGCATAGATTGCCCCGCCGTCCTTCATGTCACAGAGCATGTCCCAGTGAAGCATCGAATCGTTAATCGGGCCGCATTCCGGGTAGGATTTGCCCAGGGCCAGATGAATGGTGCCGCCGATTTTTTCGTCAAACAGCATGTTTTTGGTAAATTTGGTGATTCCGTAATTCGTGCCAATGGCAAACTCGCCAACATAGCGGGAGCCAGCATCGGTGTCAAGCAGGGCGTGAAGCAAGGCTTCGCCCCGTTTGGCGCTGGCCGTAACAACCCGGCCGTCCGCGAAGGTCAGTTGGATATCTTCAATTTCCTGACCACTGTAAATACCGGGAAAGGTGAAACGAATGGTTCCGTTGACGCTTTCCTTTACCGGTGCAGTAAAGACTTCGCCGCTGGGAAAATTGTGGTGACCATCGGAATTGATCCAGATCCGGTTTTCGGTACGAAGCGTCAGGTCGGTACCGTTGGCCATCACATGGAAGCTGGTTTTCGTGTTTAAATAGGTAACCATGGCTTCCTGCTCGTCATGGATTTTTTGCCAGGCGGCAATAGGATTCTCACCATTTAGGAGACAGGCAGAAAAAACGAATTCTTCATAGTCAGACAGCGACATGTTTGCTTCCTGGGCACCGCTTTCGGTGGGGTAGAGGCACAGCGTCCAATCCATTTCACCCCGGGCTACCCGGTCATTGTAAATTTGGGTAATCGGTGCACCGAAACGGCGCTGCAGTGCGATTCGTTCACTGGGAATATTTGATAACGACTTGAGGTTATGATCCCCCAGAATGTTTAGAATCTTATCGGCTTTGGCATAAACCGCCATCATCATCGGCGCATTAAACTTTAGTTGTTCGTCGCTGCCCTCTTTTAGAAGAATTTCCGAAAGACCTTCTGGGTTGAGCAGAACCGTGGGGTGGGCTCCGGCTTTCAAGACCTCCCGGTAGCACTCTCTAATCAGAGGCATGGCCAGGTCAGATCCGCGGATCACAACCCACTCATTAGGCTTAACATAAAGGGAGTAATTGACCAGGGTTTGGGCATATTTTATCAGTCGATGATCTCTCATGGTTTATCTCCTTATAATTGAAATTGTATGAGTTAAATATATCCGAAAAAAGAATTTAACTCAATAAAAAAATAAAAAAACAGGTGACAAATGTAAACGAACATTGTATAATAACGATAGTATAGTTAATGATTACAAGTTCATAAATGGTAACAACATTCAGACAAAATTGTCCATGCTCCATTTAACAAAGAATAATCAGATCCTGTACATTAAAATTAAGTGGAGGTACTCATGGAAGACAGAACTTTAGTTTGTCAAGATTGTGGCGAAGAATTTGTATTTACTGTAGGTGAACAAGAATTCTACCAGGAAAAAGGTTTTGACAATGAACCAAAAAGATGTCGTGAATGTCGAACAAAAAGAAAACAAACTAGAAGACCAAGAAACAGCAACTTCTAGGAATTTCTAAAAAAAACAATGAAGATCCCTTATAGGGATCTTTTTTTCTTGTTGATTTGGAAAGCCTGAGAATTGATCCAACCAAATGATATGAGTAGTTGATTGACGCATAAACAGATTTCCCAATGAAACGGGAAGAAAGAAAAACAAATGATAGACAAGGCTCACGTTTATATCGTAAAATGTAATGATGATACCCTTTATACTGGGTGGACCACTCACATCGAAGCGCGAATCAAGGCCCATAATGCGGGAACCGGTGCAAAATATACCCGGGGACGGTTGCCAGTCACGTTGGTTTATTGGGAAACGCTGACCACCCGTTCGGAAGCCCTCAGTCGTGAAGCAGCCATCAAGAAAATGTCAAAAGCGAAGAAATTAGAGTTGATAAAGAACCATGAATCAAAAAAGTAAAGGAGTTTTCAGATGAATCCCTTTGTCAATGAAATCCCAGTTTACGAAACCCTTGCCAATGGTAACGCCATTATTATTATCTATGATTTGTTCATTCTTCTGCTTTTTTTATTTGAATTGTTTCTGTTCTACAACAAAGAACGCATTATTTCTGAAGTGAAGCAGAACAAAACAAAAAAGATTAAACCAGTTCGCCGTTTTCTGGTAAAATTGATTGTCAATTATGAATATCAGGGAATTCTAATGGTCACTGGTGTTTTGTTGGTGATCTCGTTATTGGTGGTGTCGCTGCATCACCGAATACTGTTCAGCGAACTGATTGGAATTTTAGGAAGCTTTGCCGTTTTTATTATCATCGTATTTTTAGTGCAACACCTTTTTATGAAAATCGATCAGTTTCAGGATATTATTGTCTCCCGCTTTATGGATCTGATCTTTTATCTCGTACTGGGTCATTATTTTGTGCTGTTTGCTAACTTTATCACTCCGCCGAGCCTGCCGCTGGGTTTGTTGGGTCTTTCTTTTGCCCTGATGCTCTGTTTCTCGGTGATGATCCGGGCGATCGCCAATCCTACCTTAATCCGCAGTTCCGTTTCCAAAAGGCGTAAATATCACGAAACCGCCAGTATTCTAAAAGGGATGCTGGTACTGGTTGTCAGTGAAATGAGTATCCTTTATCTGATGGTCTATAATTGTTTTAAAATCAATCCCGGTTTTTACGTAGCCAATTCAAACCGGGCCCTGGATGCCTTTGACATGCTCTATTATATGGTGATTTCCTTTGCCACTATTGGTTATGGAGATATTCATCCGGTTCGTTTTAATGGCATTATTTACGGCGAACTGGTGGCCATGGTAATTGGTTTGGCCAGTATGTTCAGCACCGCCTGCTTTGTCGGTGCGGTGGTTGCCGGAGCCGCCCAGATGAGTTGGAATCAGGGTATGGAAGGAAAAAATCAGGATAACGATGCATCATCAGATCAGGACGAACATAATGAGCGCCGAAGCATGATTTCTGTGATTCATGAAAAATTGAAAAATAAAGAGCTTTAACAGGCAATTACTAAAAAGAAAGGTTATTAATGATGAAATTTTATTTTGCATTATGGTTGGCAAAATTAATGGGGATTGCCATCAAACTTGTCAGCAAGGGGCGGGGAACCAACCTTCCCGGGGAGAAGGCGTTGGCAATCGACCCGGATTTTGTCAAACATTTTAAAAATATTGATTATTCCAAGGTCGTTTTTATTACCGGAACCAATGGGAAATCGTCGACCACCAATCTGCTAACGCATATATTAAAGCAGAATGGTAAAAAAATTGTTTCCAATCTGGAAGGTGCCAACCTCTTGGGGGGGATTGCCACAAGTCTGGCCAAAGAAGCCAGCTTGTTTGGGAAACTTAAGGCCGACTACTATATTTTTGAAACCGATGAACGCTATCTGCCGTTAATTTACGCCCAATTACCAGCCGAAAATATGCTGATCACCAATCTCCAAAAAGATCAGGTCCAGAGAAATGGGGATCCGGATTTTATTATCCGCAAGTTAAAAAAGGTGGTCAATCCCAGAATGACCCTGATCCTCAATAACGAAGAACCGCGATCCCGATTTTTCGAGGAAGTCGCCCGTCGTTCGATTTATTACAGCGTATCCCGCCATGATGAATCCTTCGTAAAGGGTGGCGATTACCCCACCCAGGCGTGTCCCAAATGCCATCACGATCTGCGTTTTGACTATTACAATGTCGACAGCATCGGCGCCTTTGCCTGCGATTTTTGTGGGTTTGCCAGCAAAAGCACGCCGGACTATTTGGTTACTGCGCTTAACTTTAAAGATAATACCTTCAAATTGAAGGATGTGGTCTTTAATATGCCCTATGATCTGCCCTTTATGTTTTATAATTATGCTGGCGCGCTGGCCGTTTGCGATGCGCTTTGTGGGATTACACCGGCAGCCGCAGCCCGAGCCTTTGAAAATTTTAAAAATATCGGTGGTCGCTTTGAGGTCTTGACCTACAAAAATAAAACCATTAAATATATGCGGATTAAACAGGAAAATCCCGATACCCTCCAGAGTGCCTTAAATATTATGGCATCAGACAAAAGTAAAAAAATGGTGGCTCTGGGTTTGTATGTAGTCAATGATTTTGTTCCCCATTACATCAATACCTTTTACGCCTTTGACTGTGATTTTAAACCGTTGGTAGACTCCAATGTGGAGCGATACCTGTGTTTCTCTGAGCATGTTGCTTATGATACCGCCAATCGACTGGTTTATGATGGGGTTTCAAAAGAAGTGATCACGATCATGGACAGTGACAACATCAGTGAAATATTTGCCGAAATCGACAAGGCCGAAACCGATAATATTTATTTGATCACCTGGATTTCTACCTTTGAAAAGATGAAAAAATTCATTGAAGGAGGACAGAACTAATGGAACAGACCATAAAAGTTGGCTGGCTTTTTAATAATATGTTTAACCTTCATGGCGATCGGGGTAATCTGCTGGCGATTCAGGCCGAGGCAAAAAGACGGGGCTACCAGGTTGAGGTTACCCAAATTAACTTGGACACAGAGACCTTTAACCCGCTTGATTTTGATTTTCTGTTTTGTCCACCGGGTGAAATTGAGCATTTTGAGGCGGTGGCAGCCTATCTGGAACCGCATCGAAACGAACTGATGGCCTATATTGAAACCCGACCGATGTTGGTGACCGGCACCACCGTAGCACTGTTTGGGGAAACGATAAAGCGGGATGATCAGTCCGAGATTATTGGACTGGGGATCATTGAGATTGAAGCCCGTGAGAATCACGCCGTGTACGGCGATGATCTGTATTACACCTGTCAGTACAATGGCAAGGAAATGGAAATGATCGGTAGTCAGATCCAAATGATCGATCTGGATATTAAAGAAGAGTCACCATTTGGACGGCTTAAGTATGGCTACGGCAATAACGGCAAGACGAAGTTTGAAGGGGTGATCAGCGGCAAAGGGATTTTTACCAATACCCTGGGCCCGGTTTTGGTTTGCAACCCCTGGCTCACCGAAGAAATCATCAATTTGATTGAAGTCAATAAAACCTGGCCAGTTTGGGACGAACACCGGGATAACAGCCTCGAGTTGAAGTCACAAAAAAGCAAAATGGTTCATATCAATAAAAAAGAAACCCGGCTAAAGCGCATCAGTGAACGTTAGTATAAAATCATAAGGAAAAAAGTGTGAACAGAAAAAAAGTCATTATTGGATTAAGCGGTGGCATCGACAGTGCTGCCTCCGCTTAT
Organism: Acetobacterium sp. MES1; assembly: GCF_002237635.1. Taxonomy (NCBI): domain Bacteria; kingdom Bacillati; phylum Bacillota; class Clostridia; order Eubacteriales; family Eubacteriaceae; genus Acetobacterium; species Acetobacterium sp. MES1. The sequence continues at coordinate 21,572 of NZ_MJUY01000028.1, forward strand.
CGGTTACAAAGTGAAGGTTACGAGGTAATTGGCGTAACCTTTAATTTTTTAAATGCCGAAACAACCATTAATGCCGCCAGAATGGTGGCGGAAAAAATGGATATTGAACACCATGTATTGGAGGCTCAAAATGAGTTCCAGAAAAAAGTGATTGATCCCTTTGTAGCGGGCTATCAACGGGGAGAAACTCCTAATCCCTGTCTGTTATGCAATCAGAACATGAAGTTTAAGCTGCTTCGTGATTTTGCTACCATCAATGGCGACGCCATGATAGCCACCGGCCATTATGCCGAAGTTCGCCAGCATGAGGGGGCATATCAGCTCTGGGCCAGTGCCAATCCCCATAAAGATCAGTCCTATTTTTTATATCATCTGGAGCAGGAAATCCTGGGGCGTTTATTATTTCCGCTGAATGCGGTCACATCCAAAGATGAAGTACGAAAAGAAATTTTGAGTTTATTGCCAGAGCTTGCCCAGGGTGCAGAAAGCCAGGGCATTTGTTTTATCCCTAAAAAGGGCCATGGTTTGTTTCTCAAGGAGGCTGTGTTTGGAAATAATCCGACAGCCCCTGGTAATTTTGTGGATACAACGGGTAAAATACTGGGGAAACACCCCGGCATTCATCATTTTACTCCGGGTCAAACCCGGGGCTTGGGGATTAACAGCAGTCATCGGCTGGCAGTAGTTGAGGTGATCCCAGCCACCAATACGGTGGTGTTGGATGAAGAACAGAATTTGTATCAAAACCGTATTCTGGTGGATGCGTTGGTTATTCAATCGCCGGAGGGTCTGCCGGAAACAGGCTTCACCTTTAAAACCTGTCGCTGGGGCCACGAGTATGAGGGCCGGATCGAACGACTTTCCGGAACTCAGGCCATCGTTCACAGTCAGGTTCCGGTTCGGGCTCCGGCACCCGGTCAGGCTCTGGTTTTTTTTAAGGGTCGGCAGGTTCTCGGTGGTGGCATCATAAAACGGTTTTAAAATAAATCGCTTTAGGTTATAATGAGGCCAGCAAATTTTAAGCAAAAGAAAAAGACTAAGGAGTTTTACATAGATGGGAAAATTATTTGGTACTGATGGCGTTCGTGGTGTATATGAAAAAGAATTGACATTGGATCTGGCTTATGGATTGGGTCAGGCCGGAGCCAGCGTTCTGGGAAGAAATGCGCATCGGCCCAAAATTGTCATTGGCATGGACACCCGGGAATCCGGAAACGCTCTGGAACAGGCTCTGGCCCGGGGAATTGTAGCAGTGGGCGGTGAAGCAATATTGGTTGGCGTTCTACCAACCCCTGCTATAGCAGTGATTACCCGAGAAATCCAAGCTGATGCTGGGGTAGTAATTTCGGCTTCCCACAACCCCTTTCAATTTAACGGGATCAAATTTTTTGATGGTCTGGGATTCAAACTGCCAGATGCAGTGGAAGACGAAATTGAAACCATCGTTCTGGAAAAACAGGCAGTTGAATTAAAAGGGGGTGGCAGGATCAGTCAACTGGAAAAACCGGAAGACCTCTATCTAAACCACATTAAACAGGCAGTAAAAAGTGATTTTTCTGGACTCAAGGTAGTGATGGACTGTGCCAATGGGGCCGCCTATGCCATCGCTCCGGCGTTTTTTCGTAGCCTTGGTGCCGATGTGGTTGTGATCGGGGATCAGCCTGATGGCAAGAATATTAATGCCGGTTGCGGATCGACCCATTTACAGCCCTTGCAGCACCGGGTAGTGGATGAAAAAGCCGATATTGGGATTGCTTTTGATGGTGATGCGGATCGCTGTCTGGCAGTTGATAATGTGGGTGCGATCATCGATGGTGACAAAATTATGAATCTGATCGGATCTTCGATGAAGGCCGCCAATACTTTGAAGAAAGACACGGTTGTGGTCACTGTGATGAGCAATATCGGCCTGGATCTGGCCTTAAATGCCGCCGGGTGTAAAACCGTCAAGACGGATGTCGGCGATCGGTATGTTCTTGAAGCGATGGTTGCCGGCGATTATAATCTGGGCGGCGAACAGTCCGGACACCTGATTCTGCTGGATCATAATACCACTGGAGATGGGATGCTTACGGCCATGATCTTATTGGAATTGTTAAAACAGGATGGCCGGGATGCCAAAGCCCTGAATAATTTAATGACGGTTTATCCTCAGATCCTGGTTAATGCCAGAGTCGAAAATAAAAAGAAACTGGATTATCTGAATGATGCGGAGATTCAAAGACGGATTCAGGAAGTGGAAGCTCATTTTCACGGGCAGGGACGGGTGCTGATTCGGCCATCAGGAACCGAACCACTAGTACGGGTGATGATTGAGGGACAGGATCAAAATGAATTAACCACCATCGCCAGTGAGCTGGCAGTATTAATTGAACAACGCTTAGGCTGCTGAAATATGGTAAGAAAATATAATTAAACCAAATGATAATGTCAAAAATTAAAAATAATTTAAGAAATGAGGGCTTTGTCCCTCATTTCTTTGTGTTGAAAGGACTTTTATGGTAGAATAACTCAGTATGTTTTTGGGTATAAAACTAATGGACCGTAACCAAAGACAACCAAGAAGCGCCAGAACTCAAGTGATGGTCCACACAGAAATTGAGTTGACGAGGTCAGGGAGTATCGAAAATTCGGCGGATGCCCTGGAGAATTGTCATTTAAAACCAAAGAGCGATCTTTGGGACAGAGATGGCATAAAAAAGAAATATAGGTGAAAAAATGTGTGGAATTGTAGGTTATATCGGCGATAAACAGGCACAAGAAGTGCTAATTAATGGTCTTTCCCGGTTGGAGTACCGGGGCTATGACTCGGCCGGAATTGCGACCCTGGAAAATGAAATGATCCGGGTGGAAAAGAAAAAAGGGCGGCTTAAAAACCTGGAAGATGTACTGGATAAAACACCGCTTTCCGGCCAGGTCGGTATCGGTCATACCCGTTGGGCAACCCATGGGGTTCCTTCCGATGCCAATGCCCATCCCCATTGTAGTGTCAATAAAGAAATCTCGGTGGTTCACAATGGTATCATCGAAAATTATATGACGTTGAAAGATGAGCTGCAGGCGCAAGGCCATGTCTTTATTTCGGATACTGATACCGAAGTGATTGCCCATCTGCTGAATGAACTTTATACCGGTGATCTGGTCGAAACGATTCAGATTGCCTTACAGCGGATGAGCGGCTCTTATGCCCTGGCGGTTCTGTGTGCCAACGAGCCGGATAAGATTGTGGCTGTCCGTAAAGATAGTCCCTTGATTGTCGGACTGGGTGATGGTGAAAACTTTATCGCTTCGGATATTCCGGCGATTCTTAACTATACCCGGGAAGTCTACCTGCTGGATAACGGTGAAATGGCGGTGCTGACAGCAGATCATATTCAGGTTATGAACAGCACTGGTAACACCGTTGATAAAGAAGTTTTTGTTGTCGATTGGGATCCCGGAGATGCTGAAAAAGGCGGCTACGATCACTTCATGATGAAAGAAATGGTCGAACAACCCAAGGCGATGATGGAAGCTTTAATGAGCCGTTGCTGTGAAAATGGTGCATCCTTTGCCGGGCTCAAGCTTAATGCGGAGATGATGAAAAAGATCAATCGGATTCAGATTGTCGCTTGTGGCACCGCTTATCATGCCGGGATGGTGGGTAAGTACTATTTTGAAAAATTCGCCCGGATCAGCGTCGAAACCGAAGCAGCTTCGGAGTATCGCTATAAAAATCCGATTGTCGATGAAAATACCCTGCTGATTGTCATCAGTCAATCTGGCGAAACCGCCGATACCCTGGCAGCGATCCGCCTGGCTAAAGAACGGGGAGCCTGGGTTTTGGCGGTGACCAATGTGGTCGGCAGTTCCATTGCCCGGGAAGCCGATGACGTCATTTATACCAATGCCGGACCAGAAATCGCCGTGGCATCGACCAAGGCGTATGTCACCCAGGTTGGTTGTATGATGCTGCTGGCTTCATTTTTGGGAAATCTCAATGGCAAAATGAACAAAGAAGATGCTGCTCGGATTTGTCATGGGCTGATGATGACCCCAGGACTGATCGATAAAGCATTGGAAACCCAGGACGTGATTAAAGCATTTGCCGATAAAAATTATCAGATCAGTGATCTTTTTTATATGGGGCGAGGGGTGGACTTGTATACCAGCATGGAAGGTTCACTAAAACTTAAGGAAATTTCCTATATTCATTCCGAGGCCTATGCCGCCGGGGAACTGAAGCACGGTCCGATTGCCCTGATCGAAGATGGCACCATTGTGGTGGCCGTCTGTACTCAGGAAAATGTGTTTGAAAAAATGCTCAGTAATATAAAAGAGGTCAAGGCCCGGGGCGCCCACGTTCTGGCGATTGTCCAGGCCGGTCACGAAGATATTGCTTCGGAGGTGGATGAGGTCTGGGTGATTCCGGAGATGGACGATGATATCACCGCCATTCCCACCATTGTGTATCTGCAGCTGTTGGCTTATTATCTGGCGGTTGCCCGAGGCTGTGATGTCGATAAGCCAAAAAATCTGGCTAAGAGTGTGACGGTGGAGTAAGCATCTCATAGAAGCAGAAATTACCGGTCGATAAAAAAAGAAACAATAAATATCATTCGAATCCAACAATAAACCTTGCGCATTTTCCAAATCTAGATTATAATAAAATGTCAAGTGATAAAGTGGCTGTATCTTCTGAGAATTCCCAGTGGATACAGCTTTTTAAATGGATTCGAATCAGTTTATAATAAAAATAGAAAGCAGAAAAAAGTGATAAGTAAAAAGTTTAACCAGTACCAATTAAGCGATGAGCTGCTAAAAGCCATCGAAAAATTAAATTTTGAAAACCCGACTAAGGTTCAGGAAGCCGTGATTCCTATTGCTTTGGAAAACAAAGATATTCTTTGTAAAGCCCAAACCGGCAGCGGTAAAACGGCGGCCTTTGGGATTCCGATCTGTGAACTGCTGGACTGGGAAGAAAACAAGCCCCAGGCCCTGGTGCTGACCCCGACCCGGGAACTGGCGCTGCAGGTTCACGAAGATATTTTTAACATCGGCCGCTTCAAACGGGTCAAGGTGTCAGCCCTGTATGGAAAATCACCGATCCGCCGGCAGGAAAAAGAGCTGAAACAGAAAACCCATGTGGTGGTGGGAACTCCAGGCCGGGTAATGGATCATATAGAACGGGGCACCTTTATTACCGATGAGATCCGTTTTCTGGTCATCGACGAGGCCGACGAGATGCTGAATATGGGTTTTATTGATCAGGTTGAGGAAATCATCAATGAAATGCCCAAAAATCGAGTCACGATGTTGTTTTCGGCGACGCTGGAAAATGAGATTCAACGGCTGTCAAAAAAATACATGAACGATCCCCAGATCATCGAGATTGAAGCTGAGGCTAAACGAACGGACGCCATTGAACAGTTCGTTTATAAAACGGGCCATGAAGATAAACTGGATATTTTAAAAGATATTCTAGTGGTGGAAAATCCGGACAGTTGTATTATTTTTTGTAACACCCAGGAAATGGTCAATACGATTTATAATTTGCTGGGTAAAAATAACAAGGCCTGTGAAAAGATTCACGGCGGCATGGAACAGGATGACCGCACCCAGGTCATGCAGCGGTTTAAAAAGGGAGCCTTTCGCTATCTGATTGCCACCGATGTGGCAGCCCGAGGGATCGATATTCATGAGATTTCGCTGGTTATCAATTTTGATGTGCCCTGGGAAAAGGAAACCTATGTCCATAGGATCGGACGGACGGGTCGTCGGGGCACCAGTGGCAAGGCGATTACCTTGGTTTCGGCAAAAGAAGGTCGCTTGTTCCGGGATATTGAGAATTATACTGATAAAGAAATTATTGAAAAAGAATGTCCGACGCTTTCCACTGTTCATGCAATGAAACCGGCCTTTCTTACAAAGCTGCAGGAAAAACCCGACGAAAAGCTGGACAAAG
>NZ_MJUY01000029.1:0-26300 GCF_002237635.1 Acetobacterium sp. MES1
GCACTCATTTGCAAATACATTTACCCGGTCAGAGAAGGTCGTAACTTCTTTAGGGACGTCAAAGCAAAGCAATGTCGAGGCTTCTTATATAGAGTAGCTTAAATAGCTCAATAAATCAATTAGGCAGATGGGATTCTGTCTTTTTGCCATGCTCAAAATTCAATAAGGACACACAAAATAAAGAAGTTTACGACTTATATTCGATAAACTTCTTCTTGTCTTTTGAAATTCGCTTAACTTAATGACATTGCCTTTTGACAGGTGGCTTTTATTGAAGCAGTTTCCGGGCCGGGCATAAAGAATGGATGGTCGAATCGCTATTTTTACGGTATAATCTTACGCAAGTGAAAAAATAATAAAGGTAGGTTAAGCTGTGAAAAAACTAAATGACTATTTATACTCCGGTGACACGGTGCTAAAGATTCTGCAGCGCTATTCCCGGGATTTAAAACAGGCAGCGAAAGAAACCCACAACCCGATTGATCTGGTGCACTGTAATTTTCTGCTGCAGATTGCCGAATTGCTCGAGCATAACGATTTTTTGGCGTCACAAGCCCAGCGGATACGGGAATTTTATAAACTGATGGCGACGGATTACCCCTTTCTGGCCTTTACCTTTAAAGGGCGGATTAAATCGCTGATCCGGGCAGAATCAAAATTCAATGGCTATATCGTCGAATATATTTATGACTATTACACGAAACACGGTTCTTATCCCTCGATACCGGAACTGAAAAACTATTTAAGCTGTTTTCGGGATCTGATTGCCTATCGGATCGTCATTTCGCTGCCCAAATGTCATTTAAAAACCGGGCAGACCGCTGCCGATGAAGAAATTAAATATCTTTATGAGGTCGCCAATAAACTGCCGGAATTTCTTGAAGAACGGGGATTTACCGCCGAAGTGTCGGCGACGACCGGGCAGCCGAAATCAACCCTGTTGAAAGAAGGCGTCAGCCCTTACTATCGGGATTATATTGTCAATTCCGAACCGAATGGCTATCAGTCACTGCATATCACCTTTTATGATAATATTGCCCGCAGTTATATTGAGGTCCAGCTTCGTACTAAAGCAATGGACGATTTGCCGAAATTGGTCCGGCCAATCATTTAGGTTACGAAAAACGGCAGGAAAGCGAACGGGCTCGACGGGATGTCATTCCCGAGGGTGAAAATATTTATTTTGATGATGCATTTGAACGGGGGATCGCTTTACAGCAGCTTGAGCTGGCACAGCTGGATGTCAATATGTTTGCCGCAATGGACAATTCGCTGATCAATGACGGCTGCGGCCTCTATCGTGGCCGACAGATTCTACCCTATGAACATCTGTCCCGGTTTCAGAATGACTTGATTGACTAGCCGCAACATTACCGAATGGAATCCGCTTGGCGTTTTGTCAGTTTCGGTGTCACTCGCTTTTCGACCACTCAAAGACAAAACAGGGAAAGAAGATGATTAAAGCTTGGTTCTTAAAATTAGTTCGGGGTACAAAAAAATTGATAGCTGCAAGGGTCAAGGATTCACCTTAACAGGCAGAATCTGACGGCACCATTAAACAAGCAGGAGGATGAAAATGCCGAAGAATAATCCGCGACGATGGCTGATTGCGTCGATCATCATGACACTGATTGGCGGGTTGATGGTTTTTATGGGAATACTTTTAAATGGTTTTAATTATTTCTGGATGATCCTTGTGGGTCTGTTGCTGGGAATCACCTTTTTGATTATGAGTGGGGTTTTTTATAAACAGGCCCGGCTGCTTGACAAGCTTTTTAAGGATGTCGATCAATTGGCTCACTGGACCTTTTTCCCTGCTGAGCAGCAGCAAAAGGCAGAAGCCGAATTTATGGCACGAAAAGCGTTTAATCGGATTTTGATTGGGATCATGACGTTTTTCTTTGTGGTGATTGTCGCTGTTTTTCTGATCTTTGGCTTTGACGATGCCGAGGAGGCGCTTTTTTTTGTCCTCCTGATGGGGGCGGTTCTGCTGTTATTATACGGCGTGGCCTTTACTGTACCAATTCTTTCCTATCGTCGGATGAAGGCTGCACTACCGGCGGTTTATGTCAGTCCCTATAGTGCCTGGATCATGGGAGAATACACCCAGTGGGTGGCGCCGATGACCCGGCTGACGGGAGTCAATTTTGGTCATTATCCGGATGGCTCGGTGGTGATTGCGGTGCATTTTGACAGTTTCCAGCGAACCGGGCCGCAGCCACTGATCTGCCGGATTCCGGTACCCCGCGGGAAAGAAGCGGAAGGACAGGTGGTGGCCCAACGAATTGCGACAATCAACAAGGTCGACTTCACGATTAGTGAATGCACCGAAAGTGATCGCTAAAAATTACGCAACCTTTATCGCAAGTTCGTCATGACTTGAAAGAGATTAAGAAGGAGGAATGATGACGCGAATATTTTTAATTATTTTTGTTCAGTTGCTGTATGTGCCGATGTTAACCTTGCGAACCATTTGCATGGTTAAAAACTTAAAAGTCTTAACTGGTTTGTTCGGGTTTATGGAAGCCCTGATCTATATTTTTGGTCTGGCCATTGTTCTGTCCGGCGAACAGAGTATCCTTGAGATGGTGGTTTACGCCGTTGGTTTTGCGGCCGGTTTGATCTTGGGGATTTACATTGAGCAAAAACTGGCCATTGGTTTCACCAGTATTCAAGTCAATATTGAAGAAGAAAACCCCACTCTGGTTGAAGTTTTGCGAAATGAAGGCTATGGGGTAACGGTATATTTGGGCGAAGGAAAATTTGGCAAACGGACCAATCTTGACATCCTGACCCGACGAAAATCACAAAAGAGTCTGCTGCAGCTGATTGATCAATACGAACCAACGGCATTTATTATGTCGTTTGAACCGAAGATGTTTAGGGGCGGTTATCTGATGGAAATGATGAATGGTCGTATTAAGAAAGCGCTTGGTACTCATCCAGAAAAGGAAGTAAAAAGTGTCATTGAGAAAACCGTTGAAGAAATCAGAAATGAAACTGAAACACTTAAGAATAACTGGTTTGACGAATAGGCAAAACTCCAGCGTAAAGACGCGGCCAGGGAATCACTTTACCCCCAAAGGGGAGGCCGCTTTTTCTACTTAGCTGGTCTTTTTGCGCCTAATTCAAACAATTCCCCGTGGTGGCGAGACAAGGGCGGCATAGCCCTCGGGATCGGTATTGCCCTCGGTGCTAAACAGCAGAATCGTCGCCTTATCGTAGAGCTGAAGCTGGGCTTTGAGGTCGGCGAGGCGCTGGTCGCGGCACAGCGCAACCAAAAGTCCCAGACCGACGGCTCCGGATTCGCCGGAGATAACTGCTGGATCGGTAGCCTCGGGCCAGGCCAGGGTTTGCATCCCCAGGATGGTGACCCAGTCCGGGCAGCGGGCAAAGAAGCTGGCATAGTCGCGCAGAATCGGCCAGGTTAAGGGGTTGGGTTCACCGCAGTTTAAACCGGCCATGATCGTTTCGGGATGACCGCCAATGGACGCAGGCTGGCCACTTGCGACGGATTGATAAAGACAAGCCACTGTATCGGGTTCGACAATCGTCGTCAGCGGCGGCTTTTGGTTGTAATAATGAGCCAGATAGCCCAGCACCCCCCCAGCCATGGAGCCGACCCCGGCCTGCAGAAAAACGTGGCTGGGTTTAGCGATACCAAGATCATCCAACTGCGCCAGTGCTTCGGCGGCCATGGTGGTATAGCCCCGGGTGATGGCGTTGGGGATGTCTGCATAGCCGGCCAAAGCGGTGTCCTGAATCAGGAGATAGCCGTTTTCGTCCGCCAGTCTTGCCGCTCGGCGGACGGCATCGTCGTAGTTGAGGTCGGTGATTTCAACCCGGGTTCCATTGATCGCCCGGATCGCTTCGGCCCGACAGGCTTGCGAGCCCCGGGGCATCAGCACTATCGCCCGGCAGCCAAACATGGCCGCCGCCCAGGCCACCCCCTTGCCGTGGTTACCATCGGTGGTGGTGATAAAAACCAGGTCTTTGAGTTTTTGGCGCGCCGCCGGGGTGGTCAGATCACGGTAATCGAGGTGCCCGGCATCGAGATGAAGGTAATTGGCAATGATAGTCGCCATCGCATAGGCCGCCCCCAGACCCTTAAAGGCATTAAGACCAAAGCGCTTTGCCTCATCCTTGATAAAAATGGCGCCAACGCTCAGTTCTTTTGCCAGTGCCGGCAGCGACACCAGTGGTGTCGGCTGGTAATTGGGCAGTGACTGATGAAAACGCGAAACCGCGGCAACGGCCGCCGGGGCCAGTGTCGAGGTGATGGGTTGGCCCAGGGATTGGCCGGGGATAATAGAAATTGGTGATTGCATCGGAATTCTCCTTTTTGATCATCAGGAATTGGTAAAAAAAACAGTGCGGCATGGCCGCTGTTCGCCAAGTTTTTTCCGAAACGATTCTTAAACTGTCCGACAGACAGTTTAAAGAACTGTTCGTCACCACGTTAAAAAATTATCTGGATAAACTGGCCCAAAGGATGTTGAAGTTTTTATCGCCGCTGTCGCTGTGTCAGTGACTGGCCGCTTCTGGTGACGACGGTTCAGTTACAACGCCAGATAATCTTTAATCAGAAAGGCCAGCTGCAGGTTGAATTTTTCTGCTGTTGTCAAAAGCTCCATGTTTAACAGCTGCCGGATTTTTTTCATCCGGTAGTTAATCGTGTTGCGGTGGGTGAAGCTGGCATCAGCCACCGCCTGAATGCTACCGTCATGCTCGAGGTAGAGTCGCAGGGTCACCGTCAGATTGGTCTGATTCTTGGCATCATGGGCTTCCAGCAGGCTCAGGCTGTCATCGGCTAGAGCCGCTAAAATGGTTCGGTCAGGCACTGCAAAAAAGAGCTTGAAAAGCCCCGTATTATCAAAAAAGCACAGCTGAAGGCTACGCTTTTGGGCCAGCTTCTGGGCAAAAAGGGCCTGCTGGTAGCTCTGATAGAGAGTAGACAGTGTATCGCAACGGGCTCCGATGCCTAAACAGAGCGGTGCTTCTAAATTGGATGCAACGTCGGTTATGATCGCAGTCAGGGCCGCCTGATCGGGGTGGGTCATCACGATGACTTTGGTTTCCTGGATTCGGAAATAGTAGAGACCGGGGTTCATCTGGCGCAGCCGCTCGATCAGGCGGGTCGGGATTTCCGAGGCCGCTGTGACCAGAACCCGGTAGTCGGCTACGGTTTCGTAGCCGAGACTGTTTAGGGTGTCGATGGCGGTTTCCGGTGCATGGGGGTGCAAAAGCAATTGTGAAAAGGCCATCGTAGTCCGGTCTTCCCGATAGGACTGGGTAAACAGACGGTTGCCGTAATCCTGCATAATGGCCGCCAGATGGATTTTCCAGGGCATTGAAAAAAGCGGGAAATGGTGGGCTTCACAAAGCTCGATAACGGCTTCAGAAAGGGTCTCGACAAACAGATAGCGGCCGGTATTAAGAATCAACCCACCGGTTTTTCGCACAATCAGCCGGGTGATAAAATCGTAGAGCCAATTGTCGGAATTACAACTCATGCCGGTGGTAATAATCAGTTCACCACCTTTTAAAAAGTCGGTGGTGGCACTGTCTTCGGTAAACTGCACCCAGTTGATCGGGGTGTTAAGGCCAGCGCCACCAGCTAACAGCTTTAACTGGTAGGTTTTTTTAGTGGCATTAAATAAATCGGCTAAAATAATCGACATTTGGTTAACCTCGATTCAGACTCAGCGACGTGGTGAATGCATAAATATTTCAGGGGCTGGTTGAAAACCGTGGTGTTGATAAAAACCATGAGCATCAGCGGTGACAAGAAGACCATACAGCCCCTCAAAAGCCGCATCGTTGGTAATAAAATCCAGCAGTTGTTTGCCCAAACCCTTACCCCGGTGTGCTACGTCAATAATCACATCACAAATATAATAGGTGGTTGCAAAATCAGTGATTACCCGGGCAAATCCAATTTGTTCATGCTTTGAATCAAAAACACCATAACAGACTGAGTGTTCAATGGCTTTGATTATGGTTGTTTCGGAGCGATCCGGGGCCCAGTAAGTCTGCTGCATCATGTTTTTGATACTGGATAGTTGCAGCTTGGAATGATCTTTTATGATCTGGTAGTCTTTTGGCATTATGAGTCATCCTTTTCCTTTTTTCTTCAGTATACTAAAAGCAGCTTAGGCTGTCCAGCAGAAGGTCTGATTTGCGCCGCGTTATAAAAAAGGTCTTAAAAAAAAGCGACGATACACCGCAAGGCCTTAATAAATGGCAAAAAACGGGGTATAAAAAGAAAATCATTAAGAAAAATTAGAAGAGGTGAGTGTTATGAAGCGACTGACAAAAGCCTGGATCAGTTTGATCCTGTTAATCAGTACTCTGGTTATTAACAGTTTGGGGGCCTTCGGAATTTTTAATGGTCTATCCCAGAAGGATATTTCGAACATGAATGGAACCCTGATTACCCCGGCGCCATCGACCTTCAGTATCTGGAGTGTGATCTATCTGTTGTTAATCAGTGCCAGTATCGTGATGCTGGTTAAAAATAAGGATGATTATTACGGTGCGGCCATTGACCGGATCAGCTATCTGTTCTGGCTCTCCAGTGGTCTTAATATGCTCTGGATTGTTGTTTTTTCCTATACCCTGATCGGGGTCTCGGCCCTGGTGATTCTGGCTTTTGCGATCACCCTGAGTCTTTTGGTGCGGCAGCTCGGTAAAATTCAGACCGGTCGGCAGTGGCTGCTGCCGGCGGCTTTTGGGATGTACAGCGGCTGGCTGCTGATTGCCACGGTGGTCAATGTCGCCTCCTGGCTGGTTAGTATAGGCTGGCAGGGATTGGGGATTGCCCCGGACGTCTGGGGAATTATCATGCTGATTGTGGCGGTAGCAGTGACGGCGGTGGTTACGCTGGTTACCAAAAACGCGATCCTGCCGGTGCCGGTGGCCTGGGGGTATTTTGGCATTTATCAGGCCTTAACCACAGCGGCGGGTTATGGCGGTGCATATCCGGCGCTGGCAATGACGGCGCTGGTGGGTATTGGCCTTTTGGTCGTGCTGGTTGTGATTCAGTTATACCGAAACCACTGGCAACTGCTGCCGGTGACACCTCCCGATGGCATCTGAAAGGAATGATAGTATGTTTAATCAGCACAAAAACAAGCCGATAATTTAGGCTCGATAGCCATTGCACCCGCAAGTAGCTGTGCTATAATAGCAGACATAAACAAGACAAGGAAGTCACTTCCCGGTCTTGTTTTTTTTGCCGAATTAATTTGCGAAACCGCGGTCACAGCAAAGGGGCTTTGATGGCAGGCGTTGTTTCGTTTCGGTAAGCTGCCGAGAAGAAACAACGCATACGGTCTTATCGCAATGATCATTAGAAAAAGAGAAGAGGAGTTTAAAATGTTAAAAAATGCCTTACCAGAAATCATCACCGAACAAGTACCCGGGCCCAAGGCGGCGGCAGTGATTGCACGCCGGGGCGATGCGATCCCCGGAGCAATCAAATGTGTCTATCCACTGGTCATCGAGAAAGGTGCCGGTGCGATGGTTGAAGATGTCGACGGCAATCATTTTGTCGACTGGGTCGGCGGTGTCGGGGTACTCAATATCGGTTATTCCCATCCGGAAATTGTCGCCGCGGTTAAAGATCAGTCGGATAAATATTTTCATGGGATGTTCAATATTGTCACCCATGAGGGTTATGTGAAACTGGCCGAAACGCTAAATGCCATTGTCCCAGTACGAGGCGATGAGAAGATGACCTTTTTTGCCAACAGCGGGGCTGAAGCTGATGAAAATGCCGTCAAAATTGCCAAGGCCTTTACCGGACGCCCGAACATCATTGTCTTTTCCGGAGCCTTCCATGGTCGGACGATGCTGACGATGACGATGACTTCGAAAAAAGCCTATGCCCATGGCCTGGGACCTTTTCCTGACGGCATCTATCGGGCCCAGTTTCCCTATCTCTACCGCAACCCGGCGGGGATGAGCCCGACCGACGCGATCGCCTACTATACCGACAGCATCTACCGGGTCTTTGAAGAATCGTCGCCGGCTGACCATGTCGCGGCAATTGTGGTTGAACCGCTTCAGGGTGAAGGTGGCTTTATTCCCGCCCCACTGGAGTGGATTCAGGCGGTCCGTAAAATCTGCGATGAAAAAGGGATTCTTTTGATTGCCGATGAGGTTCAAACCGGATTCTGTCGAACCGGCAAAATGTTTGCTTCACAGTATTGGCAGGAAGTCGGCGCGGCACCGGATATTATCACCACGGCCAAATCGATTGCCGCCGGTCTGCCATTGAGTGCCATTACCGCCCGCAAAGAAATTATGGAATCCGTCAAGGGTGGCACCATCGGCGGCACCTATTGCGGTAACCCGGTCGCCTGTGCCGCAGCGCTAAAAGTCATTGAAATCATGCAGCGGGATCGTCTTGATTTACGGGCCGGTGAAATCAGTGACATCATCATGGCCCGCTTTAACCGCTGGCAGGAAGATTATGCCGTCATCGGTGATGTCCGGGGGATGGGAGCGATGGTCGGAATTGAATTTGTCAAAGACCGAACCACCAAAGCGCCTTACCCGGAACTGGTTTCGGCCGTTGTTGACGAAGCCGCAAAGAACGGTCTGATCATCGAAAGCGCCGGCGTTTACGGCAATGTCATCCGTTTCCTGGCACCACTGGTAATCACCAACGATCAGCTCGAAGCCGGCCTGGATATTTTTGAAAAAGCCCTGGCTAAATGTGTAAAAGCGGTTTAATTGGTTATTTATAAAAATAAACCGGCGAAAAATGGCTGTTAATAATGCGGTTTTGATGACGACGAACGTACCGACTAGTTGTTTATCTGTTGTTCGCTACGGGATCATACAGGTTTAACAACCTGTTCGCCCCGATGCGGACAACATGATGTAACAAAGTCGCTACGGGTTTGGCTGTTAACAAACGTATCGCGTAAACAATCGCCGCTACAGAGTTTTTTATACAAAACCGGTAAAAAGCGCATAGGCGCACTCAGCCGGAAAGGAGAAACGATGAAACAATTTAAAATTACGCCGCAGATCCTCGAGTTTGACCACTGCACTGAGGTGGGGAAACATTTCGGGATTGGCGCGGGCGATCTGGTCTTTATCAGTGACCGGACCTATGCCCAGCATTTTAGCGGTGCCATCAGTGATGAGGCCTATCGGGTCAACTACCGCAGCTATGTGACAGGCGAACCGACTGACGTGATGGTCGAGGCGATTTATGCCGACATCAAAGACTACCAGTACCAGCGCGTCTTTGCCATCGGCGGCGGCACGATTCTTGATGTTGCCAAGCTCTTTGCCCTTAAAAATACCGTACCGGTGGTCGATCTGTTTAACAAGGAACTGGAAATCAGTAAAGATAAAGAACTGATTCTGATTCCGACCACCTGTGGCACCGGCAGTGAGGTCACCAATATATCAATTCTGGAGTTGACCGCGATCAATTCTAAATTCGGTCTGGCAGTGGATGAACTCTATGCCGATTACGCCGTCCTGGTGCCGGAGCTGCTTTCTGATTTGCCGATGAACGTCTTTGCTACCAGTTCGATCGACGCCTTTATTCACGCGATTGAATCCTATACCTCACCCAAGGCCAGCGCCTTCAGCCAGCTCTATTCCAAAAAAGCCATGGAAATGATCATCAGCGGTTATCAGACCATTGCCGAAAAAGGTCCACAAGCCCGCACCCCGCTGCTGGGCGAGATGATGATTGCCTCCACCTTTGCCGGAATTGCCTTTGGCAACGCCGGTTGTGCCGCCGTTCATGCGATGAGCTACCCCCTCGGGGCAGTCTATCATGTCCCTCACGGCGAGGCCAACTATGCCATCTTTACGGCCGTTTACAAGACCTACCAGGCCCTCGCGCCTGACGGCAGCATCGCCGAGCTGAACGCCTTTCTGGCGAAACAGCTAGGCTGCGATAAAACAGTGGTTTACCAGGCTCTGGAAACCCTGCTGGATCATATCCTGCCGAAAAAAGCCCTGCGCGATTATGGCGTCACCCAAACCGATCTGGAGCATTTTACCGAAGCGGTGATGACCAAACAAACCCGGCTGATGGCCAACAACTACGTACCGCTCAATGAAGACCAGGTGCGGGCGATTTATCAGCAGCTGTATTAGTTACTTTTGATGCGTTATCTACCGTACCGACCAATTATTATGGCCCTATTTCACGGCAGTTCGTCCTGGAAATCTATAAAATCTTTATTAAGCGCCGCAAACTGTAATCACAAACCGACACCAGTACCGACAATTGTTATATCATGTTGTTTGCATCAAGGCGAACAGTTGCTGAGAAGAAGTGATTTATTTACACTTCAGTAATTAGCGACTGTACGAATTGTAAGCAAACAACAGATTAACAATTGGTCGGTACGGCAGTTGAGCGCCCAACCTAAAGTTTGCATCGGCCAAAGATTTTGGCTAGCCGTTGATTTTAACCAGCGCTTAGGTTAAACTTAGCCTTAGAGAAAGTCGAGGCTAAGAGGATGGATTACCTGAATAAAAATATTTCAATTAACTTAAAAGCGATCCGCAAAGAAAAGGGCATGAGTATGGATGAGGTGGCCGAGCAGACCGGGGTCAGCAAGAGCATGCTGGGTCAGATTGAACGAGGTGAAGCCAATCCCACCATTGGCACCCTAGGTAAGATCGTCAGCGGTCTGCGGGTCGATCTGGCTGACCTGACTAGAACCCCGGGGGTGGGCGTTTATCAGGTCAACCGCGACCGGCTGCTGCCGTCTAAAGAGGTGCCCGGCCAGTATGCTGTCTATACCTATTTTCCCTATGAAAAAAACCGTCTGTTCGAAATCTATGAAATTGAAATTGAACCCGGGGCTTGCTATGTCAGTGGCGCTCATGGTCAGGGAACCAACGAGTACATCGTCGTCCACGCTGGGGAACTGACTTTGGAAGTCGACAACAGTTTTTACCAGGTCAAACAGGAAGATGCCCTCAGCTTTGAAACCGCCGTTAAGCATATTTATTGGAACAAGGGTCGAGAGCCGCTTAAATTTATCATTGTGTTTGTCTTTAAACAGTAGCATCATGGCCGTCGAGACGGTTTTGTGCCCCCGGCTATGGGGAAAGAATGTGCAATATAATGCACATATTTATCTTTTTTATTGGACTAATACCCCTATATATAGCGTTTTGTAAAAAAAATAAAATAAATACCTGATGTGTGTTGACAACATAATGCACACATGTTATAGTGTAGATGTCAATTGACAGGACGAAGGCGTTCGCAACATGAAGATTCATGTTACGGCGTTTTTTTTGTTTAGCTGACAAACGATGAGGTTTGTCAGAAATATAAAACTATGACAACATGAACAATAATTGCTTTGCTGGCGTTAACTGGCAGCGAAGCTTATGGCATTATAACAGAGCGCATGAACAGGGAAAGGAAAATTGGAATGAAACTAAAAGACACCGGACTGACAAAAGAGGAATTAAAACAAAAAGTTGACACCTATATGATCGAGACTTACGAACGGTTTGATTTTATCGCCGAGACCGCAAAAGATATGTACATCTATGATGAAAGTGGTGAGGCCTACTTGGATTTTTATGCCGGAATTGCCGTTAACAGCACTGGCAACTGCAATGACAAGGTCGTCGCTGCAGTTAAGGATCAGGTCGCTGATGTGATTCACACCTTTAATTATCCCTATACCATTCCCCAGGTGCTGTTGGCTGAAAAGATTTGTACCAGCATCGGGATGGACAAGATCTTTTTCCAGAACTCCGGGGCCGAATCCAACGAAGCGATGATCAAAATGGCCCGAAAATACGGAGTTGAAACCTACGGCCCACAGCGTTATAACATCGTCACTGCCCGGATGTCCTTTCATGGTCGCACCATGGGGGCCCTCAGTGCCACCGGCCAGCCCCACAACGCCTGCCAGATTGGCTTTGGCGAGATGACCCCGGGATTTTCCTATGCTGAGTTTAACAACCTGCAATCTTTTAAAGATGCCGTGAACGACAATACCATTGCCATTCTGATCGAACCGGTTCAGGGTGAAGGTGGGGTGCATCCGGCAACGATGGAATTTATGCAGGGACTGCGGGCCCTCTGTGATGAAAAAGGCTTACTGTTGCTGCTCGATGAGGTCCAGACCGGCTGGTGCCGCACCGGGGCAATTATGGCCTATATGAATTACGGCATCAAGCCCGATATCGTCTCGATGGCCAAAGCCATGGGCGGGGGGATGCCAATCGGCGCCATCTGTGCCACTGCTGAGGTCGCCAAAGCCTTTACGATGGGGTCTCACGGCACCACCTATGGCGGCCATCCGGTTTCCACCGCGGCCTCCCTGGCTCAGATTACCGAGCTCCTCGACCGCGACCTGGCTGGCAATGCCCGGGAAATGGGGGCCTACTTTATGGATCAGTTAAAAGGTCTGCCCAAGGTCAAGGAAGTGCGTGGTCAGGGCCTGCTGATCGGGGTCGAATTTGAAGACGGGGTTTCCGGTGTCGATGTCAAACATGGGGTGCTTGAGAAAAAACTGCTGATCACCGCCATCGGACAGAACATTATCCGGATGATTCCACCACTGATTGTCACCAAAGAAGACTGCGACAAGGCCTATGGCATTATCGAAGCAACAGTTAAGGAACTGATTAATTAAAAGCAGGTGTGGGCGATCACGGATCGCCCCTACAGGGCACGATTTCATGCAACTTAATAATTAAATATCTAAACAATGGGGTTTTTACAGCAAAACAGCTGGCGGTCTAAATTTTGACCGCCAGCAAGCGGCTGGAAGAACCCCGTTTTTTATTATAAAGGCTCATCAAAGTATAATTGCAATTTATAACTACGAACAAAGATTGCTTTGCTGTCGGTTTTCACAAACGATTCTGTAACGTGTAGGCGAACTGGCGATAGCCTGTCCGCCGTACAGTGTAAGAATTGTTTCGTGTAAAACTGGCAGCGAAGCGCATCGCAGTATTGTTAGAGAAGAAAACAAATCCCAAAACGAAAGGAGTTTATGATTCACAAGCGGAATCATACAAAGAAAAAATGAGTGAAAAAACAAACAAGTCAAAATTTGACAAAGTGTTGAGCACCAAAGACATTTTTGTACTGGCCTTCGGAGCCATGATTGGCTGGGGCTGGGTGGTCAACACCGGCATCTGGATTGAAACCGCCGGCGCCCTTGGTGCGGCGCTAGCCTTTGTGATCGGGGGCATCATGGTACTTTTTGTCGGCCTGACCTATGCCGAACTGACAGCGGCAATGCCCCAATGTGGCGGCGAGCATGTCTTTAGTTATAAGGCCATGGGGCCGACCGGGTCGTTTATCTGTACCTGGGCGATTATTCTTGGCTATGTCAGTGTCGTGGCCTTTGAAGCCTGTGCTTTCCCGACGGTTATTCAGTACCTCAGCCCCAACTTCCTGCAGGGCTATATGTACACAGTCGCCGGCTTTGATATTTACGCCTCATGGGTAGCAGTGGGGGTTGTGACCGCCATTATCATTACCATCATCAATATTCTGGGCGCCAAAACAGCGGCCAAGCTGCAGACCATTTTTACCGCTTTAATCGCTGCCGCCGGGATTTTACTGATCGCTGGTTCGGTTATCAATGGTGATCCCGCCAACATTGCAGGCAATATGTTTGCTGGCAACATTGAAAATGGCACGACCGCCCTGGGTGGCGTGCTGACGGTTGCAGTCATGACTCCATTTTTGTTTGTCGGCTTTGACGTGATTCCCCAGGCGGCCGAAGAAATTAATGCCGGTTTCAAGAAAATCGGTGGCATTATGATTCTCTCGATCCTGATGGCAGTGGCCTTTTATGCACTGATCATTCTGGCGGTCGCCTATGTGATGCCACTAAGTGCAATGGCCAATTCCACCCTGGTAACCGCTGATGCTATGGGCCTGGCCTTTAACAGCGCCATTATGACCAAGGTCTTGATTGTTGGCGGGATGGCCGGGATCATTACCAGCTGGAACTCTTTTTTAATCGGTGGCAGCCGGGCGATGTTCTCAATGGCAGAATCCAACATGATTCCCAAAGTTTTTGCCAAACTGCACCCGAAATTTAAAACCCCGGTGCTGGCCATTGCCTTAATTGGCGTACTGTCGGTGATTGCCCCTTTCTTTGGCCGCAAAATGCTGGTTTGGATTGTTGATGCTGGCAGCTTCGGCGTTTGTCTGGCTTATGCAATGGTGTCGTTATCGTTTCTGATTCTCCGCAAAAAAGATCCGGAGATGAAACGTCCCTATAAAGTTCGTTTCGGTACCTTTGTCGGGATTGTCGCTGTCGCCCTATCGGGCTTGATGACCCTGCTTTATGTGATTCCACTGCCTTTTGCGTCCACCGCTCTGGTGATGGAAGAGTGGATCATGGCTGGTGGCTGGGCGATCCTCGGGGTGGTCTTCTACGGTTACTGTAAGTATAAATATGGTAGTGAGTTTGGGGCTCATATGGACGTTGAATATGAAGATATCGACGACCTACCGGTCTTTTCTGGCCGGGTTGGCAGCGTGACGGAATAACCCCACCGGGATGCCGGAAGTTCGGTGAACTTAGCGCCCCGTTTCGCACGAAACAATTCTTGCTCTGTACGGCGGATAGGCTATTGCCTGTTCGCCTAGACGTTACAGAATTGTTTGTGGAAACGGAACGCTAAGTAATCATTGTTCGAGGTTTTAACAGTAGCGAACAACAGCATGAAAGGAAAGACTTATGAATAGTTTTAGCTTTAAAATCCCCCAGGAAATTATCTGTGGGGTCGATAGTATCAAGAAATTGCCGGAGCTTTTGGCTAAGCAGGGGCTTAAGAAGGCGCTGGTTATTTCCGGGCCCCATCTTAATAAGATGGGGGTGGTGGTAAAGATTACCGACATTCTGGCGCAGGCCGGGCTGGACTTTGACAGCTTTACCGAAACCGAAGCGAACCCCTCGGTGGAAACCGTCGATAAGGCAACTAAGGCCTTTATTGACAGCGGAGCCGATTGTATTATTGCCCTGGGCGGCGGCTCACCGATGGATGTGGCCAAGGCGGTGGGCGTTCTGGCCCGCTTTGGCGGGGCGATTGGGGACTACGAGGGCGCTGATAAGGTCCCCGGGGCAATTGTTCCACTGATTGCCATTCCCACCACCGCCGGAACCGGCTCGGAGGTGACGGCCTTTGCGGTGATTACCGACCGGGCCCGGAATTATAAGCTGACAGTCTTCAGTTATGAACTGCTCCCGACCACGGCGATTCTTGATCCGTCGCTGGTGATGACCACTCCGGAAAAGACCGCTGCCGCCTGCGGGATTGATGCCCTGGTCCATGCCATCGAGGCCTATCTGTCCAAGGCAGCCTCACCGTTTTCCGATGCTATGGCGCAAAAGGCGCTGACCATGCTTGGTAGCAGCATCCGGGCCTTTGTGGCCGATCGCACCAATCCCCAGGCGGCCGAGCAGATGCTTTATGGCAGTATGTTTGCCGGGATCGCCTTTGCCTGGGCAAGGCTGGGTAATGTCCACGCCATGGCCCACCCCTTGGGAGGCTATTTTGATGTGGCTCATGGGGTCGCCAATGCAATCTTACTGCCCACGGTGCTGGCCTATAACGCCCTGGCTGATACCGGCCGTTATAAAATCATTTACGAAGCGATCAGCGGACAAATCGCCGGGCCTGATTTTGATCCCGCAACCCTGGTGGCGGCAGTATCCAGGCTGAGCGCCGAGCTGGGAATTCCACAAACGCTGACGGAAGTGGGTGTGACCGAGGATATGATCCCGGCAATGGCCGTAGATGCCATGAAAAGTGGCAATATTCTGGTCAATCCCCGATCCACCACTCTGACCCAGATCGAAGATCTGTACCGTCAGGCGCTGTAGCACGTAATTGACAGCCATGAGCCCGCTGCTCAGTTTCCCACGAAACAGTTGTTACACTGTACGGCGGACAGGCTATCGCCTGTTCGCCTACACGTTACACAACTGTTTGTGGAAACTGAGCATCAGGCAATGATTGTTCGCTTAAGTTGTATAATGAAAAGAGGTTAGAAATGAATGAAATTGAACAAAAAATAAAACTGATCGTGGAATCATCGGATTGTCCGCTCTATGCGCCGGGGGATGAGGTCATTTTTGACGGACCCCTGCTGGATAAAGACAACAGCGGAAATTTATGCATGATGGCACTCAGTGCAGTGTTTCCTTTTGTCTATGCCGCCCGGAAAGGGGTCATTAACGAGGCCCCGCTTCAATGTCCGGATTGTGGGGAAAAGGTGGTATTCCGGATTTACAAAGCCTGATGCCTCCCCCATATAACGTAAAACAGCAGTGACGTCACCATTCGTCGCTGCTGTTTTTCTTAGAACACTCCTTAAAATACAAATGATTATTTTATCTTTACCACCAGGTAGAAGTCGGTTATACTTTAAACTGTCGGGCTGGCTTTGGGTCAGACCAATATTGTGATTAGGAGCGAAAAATGTTTATTATTTTACTTAACTACATTAAACCAGTTGAAGCGGTGGACGCAGTGATCCCCGCCCATCTTAACTATCTGGAGCGTTATTATCAGCTGGATAAATTTATCTTATCCGGTCGCAAACGGCCCCGGACTGGCGGGGTGATTCTCTGTCAGGCCCAGGATAAGGACGAAGTCTGGGCGATCATCGCTGAAGACCCCTTTTATTGTGAACAGGTGGCTGAATACGATGTTCTGGAATTTCTGCCATCCAAGGCAGCGCCGGGATTGGAGCGGTATCTGGTGGAGTAGGACTTTTCAATTTAGCGTAATCAATACTAAAAGCTCAGATGAATCGTCTGAGCTTTTAGTATTGAGGGAGATCTGGTTTTGGGAAATGACCCATTAAGTTGGGACAGGCTAATGGCCGGAGTTAAACCTGACCAGAGCATCCCAGTCAATGCTGCCGTCATCCTGGCAGAATAAGTGGGTGAATTCCTTGATCAGCCGGTTTTCGGCTTTTTGGTAAGCGGCGGAAAAGGCATCAATGTGGGTTTTGGGGAGCCGATCAATAAAGTGGATCAGTTTCAGGTAAAATTCCGGGTCGCCGGTGAGCTCTTCCCAAAAATCCTGTCCGGCCAGCTCGGTATAGAGTTTGGGAACGGTAGTCTTACCAGATTTCTTTTTACCGTAACTGTAACCGATAATCGGAACATAACGTTTTTTTGCTTGTTGTGCAAGTTTGCCTGCAGCTGAAAAATCCTGCTCCTGCTTTTTTTTACTGCTGGAATTGAAAACATTGGGCCCTGATTTAACGGCAATCGCATAGATGACGTCATCCAGCTCTACCATAATATCAATTCCCTGGGCAAGGGCCTTTTGTCCCTGAACAGCGGCGGTTGCAATGGGTTCAAAAAACAAATTTCCAAAAATCGTTTCTTCGGAGGAAGAAACATAGGCTGAAAGAATTGCATCGACGATTTGGGAGGCGCTCTGCATATCTTTAGCCCGAAACAAATAGGGATTTTTTTTACGCATCACTGATTTGATTGTCAGAGAATCAATTTTTGCAACTAACGAGATATAAAAATTATCGAGGGCTGCTGCGATTGCGGTTAGCAAGTGCTCTTCATTATAATTGGGATTAATAGCCATTGATTGTATGCTCCTGTTTTGACATTGCATTTTGAATTTTGAGATGAATATCGGTACCCCGGGCACGTTTTGATTTGATAACGGCGCTGTTATTTGCCACGGCAATCAGCATCTGTCCCAAGGATCGGGAAAGTCCGACGGGAACGGCATTACCGATCTGACAGTATTTTGCCGATGTGGTGCCAGCAAAAACCCAATTGTCTGGGAATTGCTGAATGCGAGCATATTCACTAACACTCAGGGGGCGATCCTTGGTTGGATGACACAACATCGAGGCCTTCTGTACCGGGCTTGTCACCAGGGTAGGTGAAGGCTGATCGTAGGAGAGACGTCTATAAAATCCGACTTTGCCACCACCAGAGAGATAAGCACCACCCATGGCTTCTTTAATGCGTTCCGGCGGTAAGTCTTTCCAGTTGCCACCTTCGGGAACCATTTTTAGAAAGTCCAAACGGTCTTTACTGAAACGGGTGCATTCACCGGGGTCATCTTCCAGATCAAATATGGCATCACGCAGTGTACGCCACAGATAGTCTTTTTGTTGGTGCATCTGAAAATGGGAGGGCATCGGCAGAAAGATCTTTTCATGATCCCGGCTTCCGATAATAATCAGCCGTTCCCGGAATTGCGGAACGCCATAATTAACCGCATCCAGCACTCCATAGATGGTCGTGTAGCCCAATTTCTCAAATTCATCAAGAACAACTTTAAAAACCGAACCCCTTTGGGATAAGGGATCGTTGCTTTCTTTACTCCGTTCTGTTAGTGGGACATGATTAATTGAGGAGGAGATCAAACCTTTGACATTCTCCATGATAAAGAAGCGGGGACGGATGGTATCGATCATGCGGATATAGTCCATAAATAAACTGCCCCGGGGATCATTGATTCCCAATCGTTTACCTGCGGTTGAAAAGGGCTGACAGGGCGGGCCGCCACAAATTAAAAAGGGTTCTTCCCGGGTAAGGCCGGAAAGCTTTAAAACTTCGTGCGCACTAATTTTTCGAATATCTCCATCAATGACATTGTGACCGTTTAGTCGCATGGTTGACACACAGTTTTTATCAATATCTTGTCCAATTTTTATATCTAACCCTGCCTGCATCAGGCCAATATCTAAACCCATGCCACCGGAAAATAATGAGATGACAGCGGAATTATTCGTTTGTATTGTTGACATAATCGTTCACCATTTTTCTATTTTGATTTAATTTATTATAGCATACTTTAATCATTATAGATATGATAAAAGAAACAGATGATCGGTGGTTGCATTCGCTATAAATTTACGGGTTTTAGCACGGGCAATCAAATATAAAAATCAGAGCTAAGTCCAAGAATTGTTGGCGAGGCGCAAAACAGCACAACAATCCGTGTCGTCGAGACCGAATCGGCCGGTCAGTCAGAAACGCTTCTGGATGGCGTTAAAAGAAAGTTGCGGGATGGTGAAAAAAAGCAAGGATATACTGTCAAGACGGATCGTTTATGCGAGGATTGACCTTGAAGAATTAGCGGATTTTGGCTGATAATGAATAGAATGAGACAAAGAGGCGAATTCGTTATCGCCACCCCCTTTAAACGAAAGGGTTTCGAAGCATTTCGAAAGGGTTGCGAAAGGGTTAAATGGCTTTAATAAGCCATTCGAAAGGGTGAAAGGGTTTTTTCTTAACTCAGCGTTAGAGAAAAAAGTATAATAAAATATATAAATGCGTTTTTTGCCCCCCAACCCCTTCGACCCTTTCGGAAAGCCCGGAACCGGGCCAAATTGAAAGTATGACGAAGTAGCGGAAAAAGTATGTAAGTGGCCTTGTGATAGCATAATAAGGTTGTGTACCATCCCGTAGGGTCGGTCATTGACCGCCCGAAACCTTGATCTTGAACCATCAGCAAGCATGAAACAGCAACCATTTTGTAATTGACCTTTAAGCGGATCGGCGATCAGGTAGTCAATAACGGCAGAGAAACAGTACCAATGAGGGTGTGATGTTGACATTACCCGGGCAATAAAGTAAAACAGGGGATTGCGAACCCCTTTAAATCAGCGTATACTTTTAAGTAGGAAGTAGAAATCAGTGAAGGGGGAGCAATGAAAAAGTCAGTGATCCTCAACCGGATAGTAAGATGGAAGGATGGTGAGCGTGGTGGCGTTAGAGAACTTATTGAATCGGATTAAATTAAAAGAAGTGGCCGCATTGCCGGAAAAAGACGAATGGTTAATCGAAAACCGGCGCCATGCTCAGGAAATGATGAAAACCGGAACCTGGACCTATGTCATCGGTTCAGACACAGTTTATTTTAGTGATGAATACTATCGCATTATGGAAACGATTCCAGATCAGCATCAAAAAAAGGCCGATTCCTATTTTCAGTTTGTCTACCCAGACGATCTCAACCAGCTGATCACCTCGAAATATGTCCGGCTGGTGGGTGAGCCAATTAACAATAAAGACGGCCTGAACACCGATCTGGTCGGTACCATTCAGGATATCAGCGACATCAAAAAGCTGGAGAATGAAATTGGTTTTATTAAAAAAAATCTTGAGCAGGCCCAGCGGCTGGCCAAAATCGGCAGTTGGGAAATGGATGCGGTTTCGGACCAGAACTACATGTCAGCCGAGGCACTGCGCATTTTTGGGATTACGGCAGCCGAGTTCAAGGGCACCTTTGATGATTTTCTGAGCCGGGTTCACCCCGAGGATCGCAGCATTATCACCGACTCAACCTTCGGGGATCTGTCAGAAGAACCCTTTGAGCTGGCCTTTCGGGTCATTCACAAGGATGGATCGATTCGTGATGTTTTTCAGATTGTCGAGTTCCGGCTGGATTCGGCCGGACAGATTGCCCATGTCTATGGCACCATCCAGGATGTCAGTGAAAAAAAGGCCTACGAACGGGCCATTGCCAGCAAACAACTAGAAATCGAGAAAATTTCGCAGCGCTCCCGAATTCTGGTGCAGGAGTCGGGGGTGGTGTTTGCGATTATATCCGAAGCGGGCATTATCAGCTATATCAGTGACACCGCCCGGAAGGTGATCAGCTATCATCCCGGGCGGATGAAGGGGCGCCTGATTTATGATTTTTATGAGCCGGATCAGGCCGAGGTCTTAAAAGCGATGATTGACACCGTCCTCAATGAACCGGAGCAGGTCCAAACGGGGGTTATCAGCTTTGCAGGTCAGACCGATAAAGCCATCTACCTGGAAGTCCATGTCCGGAATTTTCTTAGCCATCCGACCATTGCTGGCCTGGTGCTGGATTTTCGGGATATCACCAACCGCATTGTGATGCAAAAGAAAATAGAAAAACTGGCCAACTATGATGAGATCACTGCGTTGCCCAAAGCCAGCCAGTTAAGAAAAGAGCTGGCCGAAAAATGTCGCCAGGCCAATTTAAAAAAATCCAGCCTGGTGCTTCTGATGCTGGACTTTGAGGGTTTTAAGGAGATCAATGATTCGCTGGGGCATCGGGTTGGACAGCAGCTGATTGTCCAGCTGGTCATGCGGCTGCGCGGTTTGTTTGGCAAAGATACCCTGATTTCACGGTATTCCGAGGATCAGTTTGCGATTGTCATCGAGGGACTGATTAATCTGGATGCCTATCAGGCCAGAGTGGCCGAAATCATCGATTTCTTTTACCGCTCCTTTAAAATCGAGGTCTATGAGTTTAATATCAATGTCAATGTGGGTGTCAGTGTCTACCCTCTGGAGGTAGAAGCCCAGGAGCTGTCGATGGATGAGCCATTGTCTGATGACGACATCAGTCGGACTCCTGACGAACCGGATGAGGTTGAGCAATTGATTCGTTATGCTAATATTGCCCTGATCTGGTCGAAAAAAGAGGGCCACAACCGCTACCAGTTTTATTCATCCGAGCTCAACATTCAGAATTACAAACAGCTTCAGCTGCGTCATGATTTGCGGATGGCCCTTAAACGGAATCAGTTCATGGTTTTTTATCAGCCAATTGTGCGGATCAAAACCAATGATATTTTAGCCATAGAGGCACTGATTCGCTGGAATCATCCGGATTGGGGGATTGTTTCACCGGATGAGTTCATTTTTCTAGCCGAAGAAACCGGCGCCATCGTTGAAATGGGGAAATGGATGCTGCAAAAAATCTGTGATGATCATCGCTATTGGCTTCAAAAAGGGTATCCACCGGTCTATATATCTTTGAATTTTTCCAGCATCCAGTTTTACGAACGCAATTTTGTCGAAAACATCCAGGATATTCTGGCCGAATATGAGGTCGACCCCAAATACCTGATCGTCGAACTAACCGAAAGCCTGCTGGTTGAAGACTCCCAAAAAGCCATTGATGACATTAAGAAATTGCAGGCGGTCGGGATAAAAGTGGCTCTGGATGATTTTGGTACCGGCTATTCGTCGCTGAGCTACCTGAATCATTTTAATGTTGATATCATAAAAATGGATGCCAGCTTCATCAGAAACGTCATGCTCGACAGTAAAACGGCCATCATCACCCAGGCCATTATCAATCTGACCAAGGCGCTGCACATCAAGCTGGTCACCGAGGGCATTGAAAACTGGGATCATCTGGCTTTTCTAAAAGAACACAACTGCTTTTCGGGGCAGGGCTATCTCTATTCGCGGCCGGTACCCTTTTTAAAAATCGATGAATTGCTACAAAAAGGCAAATGTCGGCCGCCACTGAGTCGAACCACGGCGAAATCCCAGGTGGAACGGCGCAAATATTTCCGCCAGCGGTTTCGTAATTTTTTAATCACCGAACTGACGATTCTGCGCATTAACGATAAACAGATGCATGTCGGCAATTCCCGGGTATTGATTAAAGATATCGGTCCTGGGGGCTTGTGCTTTATTTCCAATATTCAATTTCCACTGGAACGGGATTTCACGTTACGCTTTGCAGCCACCCTGATGGGCGGCGAGATGACCGCCATTGGCACCCCTGTCCGGGTTGCGGAGCTTAGTGAAAGTCTGTTTGAGTACGGCGTCAAGTTTATGATGGATGAGCAGGAAAGTGAAGAACTGACCCGGCGACTCTATGAGCTCCAGGTAAAAATGAAGAAAAATATTCTTTTTGCTGACGGCAATTTTACCGATAAAACCGCCGAAGACTACTTTGACGAACTCACCGGTCGGCCCGCTAAGGTCGATTTCAGCCAATACCGGAAAAATCATTTTTAGGAATAAAAAAAAGATGAACGCGATGTTCATCCAGGTTGTCCATAAACTTCCGTACCGACCAATTGTCAATCTGTTGTACGCTGCGGAATCGGACAGGCGATGCCGTGTCCGCTCCGATGCGTACAACATGATGTAACAATTGTCGGTACTGGGTTATCTTTTTAGACAGTCAGAGATGAACACGATGCTCATCTTTTTTTGCCTTACAGCAACTGGGCAGCCAGGGGCTGCTGGGTTTCTAGAAAATCGACACAGAGAATGTATTTTTTGGCTGCCAGCCGAAAGACCCGGGAATAGGTGATGCAGAGACTGCCGGTGGCCATTGACACATAGGGCTCGGAAATATAGGTGTCCTGTTTGCGCTTGATCAGATTATAATAAAAGTTTTTGATCGAATGATCAACACCCATCTTGGCGGAGTGAAAGACCAGCTTTTCGCAGGCCCCGATATTTTTGGCGCCCACCGTATCGCTGCACTGAATGCCGGATTCATCGAGGACATAGGCGCAATCCACGGCTTCGGCGCCCGTCAGGCATTTTGTCAGCTGGCCATCAAATTCATCGGGGTGATCCACCACCGCCAACGCCTTGATCATGCCATTGACGGTTTGGGTGTAGGCCAGACACTTCTGATTATAGTCCTCCAGCTCCTTTAGCAGCAGTGCCTTGTAGGCATCCACGACCTCGGCTGTTTTAGCGATCAGCTCGGCTTTGAGCACAAAATCATTGCCTGGTTTGGCAAAATAGAAGCCCTGAATGACCTGGCCGCCGAGTTTTAGCACCTGGATGGCTTCGCTGCGGGTTTCCACCCCTTCAGCCACAATCAGGGCCCCAATCTTATTGGTGAGATTCACCAGCGATTTAAAGACCTCCTGCTTGTGGTAAATATGATCCATATCTTTTATAATCGAGCGGTCAATTTTAACGATATCCGGTTTCAGTCCGGCAATCCGATCCATATTCGAAAACCCGGCGCCGACATCGTCCAGGGCGATCAGAAAGCCTTTGTTTTTGTAGGTGGCGACAAACTGGGTCAGGCCGCTGGTGTTTAAGGCCTTGGACTCGTTGATCTCAATGACGATATTTTTAGGGTTGATGCCGCTCTTATCGACCTGGTCGCAGAGATAATTCGACCCCCCCACTTCATCAATGATGGCGGTGTCCAGATTAAGAAAAAGCAGCAGATCCGGATTGACCTGATAATAATCTAAAAAGGCGGACAGTACCGCATCACGGCAGGCCCGATCCAGGGGGATGGTCAGTCCGGCGGTATGGGCGGCAGAAAAAAGCTGCTGGGGCGGAATGGTTTTTTCCGCTCCGGGAATGATCCCCCGAATCAGGCCCTCCAGACCCAGAATTTTTTTCCCGGTGACAGACATGATTGGCTGAAAGTAAGCCACCAGGTTTTTCTGCTTGATGATTTGTGCAATATTAAAGGTTTCGTTGGGTTGGTTTGATTGTTCCAAATATTTTCTCCAGATTTGTACACGATCAAGTGTCATAATTTTTAGGCTAAGCTAATTGTACTGTTTTAAGCGGATTAATTCAACCTTTTTTACCGTCGCAATTCCGCTTTGGCAGGCTTTTTTAGACTATTTATGAAAACGGCCTTAATGATCGTGGTGAATATGGTTGCAGCAGTGGCTGTGGACATGGGGCTCCAAATCCTTGGCTTTACGCAAGATAAAATCCTCATAGGTTTGATTAATCATCTCGTAGTTATCAAAAATACTGGGATTATCAATGTTATCGTGGAGAGCCTTAAGCAGTTCGTGAACGTGATGGCGGTTTAAGTAGTCCGGCAGGCTGACATCAAAGTTCACATAGGCACCGATGGCCAGGGCCTGTCCGTAAAATTCAGCCAGAGCCTGCATGTGAGCGCCCAGATCAAAGGAAAGGACGCTTTCATATTCCGGCACCGTGCCACACAGATAAGAAAACAGCACCGCTTTGTTTTCAGCGCTGATCAGGTTGTAATAGAGATTAAAACCCCGATACCAGGCCCGCACCTCGGCTAAAAATAAAAAACAGGCCGAGTCAGGAAATTGAGCGGCCCGCAAATTGGCAACCTGATATTTTTCCTGGATGTCGGCATAATCAATCAGCCGGGTATATTCGTATGCAATCGCCTGGCAATACTGTTGTGATTCATCAAACAGATCCTCGTGCAGTAGCAGATAATAATGTTGATCCGCTTCGTCTGGCAGTACCAGTAGCTTGCTACTGTTTTCAAGCTCCTGCCGGGAGGCCGTGACAATGGCCTGGTCGCATTTGGTGTTGGCCAGTTTAAGTCGTTCGTTGTAGAGATCGGTGGTGACAATGATTTCCAGGGGATAGTCTTTTTTGACCTGATAAACAAGATTATATGTTTCGATGATGTTTTGTACAAGGGACATGGATTTCCTCCTTGGGTATGAAGTTTAGTACGATTAAGAGTCCAGAATTAGTATAACCGTTTCTGGTGAAGTTGTAAATGGGGAAACGTTGATTTGGGGTTAATGGAGGCCGGAAAGACGGTGTCAAAAAATCAAAAGGCAGGGTTTATCAAGCGGCTGACGGGGTATAATGGAGTAAAGATCAGTGCCTCATGTTTGCCTGCCAATCGGAGGGAGGAAGGATTTGGATATGAACTGGTTTGCCGCTATTTATTTTAGTTGCTTTATGTATTATCTGATCACCACCATTGTGACCTTGTATCCGTGCAAAAAGAATGGTGCCAGAGGGGTCTTTGGGATGATTTGCCTGAATCTGGCCCTCTGGTCGATGCTGTTGTTCATGATGAGCCTTGCAGATAGCCCCGAGCTGGCCGCTTTTTACCGCTGGGTCATGTGTTTTTGCTGGAACGACCCATTGCCATGGATAGCTACAATCTTCATATCAGCGCCAGCATTGGGATTGCCTGTTTTCCCCAGGATGGTTACTCGCCGGAACTGCTGATTAAAAATGCCGATATTGCGATGTATGAAGCAAAGGAGCAGGGCAAGGGCCAGTTTGTTTTTTACGAGGACAGTCTAAAAGAAGACATCGATGAAAACATGACCTTGAGTAACGATCTCTATTCGGCCATTGATAACAATCAATTTGAACTGGTCTATCAACCGCAGGTGGATGCCACCACCCAGGAGATCAACGGCTTTGAGGCCCTGATCCGCTGGCATCATCCGGAGCGGGGTCTACTGGCGCCAGCAAAATTTATCCCCCTGGCCGAGCGGACCGAGCTCATCATTCCAATTGGTGAATGGGTGATCCGCACCGCCATGGCGCAACAGAAAAAATGGCAGGAGCAAACCGGGAAAAGGCTTCGAATGGCGGTCAATCTTTCCACGAAACAGCTGAAGATGGCCGATTTTGTGAATGTGATCGAGTACGCCCTGCTGGAATTTGACGGTGATCCGGCATCTTTTGAGTTTTAGACTTTAGTCTGTTGAGCACGCAAAACGTGCGAAATAATAAACCACCTGCTATGCGGGTGGTGGGCAAAAGGGTTATACCCAAAAATCACCTTTCCATGTAAGATAGAGATGTTCAGGCTCT